>NZ_CP046455.1:2798267-3109186 GCF_009734425.1 Corynebacterium occultum
CGGACCGCCCTCGTTCTCGGGTTGATTCTCGCAGTTGCCCTCGGCGGAACGGGTCTGGCCACCGCGGAGTGGATCATCAAGGACACCGTCCACTCCTCAGTCGAGGCAGGGACGCTGAGCACCGGTATCAGTGGAACTGTTGCGCTGGGCAATACTGAAATCAACAATCATGATTTCACCCGGCCGGTGGCCCTTACCCTGCACAACCCTAATCCGGTGCCGGTGAGTTACTCCCTGGAGCTGGACCCCCTCGCCGGAAATTTGGATCCCACGCAGTTCGAGCTGGCGGTCTGGGAGTCCCTGAGCCCGATCTGCTCCGACACCATCCCGCCCATCGGGATCTATTCCGGTACCTTCACGGATTCCCTGGAGCTGTCAGCAGTGACCGCACTCCCAGAATCCGACACCACAGTATGCGCCGCAACCCGTTTCACTGGTCCGCTGGCCAGCATTGATAAAGGCACCTTGATCATGAAACCCAACTTGACCGCCCACCTGGGCACAAGTGCGTGGACAGCTGTCGCCGCCGGTGATGAGTTCACGCACACCATCTCTACGCCCATCGCTTCCCCGCCCCTCCCGGTAAGCAATCTACAGTGCACCGATGTCGGCGATCATCCCCATAATTCGGGAGTTGAATTGTCCTGGATGCCAGTTTCCGGAGCCACCAGCTACCAGGTCTTTGACCGACGAGGCCAGCTCCTCCAGGAAACGATGCTCAACTCGGTCTTCCTGGACGAATACAGCGGGGGGAAGCACAACCCGGATATCACTCAGGTCGAAGTGGTGGCACTAAACGCTCAGGGCAACTCCACCCCGACACGCCAGAATATCTTCCTCGCTCAGGGTGGCGGCATGGGCAATCATCTGCGCTGCGGACTCTAAGCGCACCCCCACCACGAGCACCTTTCCCACATCAAGATCGGAATCTGTCATGAGCGCACTTCCCACCCGGTTCCGGGGCACCCAAACCCGGACAGTTCTCCCCGAGGACAACTCTCCTCAAGAATCCTCCATCTGGCAGTACCTATGGACCGGACTCTGTGGCGGCATTCTCTCCCTAGTGCTTGGGATGGCTGTCCTGGTGATCGGGGTGCCGGCCGTGGTGGGCGGGATGCCAGTGACGGTTCTATCCGGGTCGATGGAGCCTTCTTATTCCCCCGGGGATCTGGTGGTCATTCGCCCCACCCCTGCCGATGAGGTTCAGGTCGGTCAAGTACTGACCTACCAGCTGCGTTCCGATGACCCCACCCTGGTCACACACCGCGTGCTCTCACGTTCAATGAGCACGAACGGGGAACTCACTTTCATCACCCAAGGCGATGCCAATGACACTCCCGATGAGCAGCCGGTGAAAGCTGTCCAGGTGGTCGGTAGCGTCTGGTATACCATCCCCTGGTTGGGATGGGTGAATCAGGCAATCTCCGGACAAACTCGGCAGTGGTTGATTCCGGTTGCCGCTGGACTCCTCTTTATCTACGCCCTGTGGAATATCTTCGGTGGGTTCATTCATCGTGGCCGCGGCACTAAGAACACTCCCTGATCTAACTCAGTGTGCCGGAGCAGGGAGAATCCCTGGTAGTGGATTCAGGAGCCGCCCCTATTGCACTACCCAGGCCCCGCCGGCCACAACTACACCGATGACAGCGGCGAAGAAAGACCTGCCATGAGCAGATCATCCCCTCTGAGGCCCCGAGAAGATCTCGAGGAGCTGGCGGAAGCCTGTTCTGCATCCCCCGGGTCAAGCTCTGTGGTCTCGGCCTGGCTGCCCCACACACCAATTCCGATGATGCCCGCGCCTATGTCGGCAATGAATTTACGCACCCCCTGGTTCTCCTGCGAATTATTTTCACATGGGTTTCCGCCTGAAATTAGGCCAAGAGGCCACCTTCCCGGGGCTTCTTCCCAGGAATTCTCATTGCGTTGCCAGCCCCTCTCGCTATACTGCCGGCCATGACTTCCGCGCTGCCCCGGTTCCGCGCCTTCCGGAGCTTTAAATACCGCCCCGGCACTCCCTCCCAGCGGCGGGAGGGCACCACCCTGGCCACGGTCATCGCGGCCTTGGCGACACTGAACCTGACAGCCCACTTCACCATTCTGGGCTCCTGGTTCTACACCATTCCCCTGGGGGCTCTCCTACTGCTCGGCTTGGCGAAAGCCCTGGGACTGAGCTGGCGGGATCTCGGGCTTTCCCCTTCCTCCCTGAAACGGGGGCTGGTCTATGGCGGGGTCGCTGCCGGGGTGATCATCGCAGCAGTAGCAGTCGGAGTTGCTCTCCCCCTGACCAGGGAATTCTTCCTCAATGAAACCTATGCCTCCACTCGCACGGCCCTCTTGGCCGCGCTGGTGATCATTCCGCTGAAAACCGTGCTACCCGAAGAGCTCGCCTTCCGTGGTGTCCTGCATGGTTCACTCAAGAGACTCGGCGGAATGAGGGCCGTGTTCATGGGAGGTTCCCTGCTCTTCGGTTTCTGGCACGTGGCTTCTTCGTTGCATTTGACCGCTGGAAATGCCGGATTGAGCGGGGTGTTGGGAACCGGAACCTTCGGCCAGTGGGTGGGTATCGGACTGGCGGTGATCGCCACCTCCTGCGCCGGCGCCGTCTTCACCTGGCTGCGGTACCGTTCCCAGTCCATCCTTGCCCCGATAGCCCTGCACTGGGCCATGAATGCGGTGGGGGCATTGGCTGCGGCCGCTGCGTTTCAGCTGGGTTGAGGGGTGCCAGCGCCCTACCCGCCCAGACCTCCAGCACCGGCGGGGTTCCCCTCCCGGATCGGGCAACCCCTTTTTCATCATCTTCGCGTTCCCCGACGCGGACCGGGCAACGCCAACACCCCGTGGATTCCGTCCCCCGGGTGGATCCCACGCTCTTCTTTGAACTTTCCCCGCCTGCCCCTGATCGGGGGAACTTGCGGCTCGGGGTTAATTGGCCCATCCCCTCGGTTCTCCCCCTGATTGCAGAGGGAAGGCACTCCCCGTTCTTCGGTTCACCTGCAACTTTCTTCTGCGGCAGCAGGACCGTGCCCCAACCTGGGCGGGCAGTGAAAGCCAGGATTCCCCAACCTCCGCTTTGAAAGCACCAATCATCAGGGCCCTATACATGCGAAAGGGACTCAGGTAAGCAGGTGGTTAAGGAAAATCGCATTCATCCCGAGGAGAAGCACATGCCCCGTCCGCTCCGTACTTTCACCCGTAACGCCATGATTGCTCTCGCCAGCGCCACCCTGGTTCTCGGCGCCACCACCGCCCCCGCTCAAGCCCAGGCCGCCACTCCGGTCGGGATTTCCATCGAGAATCTTTCCGCCCCGCTATCGCCCGAGCTTCGGGCGATAATAAACATCTCGATTGGATTCCCGGTGGTCATGTCGTCGCTCTTGTCCTCTGCGTTCTCAGAGCAATGCAGTCTCCTTGATACCCGCGCTTGCTGAGTAAGAAGCGAATCTCCCTGCGGGGATATCCCATGGCGGTGGCGAAACCCTCACCTAAGCAACCAACAGCCCCAATCCTAGGCCATTGGGATTGCTCCCCGGAGACTGAGAAATCAGCCACCAACTGATGGGAGTACAGTTTTCTCAGCACTGGGGGATATGGGTTCAGGGTTTCCGCAGATCGGGCCAGGTGATCTGATCCAGGATTGAATACGCACCCCCACCCTGATTTCTCCCACAGCCAACCCACGTCCCCACCTTGATCTCCATTAAGCTCGGTTCCCTTAGCCCGGTGCAGCCAGCACCAGGCATCACCACTGGTTCCATCACTGATTAGGGAGGTCGACGTGGGCCGTCATGCCCTCGCCGCCGATAAGTCCACCACCTCAGCCCCGGCATCGGGGAGCACAACTTTCTGGCGGAGGATTCTGCTGGGGTTCCTGATCCTCTGCGGGATCGCCACCACCATCGGCCTGGTTGCCCTGTGGCCACCGGATGAGGAACCGGCTGTCTCTCCGGAGTTCGCCAACACCTTCTCCCTGGGCCAGAACCAGGTTAATGCTGAGGTCACCTCGGTCACCCAGGGTGCCTGCCAGTCCACCGTCACCGGCAAAATCATCGACATCATGCCAGCCGCGCCCATGACCTCCCCGGACCAGACCTGCGACAATGCCATCGTCCAGATCCAGGGTGGGGAGAATGAGGGCAAACGCACCCTGCTCATCACCTATGGTCAGCCCGGTGAGCCAGAGCTGCAGGAGGGTGATCAGATCCGCCTCATGGAGTCCCTGGGTGCGGATGGTTCCCTCTCCTACAGTTTCACCGACTATCAGCGTGGCAATGCCCTGCTGGTGTGGGGCCTGCTGATTGCCGCCGCGATCATCCTCTTCGCCGCCCTGCGTGGTGTCCGGGCGCTGGTCGGTCTGGTGATCACGTTGATGATCCTCGGGGTGTTCCTACTGCCTGCCCTGGTGCACGGTGGCCCGGCCCTGCCCTTGGCAGTGGTCGGTGGTTCCACGATCCTCTTCCTGGTGGTGCTCCTGGTCCACGGTTTCAACTGGAAGTCCTGCGCGGCCCTGGCCGGAACCCTGCTCTCCTTAGGTATCGCCGCGGTCCTGGCTTCCCTGGCCATCGACACCACTGATCTCCGGGGCCTGGGAGATGAGTCGAATCTCCACATCTTGCTCTACCTGCCCGAGGTCTCGGTCACCGGCCTGATGCTCTGTGGTTTCATCATCGGTGCTCTGGGTGTGCTCAACGATGTGACGATCTCCCAGGCTTCCACCATCAATGAGCTTGCCGAACTGGAACCGGACGCCTCCCCCACCCGTCTCTTCCTCGGCGCCATGAAGGTGGGTCGGGATCACATTTCCTCGATGGTCTACACCCTGGTACTTACCTACACCGGTGCCGCACTCCCCCTGCTGCTGCTCATCTCGGTTTCCCAACGCCCCCTGCTGCAGACCCTGAGTAGCGATATCGTGGCCACCGAACTGCTGCGTTCCGGCATCGGCGCCCTCGCCCTGACCCTGGCGGTCCCGATCACCACGCTGATTGCCGCGGTGGTCGTCCCCAACCGGCAGGCTCTGGCCACCGCCACCGCTTAACGACGCCCCCGGCATGACAACAGCGCGCGGCCCCTTCCCAGGGCCACGCGCTGTTGTCATTCAAATGGTTTTAGAGGCTGCGCCCCAGGGCGGTCAGGTTCCAGCCGGCATCCTGCCAGGCCTGGACGGGAAGAACATTACGGCCGTCAATGATGACCTTGTCAGCCACCAGCTCAGCGGCACGCACCGGATCAATCTCCCGGAACTCCTGCCATTCGGTGGCCAGAATGACAATATCTGCGCCCTTGAGCGCATCATCAGTCGACTCAGCGTAGGTCAGAGTCGGGAACACCTTGCGGGCATTGTCCATGCCCTGCGGGTCATAGACGGTTACCTCTCCACCTGCCAGGGAGAGGGAACCCGCAACGCTCAGCGCCGGGGAATCCCGCACGTCATCAGAGTTTGGTTTGAAGGAAGCACCGAGCACCGTGATGTTCTTGCCCAGGGCACTGCCCCCGCAGGCATGCTTGGCCAGCTGAACCATGTGGTCACGGCGTCGCATGTTGATGGCATCCACCTCACGCAGGAAAGTCAGTGCCTGATCGGCCCCCAGCTCGCCGGCTCGGGCCATGAAGGCGCGGATGTCCTTGGGTAGACAGCCACCTCCGAAACCGAGGCCGGCGCCCAAGAACTTCCGGCCGATGCGCTCATCCAGGCCGATGGCATCCGCCAGCTGGGTGACATCTGCGCCGGCGATCTCACAGATCTCAGAGACAGCATTGATGAAGGAGATCTTGGTGGCCAGGAAGGCATTGGCGGATACCTTGACCAGCTCAGAGGTTGCCAGATCCATGACCAGGAAAGGGGTTTCGGCTTCAATCGCGGTGGCATAAACCTCGCGGGCGATCTCTTCTGCCGAGGACTCCCCCTTGCGGATTCCGAGCACGATGCGGTCCGGGGTGAGGGTGTCCTTGACCGCATACCCCTCACGCAGGAATTCCGGGTTCCAGGCGATCTCCACATTGGCTTTGTCTCCAGCCAGCTCATCTGCCAGTTCCTGAAGCTCTGCAGCAGTTCCCACAGGGACAGTGGACTTGCCCAGGATCAAATGGTCCCCCTCCAGCAGCGGAACCAGTGACTCAATGACCGCACGCACGTAGGTGACATCCGCCGCGTAGGAGCCACGCTTCTGGGGGGTGCCCACACCAAGGAAGTGCACATTCGCGAACTCCGCCACTGCCGCGTAATCAGTGGTGAAGTTCAGCCGACCACTTTCGAGATTGCGGCTGAGCACCTCAGGGAGGCCAGGCTCATAAAAAGGGACCTCACCCGACTTCAGCAGATCAATCTTGCTCTGGTCAACATCCACGCCCAGCACCTCATGGCCAAGTTGTGCCATGCAGGCTGCGTGGGTAGCACCTAGGTAACCTGTACCGATCACTGTCATACGCATAAGGCACCTTTTTACCCCGTGTACGTGAACGAGGGCTTAATTCCGGTTGAATGCAGGTGAGGAACCCTTCCGATGTCCTTGACCTGCAGGTTCTAGGATTCTGAAATCAGTCCCGAAAGTTCAGGTAGGCCCGAGAGGGGGTAGGACCACGCTGTCCCTGATACTTGGAACCCAGTTTTCCGGAGCCATAGGGGACCTCTGCGGGGGAGGTCATATCGAAGAGGGCAAGCTGCCCGACCTTCATTCCCGGCCACAGCATGATGGGCAGGTTCGCCACGTTCGAAAGCTCCAGGGTGATGTAGCCATCAAATCCCGGATCAATGAATCCAGCGGTGGAGTGGGTCAGCAGACCCAGGCGCCCCAGGGAGGACTTACCCTCGAGACGGCCCGCCAGATCTGCCGGCAAAGTGAAGCGCTCCAGGGTGGAGCCGAGCACGAACTCACCTGGGTGAAGCACAAAGGGTTCATCCTCATTGACCTCGACCAGACTGGTCAGCTCATCTTGCTGCATTTTCGGGTCAATGTGGGTGTATTTGGAATTATTGAATACCCGGAAGAACCGGTCCATCCGCACGTCAACGCTCGAGGGCTGAACCAGAGATTCATCATAGGGTTCGATCCCGAGTTTTCCGGAGTCAATGGCGGCACGAATGTCACGATCTGAAAGAAGCACGTATCTCAGTGTACGTCACAGCTTTTCCCACCCCGAGTTGCCGTGAAAATTCAGCAACGGTGTAGAGTATTGGAATAGTTCCTCAGAGCACTTCGAGGACGCTGCCGATGTAGTTCAATGGTAGAACTCCTGCTTCCCAAGCAGGTGGCGCGGGTTCGATTCCCGTCATCGGCTCCAAACCATGAAATATACGTTCATGGACCAGCCGGGTTCTAGGAATTGAGAGTGTTCTGAATTCCAGGGAGCCCGGTTTTCAGCATCCCTAGCATTCTCACCACAAAGCGGGTGCCACCGATCCCCGGCGACACCCGCTTCCCTTCGAGACAGGCAACTTCAGCCGCTAAAGACCAGCGCCTCAGCCTTCTGGGGCACGAAGTCCTCGATTCGCTTACCGACGCCGAGAAGCTCTGCGATGGCGGCAACGGCGCGCTCAGAAGCCTTGCCGTCACCATAAGGATTCACGGCATTAGCCATACGCTCATAAGCCTCGGCATCGGTGAGCAGCTCGGTCACCTCATCGACGATTCGGTCCTCACCGGTGCCGATGAGTCGGACAGTGCCGGCTTCGACCGCCTCGGGACGCTCGGTGTTTTCCCGCATGACCAGGACCGGCTTACCAAGGCTCGGCGCCTCCTCCTGGACTCCACCAGAGTCAGTGAGCACGATGTATGCACGGCCCATCAGCTTAGTAAAGCGGTCATAGGGTGCCGGCTCGGTGATGAGGATGTTGTTGCGCCCCTCGATCTCCGGGAAGACGGCGGCTCGGACAGCCGGGTTCAGGTGGGCCGGCAGGACCAGGAAAACTTCGGGGAAGCGCTCCGAGATACGACGCATGGCTCGGCCGATGTTCGCCATATCTTCGAGGTTCTCACGGCGGTGGGTGGTCACCAGAACCATCTTCCGATCCTCCGCAGCGAAGGTCTTCAGTCGCTCATTGGAAAACTGGGTATCCCACGAAGCCGCCTCTAGGAGAGCGTCGATGACGGTGTTGCCAGTGACCACGATGTCGCGCTCCGGAACGGCCTCGCGCGTTAGGTTAGCCTTGGACATCTCCGTCGGGGCCAGGTGCAGGGAGGAGACCTGCCCGATCAGCTTACGGTTAGCCTCCTCCGGGAAGGGGGAAAGGAGGTTTCCGGTGCGCAAGCCCGCCTCGAGGTGGACGATCTTGATCTGACGGTTAAATCCGGCGATAGCGGCAGCCATGGCGGTGGAGGTGTCACCCTGGGAGATGACTACGTCGGGCCGCTCCACCTCGATAATCGCATCCAGGCCACTGATGGCGCGGGCGACGATTCCATTAAGGGACTGGCCGGGGCGCATGATGTTCAGATCATGGTGCGGGTTAATGCCGAACATCCCATTGACCTGGTCCAGCATCTCACGGTGCTGGCCGGTGGAGACCACAACAGACTCCAGACGCGGATCAGCCTCCAGAGCCTTAATAACCGGAGCCACCTTGATGGCCTCCGGACGGGTCCCGTACACAGTCATGACCTTCGGATTCGACATACTTTTCCTTCACTACTTCCGTTTGAATCAGCATTTTCGCGGTGCCAGATTCATGAAAACATGAATTTAAACTGAAAAAATTCCTGTAATTTGGTGCGGGCTTTCCCAAACGTACCACGGGATTTTTACACGACCGTAAGAATTGGGATGATAGCTCATTGAGCAATGGTTAGCTGTGCCTCGAAGTAGGATGTCACGAAATTCGGAGCCCCCGAAAGTGCATGACTTGCGTCTCCACTTCCCTTCAGGCCAAACACTTGGCCCGGATCATTGATACCTTATTTCTTGTAGTATCGGGCAACTCCACAATCAGCCCCATAAGTTCTGGAGACAAACTCCCCCCTGCAGATTTCGCACCCTAACGGAAAGTTGAATATTCATGAGCATCTCCTCGGTCGCATTCGTCGGTCTTGGCTACATCGGGCTCCCGACTGCAGTTGTCCTCGCCAACAGTGGCATGGATGTCACCGGTATTGATATCAAGGCCGAGAACGTCGAGCGGATCAACCGGGGCGAGGTCACCATCGTTGAACCCGGTCTTGAGGAGGGACTGCAGCAGGCCCTAGCCTCCGGCAACTTCCGGGCCACCACCGATATGGTTCACGCCGATGCTTATGTGGTCGCCGTCCCCACCCCCTTCACCGACAACCACGATGTCGATATGAAGTTCATCTACTCCGTGGCCGAGTCCATCGCCCCCAAGCTCGAGGGCGATGAACTGGTAGTTTTGGAGTCCACCTCCCCGCCCAAGACCACCGAACGCATGGCCGCCCGCATTCTGGAGCTCCGCCCGGACCTCATCGCCGACGGTGCGCCGAACCCCGAGGGCAAGCCGGTCATCTTCTTCGCCCACTGCCCTGAGCGGATCCTGCCGGGCAAGGCCATGGAAGAGCTGATCGCCAACGACCGGATCATTGGTGGCGCCACCGAGGAAGCCACCAAACGCGCCACCGAGATCTACCGCTCCTTCTGTCAGGGCGAGCTCCTCCCGACCGACGCGGTCACCGCGGAGATGGCCAAGCTGACCGAAAACTCCTTCCGCGACGTCAACATCGCCTTCGCCAACGAACTGTCCCTGATCTGCGACAACCTCGGCATTAATGTCTGGGAGCTGATCGAGCTCGCCAACCACCACCCCCGCGTCAACATCCTGCAGCCGGGCCCCGGCGTCGGTGGCCACTGCATCGCCGTTGACCCGTGGTTCATCGTCTCCTCCGACCCCACGAACTCGCAGCTCATCCGCACCGCCCGCGAGGTCAACGATGCCAAGCCCGAGTGGGTCAAGGACAAGGTCGCCCAGGCCGTGAAGGAGACCGGCGGTTCGACCATCGCAACCCTGGGTCTGGCATTCAAGGCCAACATCGACGATCTGCGCGAGTCCCCGGCCCTGGAGATCACCAAGGACATCGCCCAGAGCCTGCCGGAGAGCACCATTCTGGCTGTCGAGCCGAACATCCAGGAGCTGCCCAAGGCCTTTGATGGTCTCGAGAACATCAAGCTGGAGGAGTGCACCGCCGCTCTCGCAGCCGCTGACGTGATCGTTCTCCTCGTCGATCACAACGAGTTCAAGGACATCACCGCCCACCAGATCAAGGGCAAGGCGCTCGTCGATACCAAGGGCCTTTGGAAGTAGCCTCCAACCGGAGATTCACTCCGTCCACTCACACCCTGAGCTCTCCACTAACGGGAGAGCTCAGGGTGTGAATTTTTCTCAGCGCTTCGGGTGGAGTGAGTCGTAGAGCTCGAAGAGCCGACGCCCATTGTGCCTCCAGGTCCGGGTCCGGATCCACTCCCCGACCTCCGGTGCCGAACCCACCCTGCTGATAGCCCGGGCCAGTGCCTCCGGGTTCTCTGCCTGCGTGTACTCGGCCAGTCCCCCGGTCACCTCGCGCAGCGCGGGCAGGTCTGAGGCCACCACCGGCACACCCAGCGCCTGCGCCATCAGTGGCTTCAGAGGAGTCACAGTGCGGCACACCGGGGTGTCCTTACGCGGCACGACGAAGACATCCAGACTGGCATACCACTTCCAGATCTCCTGCTGCGGCTTTCTCCCGGGGAACAACACCCGGTCCTCCACACCGAGCATCTTCGCAAGTTTCTCCAGTTCAGGCCGGGCAGTCCCCTCCCCCACGATGAGCACCCGGGTCCCCTCCGGAAGGTACTCCAGGGCACGGATCAAGGTGTCCAGCCCCTCGTAATCCACCACCGAGGTCACCGACCCGATCAGAGATCCCTCCGGCAGTCCAAGCTCGGTCCGGAGTTCGGCCCGGGAGTAGTCCCTCCCGACCTCCTGCTCCTCGATCGCATTGGGGATGACCTGGATTTTAGAGGCTGCGACACCGCGGTCCACCAGCTTTTGCTTCGACACCTCGCTAAGAGCCACCACGGCCGAGGCCGCCTGGCAACACCGAGTCTCCTGCTCCCTCGCCAGCCGGTAGAACTCCGACAGAGCCGCCTCCTCCTGCTGCTCTGCCGGCCGGCGGGACAACCAGGTGCCCTCCAGCTCACCTCGCACCTCATAGACCCAGGGGATCCCGAGTTCAGCGGCCGCATGCGAGGTGACTAGGGCGTTCTTGAAGTCAGTGGTGGTGTGGAGGATCGTCGCATTAAAGCGTCGCGCCCGCTCCACAATCATCTTGACCGCCAGGTCATCCCGTGACCGCAGGCTCCGGGGATAAACCCAGGGAAGCAGCCGCTCATAAGAGATCCCCTTCACCTCCTGAATCAGCGAACTCGGGATCTTGCCCACCAGCACCGGATAGGCTAGCCGTGTCACCGCGTGCACGGGTACTCCCGCCTCGGTGGCCGCCTGAAGGACGCTCTGGGTACGGACGGTATAACCCGAGTTGGTAAAGGGCTGGCTATTGGTCAGTACGTAGAGCACTCGGGCCTCCGCCGCAGCCACGGCTTTGATACCTGGCACTGGACGCTCACGGAGCTGGGAGAGACGCTGCCTGGTGATCCGCCCCAGGTGACGCTCAGCTCGGGATGCCTGCCCTGCAACTCCTTCGATTGCCTCGATCCCGGCGCTTAGCTCACCCCGGTCGATGAGCTCCCGAGCCAAACTGGAGCCCGTCGGAAGATCCGGCAGCAGCGATACCGGAAGCCCTGCGAGGAAACGGTTGTCTGCGGTGCGCACCCGTTCCTTCGCCTTGGATAGGAAACCCTGGGGGTCCTCCAGCGCCAGACGGGTTCCAGCGGAGCCCAGGAGGGTAAGAGTTCGCAGGAGGAGGGCAGGTCGTATCACGGCCGCGCGGTCCTCTCCACCAGTCCTAGCAGCCGGGGAGGAACTACGTGTTCGCGCTGCTCCGCCACCCAGGCCTGCCCGGTGCCGGTGATCCGCAGGCGGGAGCGGTCCTTCGCCAGGGTCACCCACAGATCGGCCAAAGCCTGCGGATCCTCGGCCTCCACGATATCTCCGGCCTGGTGCTCCCGGATCAACTCGGCGGTCTCACCGTTAATGACCCCGGAGATGTGGAGGCCAGCCGCCATGAGTTCATAGGTCTTCGAGGGAACGGCGGAACCCAGCGGTTCCCAGTCCGTGAGGTGGACCAGCGCGGTGTCCGCCCACTCGTAGTGGCCCTCTAGGGCATCCGCCGGTCGGCGTGACTCAAAGGAGGCCTCGACTCCCAGCTCCTTGGCGCGCTCCACCAGGGCCTTCTTGGTGGCCCCCGCGCCCACGAAACGCAGGTGGACGTGCAGTCCCTGCTGCTCGGCAAGGTAGGCCGCCTCTAGTGCATTCGCCAGGTTCTGCGCCCTTCCCAGGGTGCCGGCGTAGAGCACATTGAGGGAATCCGCCGAGCCCTCATCCTTTCCGGAGGCCACGTAATCCGTCTCCGGAGGGAACACATTGCGCACCGTGATGACCTCACGCTCAGAGTTCGCGGGCTGCCCCTCAAGCAGATCCCGGCGCAGGTGCCCCGAGGTCACAACAATGCCCGCGGCCCCGGCCAGCACTCGGTGCATGGTGAATCGAGTCGCGGTACTGGCTGCCTGCAGCGGCCCCCGGGACAGGAGCTTCTCCCGCAGGGAGCGCTGTCCCGTCCCCTTATTCCACTCTCGGGCCTGGTCCAGCAGTTCCGGCCAGTTGTCCCGCAGATCAATGACATAGGGGGAACACAGAATCCAGGCGCTCAGCCAGGTGGTCAGAGCTGTGGGCAAGGCTGGGACGGTTCCGATAATGAGGTCGGGACGGTAGCCCTTGAGTACCCCAGGGCGCTTCAGCACCACCCACAGCGATCCGAGGGCCACCGTTGACTGGTTGATCGCCTTCTGGGTCAAAGAGCTTCCGGAGGGAACAAAACCACTCCGAATGATCAATTCCCCGGACTGCCCCCTCCCGGGTTCCCGGTGGGAGGAGAATTTACGTTCCTTCCACCACTCCCGCAGACTCAGATTGCGAAGATAGTGCGGCGGAGGTGCGATGACGGTGACCTCATGGCCCGCGTCGCTCAAGATCTTGCTCAGCCAGGTCCAGCGACGTTGGGGGACACCGTTCTCAGGATGCCAGTACTGGGAGAGAACGAGAATTTTCAACGCTGAAGCCTACATTCGAATACGGCGGACAAGACGGAAGCGGCGGGACTTCACCCGATCCGCGTCGGAATCAGGGTATCAGTTGCAGGCGATGCCGAATAGGCTAACAAAGTCCTTTATCAGCTTAATATTCGAACGCCTCCGACTAAAGGATCCGAATAAGCGAAAAACCCGGTCCCACCGCGGGACCAAGATCTCATGCAAATATTAGGAACAACGCACAATCGGCTGGGGATCATAGACGGTGGTTTGAGTCTCCCGGGAAATCTCATTACCCGATAGATCCCGGATAATGCGAGTGTCCGAGGTGGTGAAGCCCGGCGCGCCACCGGAGGGCGAGCACTCATCGGCGGGCACGCTCACCGTGTTCGGGGAAGTCTGGGCCCAGCGGCCGCCGTTGACGGATTCCACCTCGACGGTCTTGACACCGATGATGCTCACGGTCAGCTCGCTATCGCTCATGCTGGTGTCGATCCGGATAGGAGAATCGGAGGTGTTACGGAACTGCAGGTCAATGGCCCCATCAAAGATGGTGGCCTCACGCCCCGCCGGGTAGCGGTTAATGTAGTAGCTGTGCGGGGTGTGGGCCACGTCTTCCATACCTGCGAAGTAGGCGGCGTTGTAGAGGGTGGTGGCGAACTGACTCACGCCGCCGCCGACGGCGGTATCGGCCCGGCCGTTGAGGATGATGCCACCCTCGACGTAACCCTGAGCGGTGCCGCGGGGACCGGTGAAGCCGTTGAGCGAGAAGGTCTCCCCCGGCAGGACCACGGCGCCGTTGACGGTGCGGGCGGTGATACCCATGTTCGTGCCGGAGGTCTCGGAGAAACCGCCGGTGGTGAAGGTACCCATGGTGTTATTGAAGGTGGCGGCCTCGGCCTGCTCGGTGGTGAATTCGGCTGGGTCATCGATGTAGATGACCTCGAACTCCTTCTCACCTTCCCCGGTGATGCGTTCCGGCAGATCGGCCAGGGTCTCCTCCCAGTTAATCTCCTCACCGTCGACGCTCGGGGTGATGGCCTTAGAGCCACTGGCGAAGCTGATGTTCGCCTCTTGACGTTCGTGCTCGGTGGCCCCCAGGGTCTCGTTGAGGATGCCCTGAGCGGCCTCAACGTTGACGTCGGTGCGGAAGGATCCGCCCTCGAAGTGGAAGGTGACCACCTCAGGCATACGCTCCGGCGGGATGATCCCGTCGATCTCCTCGCGGCCGTGGGCCACCAGGGGGGCGGCCACGGCCCGGGCTGCTGGGCCCTCGGCGACTTCCTGGACCGAGTCGTCGAGGATGGCGGGCTCGGTGATCTCGGCGTCGAGCTCCACGCCGGCCGGGTCCAGCCAGCTGGTGGCCAGTGCGTCGTTAAGTTCTTCGCGGCTGATCGTCTGGCCGTTGACGGCCGGGGTGGTCTCTACTGCCCCGGTCTCGATGGTGACGGTGGCGTCCGTGGGCTCACGGGTGAGATCCCTCTCGACTCGGTCCAGAGTGGGGGTGAGCACGGCAGGGTCGACATCACTGACGATGTCGACCTCATAGTCCCGGGACAGCCCCAGCAGGCGGGTCACCGGGTTGAGGGACTGGGTGCCGGCGGCCTCGACGGTCTCCTGCCAGTTGACGCTGATGCCGGATTGGGCCGGGATGAGCTGGGACTGAAGCTCCCCGGCGTGGATGATCACCGGCTCCTCGACGGCCCCACCGAGGCTGTATTCCAGGGTGGTGCGGGCTTCCTCGGGGGACATTCCGCCGATGGCGATTCCGCCGACGGTGGCTCCGCGAGGAACCTTATCTTTGTTCAGAAAGTAGTCGACCCCGAGGACGACTGCGGCGATAGCAATGAGGCCGACCAGAGTCCCGATGAGGATCTTCGCTCCGCGACCACTGCTTTTCCCATGATTAGGTTGACTCACACACCCAGGGTATCGCTGTAGAACTTAATCTCATACTTAAATCGGCTCTATCACTTCCGCTGTTATTAGAAAGCCACGCCACAAACTGCGCCTAAATTCTCTCGGCCGCTTCGTGAATGCAGTCCTCGGAAATCTCACCCGAATGGATGGCAGCCACGACGTGTCAATGACCTCGGGCAACGGCTGTTCACGGGACCACAGCGGCTGATCCGGATCCGCCCGGCGGCAATGTCTGTGGCCACAGCCTCGCGGCTTGGTCTTGACCGGTGACAAGGATCGGGTGCAGGTGCACATAGCGCGGGGACCGGACATGCCCGGCCAGGGCAATCCGGCAGGCGGCCTCGACCCGCTCAGCAGAGTAGCGCCGCGTCAACCGCAGCACCGCTAGGGCCACGTTCAGGCCCTGCTCGTCGACGGCCACTGATTCGAAGATCCGGTTGACCACCACCGTCGCGGACGGCCCGACCCGACCTGCCCACTCCCGCACACGCGGGGCGTCCCAGGGTTGGTAGCGCTCACCGACGGGAGATCAGCATCATTGGTGCGGTACTGATTGGCTGATCCCTCGGGAAGTAGCAGGTGACTGCTCAGCCGCTGATGGCCGGAGTAGATCTGCAGCACCCGATCGGTGATCCGCAGGACCCGGTCGGTGATCCGCAGATCCACACTCGTGCCGATATGGGTGACTGGCACTGCAGTCAGAAATTCTCCTCCCACACCACGTGCCCGTTGCGCCCGACACGAAGCCCGTAGACCCACCGGCTGATCTCATAGGCCTCACCACACTCGGTGACGGAGGCCGAGCGGATCCGACAGCCGGAGCGGGAATGACGCGCGCGGGTATTTGGTACTGAAGTTCTGGTGATCGGGTACCTCTGTTCTGCTCATCGGGTACCGGGGGTAATTATAGCTCTCTCAAAACAAAAGCTTCCTGATAAGCGTGTTTGAGCGCTGATCCGCTTCACCAGGGTTGTTGACTTTCTAACCATGGCCGCAACCTTGACCACCGCCCTCACGGGTGAGGAAATCACCATCCTCAAAACCTATAAACGCTCCCGATTCAGCCTCGTCCAACACAAAGCCGAAGCACTCCTGCTTCTTGATGACGGCGTGACCCCGGACATCATCGCCCGGTTCGTCGAGCGGCAACCCTCCACCATTACCACCTGGATTCTGGAGTTCAACCGACTACGGATCGCCAGCCTTTTCACCGGCCACGCAGCCAATACCAACGCCTCAAAACTCACCCCGGCACAACGCGCAGAGATAGCCACGGCCCTATCCCAGCCGCCGTCCGCTAGGGGCATCCCAGCCCAGTTCTGGACCGTGCCACAGGTAAAAGACTGGATAGCCAGCCAGTTTGATGTCGTCTACGACTCTGATACCACCTACCACCTGCTGCTTCGGCATGCGGGCCTGAGCTTTAAATACCCACAGGTCTTTGATAAACGCCGCGGCAGTGACGCAGACATTGATGCCCGGATGGCCCAGATCCGTGACGAGATCGCAGATGCACTTAAAGATCCAGGCCAGGTGGTTTTTGCTGCTGATGAAGTCCGTGTTGAGCATGAAGCAGAAGTACGTAAAGCCGGGATACACAAGGGTCATCCCACAACGTTAAGTGTGGATCGCATCCGTCGGGCACAGTCCTACATCGGGTTCCTGTCACAGACCACCGGCGAGGTGGATTTACTGCGGTTGACGTGGCAGAACACCGAGACCATCACCCGGGCACTGACCACCTTGGTGGACAGGCATCCGGGCAAGAAGATCACCGTGGTGTGGGATAACACGAGGTGGCACAGGTCAAAGAAGCTCCGCGAGCACCTGGGTGAAGGCAATGTATTGGCCAACGTGCACCTGGTGTGGTTGCCACCCTATGCACCGGATCATAATCCGATTGAGAAGGTGTGGAACGAGGCGAAAGCAGCGATCAGCAACCGCCAGCGATTGCACTTTGAGGACACCGTGGTTGGGTTTGAGACGTTTATTGCGTCATCAACTTTTTCCTACCGGATCTGACCTGGTGGGTGAAGCTTTTGATTTGAGAGAGCTATACCTTCGCGGTCATCGAGCAGATGTTTAACGCCAGGAAAGTCGAAGCTCAGGCCTATAATAGCTGCCTTGCGGTGCTGGCACTGTCGAAGGATTTCTCCCGTAGTGAACTCGAGCAGGCCTGCGACGTCGTCATCCGCACCCGCCAGGTGCCGTCGGTACGCAGGATCAAAGAGCAGCTGACCGATCATCGCAAACATCCCCCAGTCACGGTAGAACCCACCGCCCCCGCAGCGTCGACGACCCCGGGTGCGTTGAGCTTTCCTGGGTTTGATGGAGGGTGGGAAACCACGGAAGGATAGATCCTATGCCCGCCCCGAAGAAGTACTCCGACGAGCTCAAAGCCCGAGCAGTCCGCCTGACCCTAGACGCCCTCAGCGACCCGGCCACCAAACACGGCGCCTACAAGCGCATCGCAGCCCAGCTCGACCTCAACGCAGAGACCCTGCGAACCTGGGTCCGCCAAGCCCAGATCGACAACGGTGACCGGCCCGGCAACACCACCAGCGACGCCGAGCGCCTGGCCCAACTGGAGAAAGAAAACAAAGAACTACGTCGAGCCAACGAAATTCTGAAGTCTGCGTCGGCTTTCTTCGCAGCGGAGCCAGACCGCCCCTCCCGGTAGTCATCGACTACATCTCTTCCCACAAGGACTGCTTCGGTGTCGAGCCGATCTGCCGATCGACAAAACCGTCCCCGCAGAGCTGGACGTGCATGTCATCTGCGATAACTACGCCACCCACAAGCACCCTACAATTCAGACCTGGTTGGGGAAACATCCTCGGTTTCATATGCACTTCGCCCCGACGTACTCCTCGTGGATCAATCAGGTTGAACGGCTCTTTGCCGAGGTGACTCGCGAACTTCTGCAACGCAGTGACCACCGAAGCGTGCAGGCCCTGGAAAAAGACCTGCGCAACTGGGTGAAAGCGTGGAACGAAAACCCCCAGCCGTTTGTCTGGACGAAAACAGCCGAGGAGATCCTGTCATCCATCGCCCGTTACCTACAACGAATTAACGGCGCAGGACACTAGTAGTTGTTTTCCTCATTACCGTGAAAACACCAGGCTAATGTGGCCTATCCATGTGTTCCTCGACAACTGATGAAATGATCTTTAGCGCCCCCAGCGAATCGCCGACCGCCGAGGAGTAGTCCAACTCTTGCTGAGACAACGGCGATCCGTCATCAATCAGACCCCAGATCCTTGCGCCCGATCCCCGATAATCCGACAACTTGGAAGGAAGGAAGGGGTTAATACTCAATCCGGCGTTCCGGGAAATGTCATTCACGAGGAGAACATCAAATTTTGTCGTCGCATTGAGGAACTCCATGTAGGGAAGATAAGGATTGATCTTCACCACATCATTCAGGTTCCATTGATCAACTTTCTTCTTCGCCTCCTCAACGGAATTGCAGAAAATATGGAGCATGACCTGGGATCTTTCCTCGGCTCTACAATTTATCAGCGCCGTGAACAGGTCACCTAGTCCACGATTCGTGTAGAAGGAACCAAAATAGCCGATGTTCACTACGGAATTTGACAAATTGTAATTCGATTCGACGGCGAAATAGGAACTCTTCGTGGGCGTAGGATGTGGCCGGACAACAGACTTCTCCTGCACCATGTGACGAAAGCTCGGCTCATAGTGTGAGAGCATGTAGTCCATCTGATTCTGGTTCGTAAAAATCACTTCATCCGCAAGGATAAACGTCGAGATCTCGACGAGATCAAACAGTGTTTCCACCTCCCCCACTTCATAATGATGAGCCTCCACAACATCAAAAAGTGACTTCGAGACATTATTGTGGACCAAACCACCAGGCCGCTTCTGACCGTCAACTCCGAATCGAAGCGGATCGGAGAACTCTGCGGTCCAGACAACATGTGGGTTCCGCCGCTTGTAGAGCGCAGCAGCCACATGAGAACCAACCCACAACGCCCGAGAGTAGAGACTGCGGTAAGATTTTTCCTCCGACAGACTCTCCGCACGTTTCAAGGCTTCCTCTGCAAACTGCGAAATACTCGCCCAACCAGCAAAAGAAGGCGCAGAATTGATCACGATTCTGTCTTCAATCCAGCGCGCCGACAGGAACGACGACGACTGATCCTTGCGCCGAACCTTAGACATATCATTTGAGATAACGTCTACGTACTTCTGACGCTCTGCGATAGCCTTTTCCGCAACTACTGCTGAGGTGTCCGAAAATGGCGAGAAGCAATACGAAATTACAAGATCATGTGCTTTTCCCCTGTTCACAGTACCCCATGGAAAATCGAGAAAACCCAACGATCCCAGATAGTTCTCCAGGTCCTCTGCTTCCTCCGGATGCCCGTCCAAATATCGCTTCACAAAACCTAGTTGGGCATTCTCCAGCTGTTGCCTAGCTGCCAAATTGACTTCTGGAACGGCAATCCTACGCAGCTCAAAAATGCAATCAACTCGCTGCTTGACGTTGAAGTCGAAAGATTCAGGTTGGCGTGACACAGAATCAGGGCTCAGAGTACGTAGGTAAGCACTATCGGAAAGTACTTCAGAAAAGACAACTTTCAAATCACTCGTGCTGAGAAGATTTGCAAAGAAGACTAAATCTTCTCCACTCCTCAGTTTTGTGCTGTATTTGAACTTCATCAACTGGTAGACCGAAATCAGCTTGCACGCATTGAAACCCAAAACCCATGGAACCTCTTTCAACGGAACAGAGGTACCCGATCGTTCGGAAATCTTCGTATTGAGAGCATTGTTCTCATCCCTACCAGATTCAGAGCAGTTGATGATGGGACTAATCACGACTGCATCTTCACTCGCAAGACTAAAGGAATTCTCCAGAAAATGCGGTTCAACTTGGTCATCTGCATCAATAAAAGTTATGTACTCATACTTCGCGAGGGAAATACCAATATTCCGAGCGTTCCCAGCATTAGATACATCTGAGCCGAATACTCTCAAATTGAAATCTGGGAACTCTTCTGCAAAGTCGTGGATTGCCTTTTCAGTACCATCATCCGGTCCGTTGCAGACGACGATCACTTCAAACTTCGAGTGATCTAGAGACTGTTCTTCGAGCGAGCGTAGAGTTTCAATAACGGTGCCCACCGAGAGGTATGAAGCAACGATGACAGAGATTCCACTCTCATACCTTCTGCGAACCTTCGGGTCTTTCCAGTCGCGATTCTGAAGACGATCCAGCCATTGCCGCTCCTGCTGAATTGCAGTTCCACTTTGAAGCAGCTTATAAGCTAATACAGTATTTGTTAGGTCAGTCATGCCCTGTTATTCCTTCGCGCCCAGTACTTCAGTGTCATCGATCCCAGTTTGGAACTGGCAAGTGCGTTGTAACTGGACTGCAGTTTGGAGTGCTCGGAATCCAGCTCTCGCAGTTTCCCATCTAAATCACTATTCACTGAAGAAAGGTCAGCAACCTCTTCCTGGACAGCTTTGAGTTCAAGATCCTGCGCCTTCTTCTCCCTCTTCACCCTCTCCAGCTGAGAGAAGACATTGTCATATTTCGAATTTGCGTCGTCGAAGTGTTCAAGAAGGTAGGAGTACCGCCACAGTAGCTGTTTAAACAGCTGAGGAGGCATGGGCACCGATTCACTTCCAATTTCTTCCAAAAGCTCAGGAGTCGAAGGGATAAGACCAGGCCGTTTGGCAGAAATTTCCTGATCTCCCGAGGCGGAAAGGAGCAAATGTGCGGTACCTTCGACGACCCGAAACTGTGAGAAATTCGCGCGCTCAGCTACCGGGGAGAGTGCATGGGCAATATCAGACCGTCGCTCAATGTTCCAGATCAGTTCAAGTACGACATCGGTATTCTGAAGAACCCTGTCCGCAATTGAATTGAGAATTACTGGGTCTGAGTTTGCAACTACCAGCCTTGTCGGGCAAGAGATCTCCTCGATCTGAGGTAGCTCTTGAATGAACCGACTCTCTGAAGGCAAAAATCGTAGATCAAGTTCATCCATTACCGCACTATCTATATACGCGAGTACGACTGCAGGAGAACCAGCTATCAATTGCATCCTAACGTTCCTCATTTCTCTCGGGATTCTGCGGAGTCACCTATGGGAGCCTCTCGCTCCGCTGACTCAGCTCAACCAAGCAGTATCACACGCAAAAAGGGACTTGCTCAAGTGGCTGCTTCACTGGGGAGATTTTACCCCAGAGAATGGTCCACCACGACCTGAAAATTCGCATCACAGAGGCAATTGCTACTGGGAACTTTGGCGTCGGTTCACCTCAGACTAATATGCCCCGAGATCTGCTCACTACACAGATTGGTGGGTAAGGAAGAGATCCTACTCATCACTTTGGCGCTACTGCACAGACTCGCAACTATACTGCAGAAATCGAATCTTGATAGAGTATCCTGCACCAACCCAAGTCGGACCTCCGGACAATTGGGGAATCATGAATCGAGATGGGGTGCCGACCAACCGTCTCCATCCGTTCTTTCCCGAAGCCAAGAGCGCTTCGCGATAGAAGGTTCTCCGTCATACTGCTTCAGTTATCCGTGGAGCCGACTTCTCCATCTGATCTCCTGAGGAGTAGACTTCGGTTCAGGTTGCTCCCAGAGACGATCCAGCCCAAAGACAAATCCGCATTCTCATGAGCATCGCTGCCCTGGCTTCGCAAGATCAACTCGATCTAGCCCGAATTTTTCACGTGAATTCGTTTCGTGATGAGCACGTGGGGGTAGCAGCAGCAAAGATCGACGAGATCCCGGCGGGTGCTGGTGCCGGGGTACCCAGGTTCCAGGTCCGTTGAGTAGTGGTGGCTGTGGACTGCGCGTTGATAAAAAAGGCGGGGCAACAAGGAGCCGGGGTCAGGCCGTGGATCTCAGCCGGGACAAGCCGTGTTCCAGCAGCTCGCGGTGGGCAGCAGCGCCATCGAACCGGATGCTTAACTGTCTGGCGTGCCGGACGACGACACCAGCGATCGATAGCATTCGGACGCGTAGGGTTTTTGGTTCCCAGACCCACCACCATTGCCGAGATGTGGTTGATGGTGGCGGTGTGGCGGCGGTGATCAGTCCTGCCCAGCTGATCAGGTTCATCGCCAGCATGGCTGAGTAGGCCCACGCCTGATTCATCCGGAAGGCGGTGTGCGGGAGTTTTCCCAGGCCACAGTCCTTGACGTCGCGGATGCGTTGCTCACAGCGGCCGCGTGCCCGGTGAAGCTCATCCAAGCGCTGGGCATGGCCGTTCCGGTTGGTGACAAACATCTGGATCCGTCGCCCATCCAGATCAGTGGTGCGCAACTGCGCACCGCTGGCAGCGTGCTCAACACGGATGATAAACCGCATATCCGGTGGATAATCCTCCAGGGTGATCCCGACTGGTTCCCCGGCCCAGCAATGCACCCGGCTGGTGATGTCAGCGACATAGGCATCATCGATATCGCTGACTGTTCCATCGGGGCGGATAATGCCCTGCTTGACCTTACCGCCGAGCGTGGAAGCGATATCGGCGACCTGCCAGAACGTACCGATCCCGACTGAGTACGCCAGGCCTTGTTGGTCGAGGTGGTTGATAAACTTCTTTGATCCGCCGGCAGCATCCGTACGGACCAGCAATCTACGGCCCCAGTCATGACCGTCCACGTGGTCAGGCATGCTGTTCATCGTCTGATTCAGCACCATGATGTGATCAGCGGCGGTATTGGATCCGGCGTTGCCGGGGCGCAGGAGTACGGCGGTCGGCTCCCCGGTCAGCCCTGCTCCGTGATCGATGATCGCAGTTAAGGGGTGGAACCCGAAGTGTTTCTTCCACGTCGGCATCGCCTTTTCCTTGTCCGAGTGGGACGCGACTTCCGTGGCGTCGATGTCCACGACCAGCGGATTCGCAATGGTTGCTGTGGTGGCGGGGTTGCGGGCCCTGCACGCGCGCCAGGCTGTGGTGCGGGCGGTTTTCATCCCTGACAGCACCGCTGCGGTGCTGGCATCATCGATGAGTTCAGCACTGTGTTCGTCCTCGTCGCCGGAATCGTGGAGTTCGTGGTGGCGGCGATGGATCGTCGAGTCCGAGGGGATCTTATCGATCAGCCCGGTTCCGACCAACGGGTTCAGCAGGTCGATGTCGCTGGCGTCGTCGCCACCGATCGCCAGGGCCAGGGCGAGTGAGGTCATGGTGTGGCCGGTGGTGTGGACCAGGTTCGGCTTCTGCCGGTCACCAAGTGCGGTGTCGATTGCGTCGGCGACGCCGACCCGGTCGGCGGCTTGTGCCAGTAGCATGAGTCCGGCGTTGGAACATAGTTGGGAAGTGGCGGGGGTATCGATATGAAAGCTGGTGAGTTGTCACCTAAGAAGGTGATCCTTTCGACCTGGTTTTGGAAGCGTCGAGAACTCCCATTTTACCTGGTCAGGATCACTTTCGTCGTCTTCCTTGTCCCTATTTTCTTCATTCCCATGAAAACACCGGGCTAACGGTGCCTGGCTGGAAGACGAGCTGACAACTGGTGGTGTTGAGTTGCTTCGCCCGGCCCGGAAAGGGGAAAAACCCAGGCCAGGAAAACAATTCTTGAAACCATTGCGGCAGACTATCGAGTCGGTGTTCAACACGATGAAAAGCCAGCTCCATCTTGAACGACACGGCAGCCGCACTGCCGGTGGGTTGGTCTGCCAGGTCGTTAAACGCCTGCTGGCATTAACCGCAGCGATCTGGCATAACCACGCCACCGGCCAACCTGCCCTGCGATCACTGATCGCCTATGACCACTAAACCCCCAGCACACCCTTGGACTCAATCATCTAGAACCATTTCTTGAGGAATTCTCGGGTTTCATGAACTTCGTCCCAGTCAGATTCTGAGTACGGGACCAAATCAAGGTTGCTCAGCTTTTCAAATAGTGGATTGCGGAGATGGCGGGGTGTCCAGTGATAAAAATCCGTATTCACACGGGTCATAAAATCCATCCTGTGCGATTTTGAGAAAGTAACGGCTTCAGCCGGAATCTCGTCATACAATGGAGCAATTAGGTCCATCCGCCCTTTAGCCATGAAATAAAGGGCAGAGAGCGCCGTGGTATAGGAGCCCCCAAAGCCGACTTTGTTCTTCCACTCCGGATTGAAGTCAGAAATCGGGTTCTTGACTCCAAGTTCCTCCGCCAGCAAAGTCACCATCGACTGTTTGTAGTACTGCTTTCTGTCTCCATTATTTGCCAGGGACTGCAACGAGGCAGCCACCTCTTCGGGGTGTGTCTGCAGCATGATCCTAGTGGTCCCAATTTCGGTGATACCAGAGGTAATCGGCGCCTCTTGAAGACCGATGCTTTCCATGAGAGGAATCTTTCTCGGAGAGGCTGGGAAGGAGAACCTTTCCCCGAGAATCGTACCGAAGACGTGGTACTTGGCTCCGAGATGGTAAGAACAGAGAATGGTGCCTGTCGCCATAAATAACCAGTTATTGCTAGTCAACGCCGTCCGTTGATCGGGAACTTGCCTGATGTTGGTTTTGATTGTAATGGGATTGAATCGGCCAAAGTACTCGGCTTCTCGCTTGAACCATCCCCCTAGATCCAATGAAACCAGGTGAGTGTCATCAGGCAAGAGTGCCTTGGCCGCAATCGAGTCGAAGCCTCCGCTAAAGCTGAGAATGGTGCCGTCCCGATCCTCAGAATCTCGTTGAGGTTCCCTCGGTTTGGTCGGGGCACTCACGTCTGCCCTAGTGAAACTCCTAATGCTTTCGAGCGCTTCACCATCAATTTCAAAGTCGAATGAGACCTCATCAAATGCGCGACCGCACAACGGAGCAACTGCGATTGCCACCAATGAAGATGTAGTTTCAATCTCACGATCGAACTCATACCAAATTTCATGGTCGGTGTTATCGTAGTGCATAGTCAGCGAGACTCGGCGACTTGAAATATTCAAGTCCTTGAATGAGATACTCCGCAAATTGACATCTTTCATGAAAGAAAGTCCTTTCAAACAGTTTCTAACGCTGTACCATGAAAATTCCAATATAAATCTGAAACCACTACAAGAATTGCGGAGGTTCGATCTATCCGCGTAATGGTAGGCTCAGCACTCAATCACTTTTCGCCGTACTTCGAATTGAAGTACTCCACGATATCCAAATCAACCGCTCGTGGCTCTCCATGTGTCGGATAACGATGAAGTTCCAAAGAAGCCGCCGTATTCACTTCAATAACGTAGGCAGTATCGGCATCCCCCAAGTCACTGACCATCAGATCAATACCGGCAACCTCCAGGTGAGGAATAGCCTGCATCGATCTGATCGACAGCTCCTTGATCTCGTCGCAGACTGCCGACGTGACATCAAGGATGAATCCTCCATTGGTGGGAGTGTTGAAGGGGTTCAAGAACACGATCTCACCTGCAGCCGGAACAGAATCTTCCTGATACCCTTGGCCAGCGATAAATTCCCATTTTATAACAACCGGCATTTTCTTAGCACGGTAGTGAACCTCCCGCGATTTGTGGATTTCTTCGATCAGGGTTGTGAGATTCCTAATGCCGTCACCTTCGACAAAAGGCTGGATACGTGCAACTACGCTGACGACTTCATCCCCAATGACAAAAGCCCGAAGCTCAACGCCATCCACGTACTTTTCAATCAACACGTTCGAGCTCTTTCGCCCATCGGCAAGAGCATGGCTCCAAGCAAGTTCAAACTGCTCACGATTGCGCACCCCGACCGTAACGCCCTTAGACCCCCCGGAATCTGTCGCCTTTACGACTACCGGTTTCGGCATTTTCTCAAAGAAGGCAGCCGCTACTTCCGGCTCGGACGGTGCGAAATCTCCACCAGCTGGGGTCGAAAGATTTGCGAGATCAAGCATTCTCTTGGTCAGATGCTTACGCCGACAAATTTGTTCAGTCGCAGGTGGGTGCTTGTACACCTTCCCCCCCCCCCCACCATTGAAAGGGTAGTGGAACCGTCTGGAGAGGTGATCTTGTTCTGGGTAAATCGGCTCGCAGGGTCCTCGATGGATTCGACCACCCAACCAAATTTTTCAAATTTTCCCGTTATACTCCGGATCGCGGATCGCGTAGTATCCAGGTGATTCATTTGCAAGCCTGGACCGGTAAGCCGCTCTCGGATAAATTTTCTCAGCAAGGTGTAATCATCAGCCATCAAGCAACTCCTTTAAATTAGTGCTGAAATATTTCACTACCAGCATCTGGTCTACCCACTAAAGACTGACAGTAGAGACGCGGAATTCCGCGTTAGTTCCTGTTGTCTCGACACAACGCAATATTAGGACATCGCGCCTGATCCGGCCTTAGGAACACTCTACAATGGGGCAAACACATACCCTCTCGATTCAAAGAGTCCATACAGTCATTTAATTTTCTGAAGGAGGATTGCCCACCCTCTGTTGGGAGCATCTGTGCCATTGGTCAGGCCCACCTTTGCCAGCCTGTTCCAACTCGCGATTAACAGTCCAAGTACAACTGCTTTCATACATCAGTCAAAACTTGACAATTCCTGCCCCTGAGCTGAGCTTTCTCATCGAGAAATGTTTGCTTTCTCCTTTTGGCACTCAATTGGGCATAGAAGGATCAAAAGGGGAATTCTCAAGAAGCCCTGGGACAAGGCCCTCCAGCCCATAAGGCGTCGGCGAAGTAGTAGTTCCGGTGGTGGTCTCGGGAGTCGTCTGCTCCCCTTCGCCTCCCTCTCCAGGGGTACCTTCCTCGGCTGTTGTTTCCTCTGTCTCCGAAGGTTCGGGGGTTGCGGACGGTTCCTGAGTCGGGAGAACATGTGCACCACCGTCAGGCAGCCCCTGACCACCGGGGTTCGCAGGCTGGGAAGTTGTGGGCTCTGATGGCGTAGGGACCGGTTCCGGAGTTGCGCTCGAGATGGTTGTGGACGTAATGCTGCTGGCCGTCGGGGCGACCGGTTCCGAAGTCCGAACCACTGTGCCGTACCGCTTCATCGCCCCAAGTGAAGCCGTTCCGCTATCAGCCTCGGAGACTCTGGTTGTTGCGGTGTTGTTCAGCACCGTTGTTGGCTCGCTCGATTCATTTGCGGATCGTGCATCGACTTCGTCTGCCTGGATGATGTCATCCTCGCCCATACTGACATCAGTAGTTGTCAGAGGGTACACAATAGTCACAGCTCCCGCGATCATGAAAACACCACCAGCAGCGGACATGGCTTTGAATCTGGGGGTTTGTTTTCCACTCTGCGATCGCCTAGTCCACCAGACCATGGGCACCAGAGCTCCGATACCGAGCAGCGTCAAACCGATGCCGAACATGAAATCATCCGCTAGGGTGAACAGTCCCCAGATGAGAAGAAGCAGAGAGATGAGCAGTACCGCCCACGCGAAAATCAGCTTCCTCAGGTACTTCTTCGTCATGAGTATCCTTCTGGCTCCACAGCCATCGGTTCAGGTTTTCTGAACGACCTTGACGGTCTACTTCCGTTCGTTTTCGAGCTTAATGATCGGTGGCTTGTAGTAGCCCTCGATCTTCCTGATGATCTCGGCGGCTTCCTCATGCTTTCCGGTGGCCGCCCTGTTCCCCCAGACACGATAGGACTTAGTCACGCTTTCGGCAGCACCATCGGCGATGATTCTTCCCTCATGCAACCAAATCGCCCGGTTGCAGCTCTTCTGAATCGTGTCTGCCGCGTGGGAGACCATGAAGACCGTCCCCGAATTACTGAGGAATCCGTCCATGCGTTCCTTGGCCCGATCTGTGAAGGAGGCATCTCCAGTGGACAGAGCTTCATCCACCAGGAGAATCTCAGGACTGAGGCTCGTGGAGATCGCGAACTTCAAGCGCGATCCCATGCCTGAGGAGTAGGTGTTCATTGGCCGGTCAATGGCCTCACCGATATCCGCGAACTCACAGATCTCGTCGAACTTATCCTCTACGTCATCTGGGGTCAATCCCATAGCAAGGAGCCCCAGCCGAATATTCCTGGCTCCGGTCAACTTCGGTTGGAGCGCAGCGGCCACCCCCAAGAGAGTGGGCTGAGAGGATACCCGGATATCTCCGGAGGTCGGAGACTCTCCTCCCGCGATCAACCGGAGCATCGTCGACTTTCCAGACCCGTTCTTTCCCAGTACTCCAATGGAATCCCCGGAGTTGGCCACCAGTGACACCCCATGCAGAGCCCGGAAGGATCTACGTCGCCCGGCTCCGCGGATCTGGTAATCCTTAATTAGGTCTCGGACTACCACCGTCGGATGATCAGTTGATGGTTCCATAGCGCTCCTCAACCGACCAGAAAACGATGAGCCCGACAAGAAGGAGCCCGAATGACCATGCAGACAAGTAGAGCCAGGTCTCCAGGCTCGGCACCTCTGCGTACATCACTGCACCGCGCACTGCCTGGAGAAATTGGTAGGCAGGATTAGCCACCATGAACGCCTGAATCTCCGGATGCGTCGCGTATCTCTCAATAGAGAAGAACACGCCAGAGGTGAAGAACCAGGCTCTTCCCGCCAACTTCACCAACGCCGCCAGATCCGGGATAAAAGCGCAGATTCTGGCAATCAAGAGCATCAGCCCCGTGCTGAAGACGTGGATCAAGAGATAAAGCGG
The DNA here is from genome assembly GCF_009734425.1 of Corynebacterium occultum. Classification (NCBI taxonomy): domain Bacteria; kingdom Bacillati; phylum Actinomycetota; class Actinomycetes; order Mycobacteriales; family Corynebacteriaceae; genus Corynebacterium; species Corynebacterium occultum. The sequence continues at coordinate 2,826,886 of NZ_CP046455.1, forward strand.
AATCACCAAGAGAAGCCGCCAGGTGGGAGGATTCCCCCATTGGAACAGAAGGGCACCAATGACTGCCACGAAAGCAGGGGCGATACCACTGATGAAACCCCTCAGACTCTGGGAGAACACCAGCGCAGCGCGGGGAAAGGTGAAGGCCTTGATCATGCTCTGAGAGCTCCTGATCAGGTTAGTACCCCGAGTAAGGCCGGACTGCAGAAATCCGAAGAAGATGATGCCGATAAAGAGGTAGCCGATGAAGTTCTCGATACCTCGGGAAGTTCGCAGCAATAGGCCGAAAAGAACGCCGTACATCGCTGCCTCAAGCATGGGAGACAAGATGATCCAGGCTCGGCCGAGGAACATGTCCCGCTGAGACTCGAAAGACTTTCCACTGGCATCAGCGGCAATAAAGAATCGCCGACTCCAGAGCTGCCGAATGTACTGAAATAGATTCGGTCGAGAATTCAGGCGGCGAAGATTACTGCCATCGACAAGGATGACATTCGACTTTCCTTTAGTCTGGGGATCAGATCCCACGGCTTCTTCCATAACCCACCTCCTTCAACCTCAGTCACGCTAGACACATATTGAGATCACTATACTGACCTAACGACCAATAATCAGTATCAAGATTGGACCATCGAGTGGATACGGACAATTTGAATCACAAGTATAACGTTGCGATTTTCGGCGGTTGTGTGAGCCGGGACACTTTGGCGATCGCCGGCGAGGAAGAGTTCAAACTCGCCCGATACATTGCCCGTCATTCACTTCTCTCCTCCGGCAGTGATGCCCGAGGTAGTCTTCCGAAGTTCCAGGTGCCCAGCAAATTCCAGCAGCGCATGCTCGAGTTCGATGTCCACGGCTTTATCACCTCTGACCTGGCAGCCCTAGGGAATGTCGATGTCTTTGTCTGGGATCTCAACGTAGAACGATCCGGAGTCTGGGTCTTTCCCGATGGTTCCATCGTCACCAACAGCCCAGATCTGCGGAAGGTTCCCGAGCTCAAGGCCAGGCTCGAGGATGCTCGGAAGATCGACTTCGGGACCATGGAGCACCTCGATCGCTGGAAAGGCGCTGCTTCGCTCTTCGTAGATTCTCTACGCCAGTTGAAGCTGAAAGAGCGGACCCTAGTCTTGGCTCCGGACTGGGCGCTCATCGATTCAGAGGGAAACCCCACTCGGCCGTTGGGAGGACTGGCTCCTGTTGATGCGCCCCAGGCCTTCGCCCCCTATATCGAGCATCTTGAGGGTCTAGGGCTTAAAATAGCCAGGTTCGATGGACTGGTCTCGGATCTGAACCACAAGTGGGGCCGAGCCCCCTTCCACTACACCACCGAGGCCTACCAGCTCTTCAAGGAACGGATTCTCACATTCATTCAGGAAAGCGGTACACAGTGACCAGCCAGGTGGAGCTACTTCGGCAAGCCTTCTGGCATCTGCGCAAAGGTGGCCCGGCTCAGGTCCGGCAATGGAACATCAGGAGGCTAGCTACCGAGCAAGGCGGCGAGCGTCGTCTTCCTCTGCCCCAGGCGGGGCTCACTCGGGACTACCCCCGCCTCAATGAGGCCTGGAAACACTTCGCCGAGCATAGCGCTGTCTTTCCCCCAGCCTCAGAGGCCCGACAATACGCCAATGCCTTCGCCCAGGGATGGATTCTCACGGCTGAGTCTTCCCCACATCCGGATCTGGTACCCAGGAAATGGGAGACCCACAGCATCGGGTCTTGGATCATCTCCCATGACCCTGACCTGGAATTCACCCAGGCCAAGGATCAGACCGGGCAGATCGAGGTCTTGATTCTGGGGCACACCACAGATTCGGAGCGCCGACTCCGAACCTCTGCCAAGGTGGCGCCAGCTCTTCTGAAGAGTTTGGAAGGCTCCACCGACTGGGCCGGGCTCGATAGGATGGTGACCTGGCTCGGCGGACGTTTCATCATTGTCGCCCGCCGCGGCGTAGACCTCCGAGTGCACGTCGACGCTATGGCCACCCGATCCTGCTATTGGAGCGATCAGGGAGGAAGGCTCGTCCTAGCTTCCCACTCCGCACTGGTGGCTGCAGCCTGCGGTACCCCCAGCGCCAAGCAGGCCCAGTGGGTGCTCTCCCACAAGAACTATGTCAACCCAGCGGGGAAGTGCCTTCCCGGAATGATTGCCCCACATGACGGGGTGAAACTAGTCTTTGCCAACTGTTTTCTAGAAGTCAAGGATGGACAAGCTACCCACCGCCGCTTCTTTGACACCCCGCCGGAAAAGCTCAGCATTGCCGAGGCCACCGAACGCTATCTCTCGGAGCTTCGTTTCCAGATGGATGCAGCTCTAGACCGCCGACCGCGTTCAGTACTTGCCCTTACCTCGGGGTCCGATTCCCGGGCCATCCTCGCTGGCAGCCTCGACCTTCTTCAGGATGCCGGTGCTGAGGCCATGACCTACCACTTCTTCGAGCGCAACGCCGATCATTCCCGGAAGGACTTGCTAGGAGCCAATCGCCTCGCGGAGCTGGCAGAACTCAACCACCGGGTCCTCAATGTACCGAAGCACGAGGCTGGCTCTGACCCCTTCTGGGCGATGTACCGGAAGACTTTTCCCTCGTGGGCCCGCTTCCCCAGCCTGGCCCGCATGTACTACGAATCCTTCAGCGCGGAGGAATCGGTCATCATCGGCATCGGAGGCGAAGTAGGTACCGCTTTCTACCGTGATCGGGACTACCCAGCCATCACCCCGGAGGTGCTGGCTAGCAAATTCACCCAGTCGGAGTTTCAGCATGATCCGCGGTTGATTGAGACCATGGACGAATACATGCAGTACACGCAGCTAAGCGAGGCTAATTCCGCCGGCCATGACCTGCTGGACCTCTTCTATTGGGAACACCGCATGTCCTCCTGGGCTGCCTACGGCTACTCCGAAGCGGACTTCGGGCCGGATGTCGTGCTTCCCTTGAATTCCCGTCGATTGCTACACGCCATGCTTTCTCTGCCTTATAAAGACCGGCTGAAGCGCAGCGTCTACCGGCAGCTCACGTCCTGGTCCAGCATCTAAGCACCACACACCCATCACTCCACCGCACGAAGAGAAGCAGAGACACCATGGGATTGTCATCCTCCCTCCAGCAGGCACGCACCGGATTCTGGCACCTCCGCAAGGGCGGTCCCGCCCAGTTGCGCACCTGGCTGACCCGCCGTCGCATCGACGGTGCGGGCACCAGGGCGTCGTTACGCCCCGGTGTGGAGTGGAACCCCCTCGACATTCCCGAGTACGTGCCTAATGACCGCCCCCGTCGATTCGGGGATGTCCGGGTCGCGGTTATTCTCGACAACTTTTCCCTGGCTGCCTGGGACTACGAGTTCGACACCGTGCCGGTAACCCCCGGCAACTGGCGGGACCGGATCGATGATTCCATCGACCTCCTCCTCGTGGAATCCGCATGGAATGGCGTGGGCGGGGCCTGGCAGTACCAGCTGACAGGTTCCAAGGCCCCCAGCACCGCCCTGGTCGATCTAGTCGGTCACTGCCGGGGGAAGGACATCCCCACAGTTTTTTGGAACAAGGAGGATCCGCCTCACTTCGAGGACTTCCTGGACACCGCGAAGCTTTTCGACGTCGTGTTCACCACCGACATCAATAAGGTCCCGGAGTACCGGAAGGAGCTTGGGCACGAGAACATCCACGTCATGAGCTTCGCCGCGCAGCCTGCGATCCACAATCCGATTCGGATCAAGAGTATGCACCAGCGCGGGGACATCGCTTTCGCCGGCACCTACTTCGCCCACAAGTTCCCCGAGCGTCGGGAGCAGATGGACCTGCTACTCAATGCCGCCGCCGAGGTCTCTCCGCGGATGGAGCACGGGCTGACCATCTTCTCTCGTTTCATCGGGACGGACGAGAAGTACCAGTTCCCGGCTCCGGTGGACCGCTATGTCGCCGGTTCCCTGCCCTACGAGAAGATGCTCAGCGCCTATCGGGACTTCAAAGTCTTCCTAAACGTCAACTCCGTAATCGACAGCCCGAGTATGTGCGCCCGTCGCATCTTTGAAATCACCGCCAGCGGCACTCCCGTGGTCAGCGCCCCCAGCGCCGCCATCGAGCAGTTCTTCCCCATCGATGAGATCCCCACTGTCACGGATCCGCAGGAGACGCAGTGGATGCTGCGCTCCTTGGTTAATTCCCCCCGCCTTCGGGATCGGATGGTGCACCGGGCGCAGCGGCGCATCTGGGGAAACCACACCTACACTCACCGGGCCCAGCAGATCCTGGATGCAGTCGGCCTTGAGACCTCCGCTCAAGAACGGCCTCGGGTATCCGTCCTCGTCTCCACCAACCGACCCCACCAGCTGGAGCATGTCCTGGACCAGGTAGCAGCCCAGCTCGATGTGGATATCGAGCTGCTCCTGCTCGGCCACGGCTTCGAGTTCGACACGACCCAAGTAGAGTCGGCCTGCTCTGAGCGTGGAATCGAGACAGTCCGGTGCCTGACCGCCCCGTCCTCCCACAGTCTGGGCACCTGTCTCAACCAGCTCGTTGCCGAATCCACCGGGGACATCCTGGCTAAGTTCGACGATGATGACCTCTACGGTCCCCATTATCTGCTGGACCAGGTCAACGCGTTGTTCTACTCAGGGGCAGATCTGGTGGGCAAGGCCGCGGCCTTCGCCTACTTGGAGTCCTCGGGCACCTTGCTCCTGCGACGCCCCGATTTGGAGCACCGGTGGACCGACTTCGTCTGCGGCCCCACCCTCGTCGGTCGCCGAGAGACCTTCGAAGCGGTTCCCTTCGCCGATCGCACCCGGGGAGAGGACTCCCGCTTCCTGGAGGAGGTTCTCGAGTCGGGCCGAAGGATCTACGCTGCGGACCGCTTCAACTTCATCCAGGTCAGGGGGCATGGGACTCACACCTGGGATGCCGTAGACACCGAATTCCTCGCCAATGGAGTGGTCGAGTCCTTCGGCTGCAATACCGAGCACGTCAACATCTAGGAGCCACCGGTGACCAACTCCACCCAGGAAATCCAGCAGGATCTAGAAGACCTCTCCGGCCACACGATCCTCGCCGTCAACGAAAAGCACGGTGACGATCACTCGGTGAACCTGACCAAGCTGCGGGCGGTGGCCAAGCAGCTGAAGAAGAACCATCCGCTGGCTCTCGAGCTCTGGGCCACCGGAGACAGCAATGCCCGCCTGCTGGCCCTGCTGATCGCCCGGACCAAGGAGTTCTCCGCCACTGAGCTGGACACCATGCTGCGGGAGTCTCGTACCCCGAAGGTCCGGGACTGGCTGGTCAACTACCACGTGAAAAATCCCCGCACGCTGAGCAGCTGCGCGGGGACTGGTTCGGGGAGGTGGACCCGGATGTGACCAGCGCCAGTTGGACCCTGACCTCGGAGAAGGTGATCAAGAACGTGAAGGGGCTGGATCTGACCGGTCTGTTGGACACCATCGAGGCCGAGATGGTGCAGGCTCCGGAGCGGCTGCAGTGGGCGATGAACAACTGCCTGGCCCAGATCGGAATCGAGCACCCAGATCTCCGCGATCGGGCCCTGACCTCGGAGAAAGCCTCGGAGTGCTCCGGGACTACCCCACCTCCCCCGGGTGCATCTCCCCCTACGCCCCGATCTGGATCACCGAGATGAGTCAACACAAGGATAGTTGATCCTGGGCTACTCCAGGTAGTCGGAGGCGTAGGTCTGCGGCATCGAAGTCCAGCCCATGCCGATCTCGGAAGACCAGCTCTGCACGCGCATCATTTCCTCGCGGACCAGGTGGTCGTAGATGGTCACGCCTTCCCGGCGGGTGGTTGATCGGACGAATTCCTGGCATAACCGGGGTTTTAAAAAGTTGAAGGTGTGTACCGAGCGTCGTGTCCGGGTCATTGAGTCGTTTATTGCTCCGGGGTCCGGCCCCAGGTCCAGGATTGGTGTTTCGGTGGCCAGGTTCCCACAGGCGTGTTTTCGGTGGACAAAATCGGGTCGATCAAGGCCCCGGCCACCTGGAGGGCATCGGCCACAGCGATAATCTCTGCACGCAGGTACGGGGAGTTCTTGTTCAACCCCGCATATCCCTTCTCCCATTCGTGCCCGGGAAGATGCAGCACCTGGGGTAGGGACATGCCCCGGATCTTCTCCTGTGCCCGCAGCGCTTGAGCAAGCTCTTCCCCCCTTGACCTCGAGGGAGAGGGCGATCAGCGCAATGTCGTAGAGATCGCGGTAGCGGGTCGAGACCCCGCGTGGAATCGGCGATCGTGGTGTATGAGGTACCCAGGACGAGGACCGGGATGAGTTGGTCGAAGAGGGGACCGATGATCAATGATGGAACGCCCACGCTCGAGTGCTCCTGAGCGGTTTAGGTGATTCTTGATCGAATTCGTATGTACCAGGCCTCGTGCCTGCCCTATTTCATCGCCCCGCCTGATGCCCTGTCCGCACGATCTCTTAATTGAGATGTTTCACCATTGACTGCGCAGGGAGAGTTATGCCCCAAGCTACACCTGAACCCGTTCAGCAGACTCCTGTATCTGCTCCTCAGAGATAGTTCCGGCCTCAATAGCAGCCATGACGGTGTCAATAACTACCTCCAGGGACTCATCACTGGACCAGAGTGCCTGGTCCGCCCCGGCCCCGATCGCCGCCGCCACAGCCTCAGGAGTACTCATCAGATCGGTGATTGCCGCCATGCCGGAAAGATCATCGGTATAAGCGACACCGTTGAAGGGAACCCCCTCCGGATAAGCACCACTGCGCAGCAGCTGATAGACGGCCGGATCAAGGCTACTCGGCAGGGATTCATCCCCCAGTCCGGGAACCACCATGTGACCGACCATCACCTCACCCGGCGCGCCGGTGAGTGCCCGGCCGAAGGGCGGGAGGTCTTGTTCGCGGATGACCTCGATGGGAGGGGTGACCGCAAAGCCGGTATGAGTGTCTCCGGAGGCCTGGCCATGGCCCGGGAAGTGTTTGAACACTGCCGTGACTCCGGCATCCTTCATGCCGGTGGCGAAGGCTGCGGCGTAGTCGGCGGCCACCACCGGGTCCGGGGAGAAGGAGCGGTCTCCGATGACATCGAGTTCGGCGATGTCCAGGTCCACCACGGGGGCGAAATTCACGGTGATGCCGTGGTCTGCCAGGCTCTTGCCCATCTCGGCGGCCAGGGCGCGGACCTCTTCCGGGGTGCGGGTGGCGGCCATTTCCCGGGGTGCGGGCCAGTTGCCCAGGATTTCGGAGTGTCGTTGGACCCGGCCGCCTTCGAAGTCGATGGAGACGCTGAAGTCTCGGCCCACGGTTTCCCTGAGTGCGGCGATGTCTCGGCCGGGTTCGGTGAGGATTGCGGGGTCCGCCCAGCTGGTGATGAAGATGCCGCCGGCTCCCTGTTGCAGTTTGGCCAGGGCGTCTTCGTAGCTGGTGACTCCGACCATCATGAGGGAGGCCACCTGGGCCCGTAGTTCCTCCTGCTCCGGGGTTTCTTCGGTGGCGGGCAGGGCTGAGGTGGAACTGGTGGGGGCTGGTTCGCCGGGGCGTCCGGTGGGCTTTTCGGAGATGGGGCTGCTGCTGGTCTCGGTTGTGTCGGAGCCGATGGTTTCCGGGGTGCAGGCGACCAGTAGTCCGCCGCAGAGTGCGGCGGCGGTCATGGCGGCCACCTTCACCGAGAAGTTCTTGTTCATGCTGGCCAGTCTGCCTTATCTTCCCGGTCTTCTGCATCAGTGCGCGCGGATCCACTGAAGGCACTTAAACTTGGGGTACCACTAGTGCTAGGAGTCCCCCATGAGTGAAGCGAAACAGACCACGATGCTCATCGCCTATGACGGCTCCCCGGAGTCTCGGCGGGCCTTGGAGTATGCAGCGGCCCTGCTCCGTCCCCGTCGGGTGGAGATTCTGACCGCCTGGGAGCCGATGCACCGCCAGGCGGCTCGGGCGGTGAGTGTTTCCGGTTTGCGCCAGGCGGATTTCGGCAGCAATGCTGAGAATGAGGATCCGGCCTATGTCCAGGGCAGGGCCACCTGTCGGGAGGGTGTGACCCTGGCACAGTCTCTCGGTCTGGAGGCTCGTGCCCATATGGTGGAATCGGCCACCGCGATCTGGTCTGCCATTGTGGATGCCGCCAAGGAGCTGCGCCCGGATGTCATCGTCACCGGTACCCGGGCGATCAGTGGACTGAAGTCTCTGTGGCAGTCCTCCACCGCGGACAATGTCATCCATAATTCCGGGATTCCGGTGTTCGTGGTTCCGCCACTCGAAGATATGGAGGATTAACGGTAATCTTTCACTCCTATGGCTTATACATCTGATTCTCTCAACCGACGTACTCTTGGCCCGGCGATTGCCAGTGCCGTTGTCGGTGTCGCTGCCGGCATTGTTGCAGTGCTGGGTGTCGCAGCTTTCTCTGATCAGGATTCCCTCCCCCAGGGAAATGCGGTGACCGTGGAAGATGCGATGCTCGGTGGCCCGGAGTACGGCACCCGCGGCTAGCGCCCCGTTCCACGTGAAACGCGGGCCGCAGCTTAACCTCCAGGGAGTTCTTCACCTGGGTGGTTGGTTGTTGCTCGCGTTTTTGTCATTCACCCAACCCTGGGGATTGACGGCCGCGGACACGAAGCATGATCTGGCGGCCAACCCGGCTGGTTTTCTGGGTGGCACGCTGCATGCCTGGACCGATATCTTCACCCTCGGGCAGCTCCAGAATCAGGCCTATGGCTATCTTTTTCCACAGGGCTTCTTCTTCCTGCTCACGGATTTCCTGCCCGACTGGGTGGCGCAGCGTCTCTGGTGGCTGATTGTCCTCGGGGTGGGTTACTCCGGGTTCCTGCTGCTGGTTTCACGGCTCGGGATAGGTTCAGTTCCTTTCAGGGTGTTGGCCGCCCTGCTTTTCGCCTTATCACCACGGACCTTGACCACCTTGGGGGCCATCTCCTCCGAGAGTTGGCCGGTGATGTTGGCACCTTGGGTGATCCTGCCGCTGCTCGGCCCCCTGGGAATCCGGGCGGTGGCACTGGCGGTGCTGCCGGTGGCTGCCATGGGGGCAGTCAATGCCACGGCCACCTTGGCGGCCTGCGTTCCGGCCGGGATAGTTCTGATCTGGCGTATTCTGCATCGCGCACCCTGGGGTTGGCGTGCCCTGGGACTCTGGCTGCTGGGGTGCCTGGCGGTGAGCATCTGGTGGATCGGTCCCCTCCTGGTTCTGGGACGCTATTCCGCCCCCTTCACTGATTTCATTGAGTCTTCTTATGTGACCACCCGTTGGCTCAATCCGTTGGAGATTCTCCGGGGCACCACCAGTTGGTCACCTTTCGTGGACACTGAGCGGGAAGCCGGGAACCTCCTGGTCAGCGAACCGGTGTTTGTGCTGGCCACTGTGGTGGTGGCGGCACTTGGGCTGGCGGGTTTAAGTCTCCTGATCCGCAACCGGTCCAGCCATGCTGGCCTGTGGGTGGGGATGTTGTTGACTGGGTTCCTGATTCTGGGCATGGCTCACGGACCTCTCGGCACTACCTGGTTGGCTTTCCTGGATGGTGCCGGGGCAGCACTGCGCAACCTGCATAAATTTGATCCCCTGGTGCGGATTCCGCTGATGGTGGGCATCGCTGCACTGGGGAGTGTTCTGCGCTTGCCTTCAAGCTGGGCAGTTGTTCGGAAGCGGGCCTTCCCTGCCCGACGGATGGCCGTCGCCGGGTTGGTCATCCTGATCGGGTTGGGAGCCACCTCCCCGGCGTGGACCGGACGTCTGCTTCCCCGGGGTGCTTATGAGGAGGTGCCGGTGTACTGGCAGGAGGCGGCGGATTTCCTCAGTCAGAATACCGCCGGCACCCGCACCCTGATTTATCCTGAATCCTCCTTCGCCCGGCAGGACTGGGGCTGGACCCGGGATGAACCCGTCCAGCCGCTTCTCCACGTCCCCTGGGCTGTGCGCGATGCGGTTCCCTTGATCGAGCCTGAGGCCATCCGCGGATTGGACGGGGTCATGGCGGTGCTTGAGGAAGATCCCGCTTCAGGCGCGGCTTCACTACGCCGCCTGGGGATTGGTGCGGTGCTGGTTCGTCAGGATCTGGCGGCGGATCCGGACACTGCCTCCCGGGCCATCGAGGAATTACCTGGTGAAAGGTACACCTTCGGCGAAATCGAGGTGATCATGATTGATCCTGCCGCTGACATGGCGGTGACCTCGGCGGCACCGGTGCAGGTGGCCGGTGGTGGGGAGTCCCTGGCACTCCTGGATTCGATCTTCGGCCCCGGCCCCAGGGAGCTGGTCGCGGAGGACGCCGAGATAGTCACCGACACCCCGATGCTCAGCGTCCGTAATTACGGCACCTTGGAAGGTGCGGTGTCCGCCCCCCTGGCTTCCCTGGCCGAAGGCGCTGATGTACGTAATGCGGTAAAGGACTATCCCTCCGCCGGTCCCTTCACCTATGTGGAGGAGATTGGCGGGCAGGTGCTTGCCTCCTCCTCTGCAGCTGATGCCACCAGCTTCGGTGGGGCAGATCCCGCTCATTCCGTGACTGCCGCGGTGGACCGTCAGACTGATACCGCCTGGTTCCCCACCCCAGGTACTGCCGAAGGTCAGTGGCTGGAGCTGCGGGGTGATTTCCCGGATCCCGTTCTGGAGATCACCACCACGGAAGACACAACTCTTGTCATTTCCTCCGGCACCGCCGCCACCGAAGTGGAGGTGAGTGCCGGGGAGCAGGCCACCATCCGGGTGCCGGGTGGGGCCACTGAAGCAGTACGGGTGACCTTGAAAGGGCAAACCGGGATCAGCGAGATCGGGCTGGTGGGACACCAGCTCGAGAGAATGGTGACCGTGCCGGACACCTCAGTAAGCGTCCGCCACTTCCTCTTCCAGCGGATGTTCGTGGACACCGGAGTTCTCATTCGTTCCTTCAGCACGCCCCGAAATATGTCATTTGAACTCGCGCTCCCCGATGAAGGATCAGTTTTCATCGACGAAAAGGAGTTCTGGGATGGGGATCTGGTGGAACTTGAGGCAGGTCAACATGAACTGCGCACCCACCAGACCTGGGTGAGTCTGAAGGAACCCGATTTTGATCCCTCCCCCGCTTTCCAGGATCTGAGGGCAGGTGAGGAGATCCCCGCCGCTGAAGATGAGCGACTCCTGCTGACGGGTCGTTCCTGGAATTCCGGGCTGGAGGCAGCCATCAAGGGCGTTGACCTGGAGCCACGTCGGATAGATGCCGGGGCCCAAGGTTTTGTCATTCCGCCCGGGGTCCAGGGCCCGGTGAAGTTCAGCTTCGCCGGTGATTCCGCCTATCAGGCCAGCCTTTTCCTGGGTGGGGCATTGGGTATTCTGAGCGTTCTTGCAGCTGTGGCAGTGGCTACGCTACGGCGCCCCGGGTTTGTCGGTGAAGAGAGAGCACCGGGATGGTTCCGCTGGGTGGGCTTGGCCAGCGGGGTGCTGGCGTTGACAGCGGTCGCAGGCTGGCCAGCACTGCTTATCATTGTCCTGGCCTGGGCCATCATGCGATTCACCATCATCCCGTTGTGGCTGCTGGCCAGCGCCCCAATCCTGATGGCAGGTGCCTGGCTGGCACGCTCCCCTTGGCCAATGGTGGGTTATGCCGGAGATAATCCGATGGTGGGCTGGGTATGCGTGCTGGGATTGGCGGCGCTGCTTCTTGCCACGGCGGATACTTTTTGGGATTCTCCCCCACCGGGGATCCCTTCCCCCACCCCAAATAACAAGAATGATGAGGAACCTGATGAGTGAGACCGGGATGAACAGCGTCGATGAGATCATGGCAGAGCTCACTGAGCTGGCTGATGAGAAGATTCTGACGGTCAACCAGAAGCACGGCGATGATCACGCAGTGAACCTGAGCAAGCTTCGGGCAGTGGCCAAGCGGCTGAAGAAGAACCACGACCTGGCACTGGAGCTATGGGCCACCGGGGATTCGGCGGCGCGGCTGCTGGCCCTCTTGATCTGTCGGCCGAAGGAATTTGGCCAGGAAGAGCTGGACACCATGTTGCGGGAAGCCAACTCCCCCAAGGTCCAGGACTGGCTGATCAATTATGTGGTGAAGAAATCTCACCACATGGAGGTACTACGGGCGATCTGGTTCGCAGATCCCGATCCTATTGTGGGGAGTGCCGGCTGGGCCCTGACCTCGGAGAAAGTGATCAAGAAGCCGGAGGGACTCGATCTTCCGGGACTGTTGGACACCATCGAACAGGAAATGGTTGCGGCCCCGGAGCGGCTGCAGTGGGCGATGAACACCTGTCTCGCCCAGATCGGTATTGAGCACCCTGAACTGCGGGGGCGTGCCCTGAAGATCGGGGAGGCTCTGGAAGTACTCAAGGATTATCCAACCTCAGCAGGGTGTGTCTCCCCCTATGCCCCGGTCTGGATCACCGAGATGTCCAGCCGGAAGGAAAGCTGAAGGCCGACCTACTCCAGGTAATCCGTGGTCGGTGAGGCCATGCGGGGGCTCTGGTTGAGGCCGATCTCACGGATCTTCCCCCGGACCCTGGCGAGTTCATCCCGGACCAGGTGGTAGTAGACGGTGGTTCCCTCCCGGCGGGTCTCCACCAGGCCGGCGCGACGAAGCACCTGCAGGTGCGCAGAAACAGTGGTGACACCCATATCCAGTTCTGCCGCGAGAGCTCCCACGGATTTTTCACCACTGGCCAGGATCGCAGCCAGAGCCAGTCGGGATTCATTGGCCAAAGCCTTGAACGCCACACTGAGTGACTTGATGTTCTCAGCTTGTGCTTCTATTCCAATAATCCCTGTAGTCATGGAATAAGACGCTAACGTGGATGCTGAGCCTTCTCAACTTCTGGGAAATCCGAAATTACAACAAAAAGCCCATCACCAGCGACAATGTCGCTACCAATGGGCTCCTGGATGTGACAGGAAGTACTTTCACTTAAGCCTGTGCCGTGCCCCCGAAACAGGTGGCAACCGCTCCCCCGACCCAGATCTCTCCATCCTCGACGCACTCGATACTGACCGATCCGGAACGTCCCAGCCTGGTTCCCTGAGAGACCCGGTAACTGCCCGCAACCTGGCCTTCGCGGTGCAGCCACTGGGCCACAGAGGCGTTGAGGCTACCGGTCACCGGGTCCTCACCATTGGCGGCGAAAGGGATGAAGGCGCGGATCTCGAAAGCGAAATCCGAACCTTCCGGATAAGCCCCGATCACCCCGAACTTCAGATCACCGGCGAGCTGGAAATCAGGTTCCAGGGCAAGCACCTCCTCGGCGCTGCCCAGCTGAATGGCACACCAGCCGGGGCCGTTGTCCACCCACTGGTGGCCGAGGATATCGGTGCGGGGAATGGCCAGTGCGCTGCACAGCTGGGTGAGGGCGGCCTCCTCGAGGGGGCCACTTCGGGTGGTGGGTGGGGCGGCGAAGAAGAGCTGGCCATCCAGGTTCCGGATCTCCACCAGTCCTGCCTCGCATTCCTGGATGATTGTGCCTGTCTGTTGCGGGGTGCCACCATTTTCCAGCCAGGCATGAGCAGATCCAAGGGTGGGATGGCCGGCGAAGGGAAGCTCCCCGGTGGGAGTGAAGATGCGCACCAGATAATCCGCGCCCGGCGTGATGGGCGGGAAAAGGAAGGTGGTTTCCGAGAGGTTCGTCCAATTGGCGATGCGCAGCATCTCCTCATCGCTCAATCCCTCCGCATCGAGGATCACGGCCAGGGGGTTGCCGCGGTAGGGCTCGGTGGAGAAGACGTCCACCTGTGCAAAGTCTCGGATTCGGGTCATGGGGATGAGTATATTTCCCGTGATTCCTACCGGCGGCTCCTCCCCCGGCAGCCACCCGGGGTTCCGGGGAATTTTTGTCATTCACCCCGCGGCAGGGGGGTGTCAGAAAAGGCCGCCGCCCGCCCCAGGGAGTTGCCTGGGGGCGGGCTGGCAGGGGCGTCGATAAGCGGGGGGTTTAATCGAAGCGTCGATCCACGCGGACGCGTTCCTCGATGTTGTGGATCATCTTGAGCACCAGGCCCACGCCGAAGGCGGCAAAGACGGTGCCTTCGCGCACCCCCTCGAGCCCGCCCATGAGGATCAGGGAGAGCACCACGGAGATAGCCACCAGGGTCCAGTCGAAGCACATCTTCACCGTGCCCACCTTGATGCGGGTGACCATGGTCAGGACAGCGACCAGGCCATCCCCGGGGATGTAAAAGAGCTTCGGTTTCATCTCCAGGTAGACGCCTAAGGCGACGAGGAGGACACCGATGATCGTCCACACCCACTGCATCAGGTAGTTGCCGGGGTTGAGCCACCCCGTCCAGGACATGTTGAGGTCGATGAAGAAGCCGAAGGCCAGGGCCACCGGGAATTGCAGCAACTGGATGGGCGGGAACTTCCGACCCCGCAACACGATCTCCACCACCAGGAAGAAGAGGTTCAGCAGGATCGTCAGGGTGCCCACCGTCAGGGGTGTGGCCAGGGAGAGCACCGTGGGGAAGGAGGTGATCGGTGAGGTGCCGAGGTTGGCCCGCACTGAGGCTGCCACGCCCAGGGACATGATGAAAACACCGAGCGTGAAGATGAACAGTCGGCCGATGTAATGGAGGACGGGGTGTCGCTGGGCGAAAGGGGTTTTTTGTGATTCGACAGGTGGGGCGGCTGAATGGTTGAGCTGAGTGAGGGCTTCATCTTCCGGTGTGGCGCGCCCTGCCGCGGTGGCGTTCCGGCCCTGAACTTCCAAGGATGAATGATTGAGGGTCACTGGGGCATCACGGATTCTGCCGCGGCCGGAGGGACCTGACTTTTAAAATTATAGGTTTTAAAGGGGTAAATCATAGAAGCTATATTATAGCCCTATAGCTGGATGACCGAGTTGGACAAGGGTGCTTTCAGCGACATCAGCGGTCCAGAGCCGGGGCCCATCACAGGAGGGACGGCCCCGCTCCACTGCATGTACTACCTTTTAGGGACATCACTCCCCCGGGATGCCCTGGCGATAACAGTGCGAAAGTGCCCCAGCCTTCACAGCAGACTGAAACACTAGCGGGGCCCTGCCAAATAATGAACCCACCCCAGGGGGTCGCTCTCCACAGCGCGCCCCTTTGGGGTGGGTTCGATAAAACAGGTGCTCAATAAATAGTTTTCCAGCAGGGACTTAAACCGCCTTGTCCCGCATCGGCATATTCACCGCCTCATCGGGGTCATGGGCGTCCCGGGTGCGGAGCGGCAGGAAGGACAGGCCCACCATGGTCACACCCAGTCCCAGGTGGAGCCAGTTGTTGGCGTCGTTGAGGGGGACGAAGTTGGCTGCGGAGTCATAGTCGATGAAGAGCCCGTAGAGGAAGAGTGCCAGGTAGATTATGCCGCCCACCAGCAGGAAGTAGCGGGCGGTGGTGGCACTCCGGGCGAGGAGGATGCCGGCGACACCGAAGAGCAGGTGGACGATGTTGTGGAGGATGGAGACGTGGAAGATACCCAGCAGCATCGCATTGCCCTCATGGCCGGCGAATTGCATGGTGCCCAGGTCCGTGGTGATCCCGGGGATGAAACCGGCGACGCCCACCAGGAGGAAGACGATGCCGTAGATGAAGGAGACGGTCTGAAGCGGGGAGCGTCCGGAGCGTACGCCGGAGCGGTTCTTGAGTGTCATAGTGGCGCCTTTTCTTCTCGGCCGATCGCGGAGTCGACGTGGTCGATTCACGGGCCAGTACTCCCGGACGCACGCCGCGGACTGTCACTCTTGTCTCAATTTTCACATGCGCCCCATGGGTCACTGGTGTGATAGTCCCCACGCTAACAAACTTTGGATGACAAAACCATGACTGAGGTGTTAAGAATCCATCACTGATGGCACTGGTTCCGGAAGCCGGGTCCCCCACCCCGGGTCACTTCCGGTGTTTGCCACCCAGCACGGCATCATCCCCCACCGACACCTGGGCCCCGGCACGTCCCCGCACACTGTCCCCGAAGATCCCCTTGCCCAGGTCCCGCACCCACCTGCGGGCCGGTTCCTCCACCAGCACATAGCTGGCCGCGGAGACCACCACACTGGCCACCGTGACAAAGGCAGACATGAGCAGGAAGTCGATCAGGGAACCGCTGAAGAGACTCATCCCCAGGATGGGGAAAGCCACGGTGAGCACCGCCAGGTGCCAGAGGAAGATGGAGTAACTCCAACGCCCCAGGGCCTGCATCCACCAGGTTTCCAACCACCGCGAGCCTGGCGCCAGGGCATAGGGCACCACCACGAAAGCGGCGAATAAGGTGCCGGCGATGACCCGCAGGTTGAATTCCCAGGGGGTGGGGTGTTCCAGCCCCAGGGGGCCGTACCACTTTTGGGCGGCCACCCAGGCCGTGAGCAGGGCAAGTGCCCACCACAGCCAACGCCAGCGCAGGATCCGCTGCACCCCGGCCGGGACCCGCCCCTCATATTCCGCGGCGAGCAGCCCCACGGCGAACCAGGCCAGGTAGGAGAAGGGGAAGATCTGCATATTCGGCATCCCCGATTCCGCGGTCCCCGAGGAGACCACAAACCCCAGCCAGGGCCAGCCGAAACCGACGAGGCCGAGGGCCACGATCGTCGATAAGCGGACCCTGCGGGAGCGGGTGCCGATCCCCAGGCCAAGCAGGGGAAGCGCCAGGTAGAAGGCCAACTCCACCACCAGCGACCAGAGGTGGGTCAACCCCGGCGCGAGGGCGTCCGGCACGTAGAGCTGCACCATCAGCAGGTTCGCCAGCGCCACCTGCCAGCTCACCCCGGAGGCCTCGGGGAGCAGCAGCAACACCCCCACCACCAGCACCAGGTAGGCGGGGAAGATCCGGCCCAGACGATTCAGGTAGTAGCGGCCCACCCCATAGCCCTCGGCGAAGTCCCGGCGGTGGCGGCGCCAGAGCAGGAAGGCAGAGAGGGCGAAGAACACCGGCACGAAGAAGTCGAATCGTGCGAGAATATCCCCGGGGAAGGTGGCGGGGTCCATGCCGGTTTGGAAAGCGACGTGGGTGAGAAGCACCCCGAGTGCCGCAACCGCCCGCAAGCCCTCCAGCGAGGGGATGAATCCTGTTGCGTAGGATTGGGCGGAATGCAACCTCGCCTCCCTCTCATGGTGTCTTTGGGGCAAGCCTACTTCAAGGAGAGTTTTTGACCACCAGCAGTTCCGCTCAGTCAGGGGTGCGTCGTTGGGTGACGCATAACCGGATTTTCGTGGTGCTCGGGGTCATCATCCTGGCCCTGTTGCTGGTGGGCAGCATCCTGCCCCGTTTCATCATCACCTCCCTCAAGCAGCTGCCCGAAGATTCCCGCTTCGAGTCCGCCACCGAGCCCACCACCGCCCTGCTTATCGACGCCCCCGCCTACCGCGCCGGACAGGTTCCCGCCGCCAATGCCGGCCGCCCGGGGTGCGGGGGGGAGGAACCTGATTTCTCCTGTTTCCTGGTTTTTTCCGAGGTGCAGCTGGAACGGGTGACCACCACCTCGCCCAGTGAGAAGAAGAAGGCGGTGGAGGTCCAGAGTCTGTCCACCCTGAACGCGGGGGACACGGAGCTCTATCGCCTGGATGATCAGGTTCGGCTGACCGTGGACTCCGCCTTCCCGGTGCCGGAGCCGGTCTCTTCGGTCGCCCTCTCCCTGCCCGGGGTGGGGTTGTCCGTGGAGACCGGTGAGTTCAGCCGCACCGGGCTGCAGCACTTCTTCCCCTTCACCACTGAGCGGGTCTCCTATGATTTCTTCGACCCGCTGGCACAGGTGCCCGCTCCCCTGGATTTCGTTGACCTGGTGGAACATGAGGGGATGCGGGCCTTCCACTTCCAGCAGGATCTTAAGGCCGTCAACCTGATGTCCTCCCTGGCGCACGCCTACACCCAGCCGGATGACATCTCCGATGCACCCGAACTGGA
Organism: Corynebacterium occultum; assembly: GCF_009734425.1. Classification (NCBI taxonomy): domain Bacteria; kingdom Bacillati; phylum Actinomycetota; class Actinomycetes; order Mycobacteriales; family Corynebacteriaceae; genus Corynebacterium; species Corynebacterium occultum. The sequence continues at coordinate 2,844,686 of NZ_CP046455.1, forward strand.
TCCGCTGCTGCGCCCCTCCGAGATGAGTGCCGAGGAATTGGAGAGCATCTCCGGCCTCCGGATCGGTGGGCCGGCGGGCCGTTTCTACGACACCGGGGAGCTGGCCGCCCATGGTTTCAGTACCGAGGAAAGAATTTCGCTCAGCCCCTACTACGCCGTGGACCGTTCCCTCTGGGTGGAACCGGCCTCCGGGGTGACCCTCGACCGCGAGGAGGAGGTCTACCTCTACCTGGCCGCTGACCAGGAGGAAGCCACTGAGATGGCCGATGCCTTTGCCGCAGGTGGGGAGGCTAACCCCAACCGCACCCTCTTCGCTGGATCCCTGGCCTGGGATGGGGTGTCCCAGGCTGCGGCCCGGGAGGAAGCCCAGTCCAATAAGTCCATCCTCAAGGTGCTTGAGGTCATCTCCCTGTCCTCCAACACCATCATCACCATCCTGGTGATAGCCGGCCTGTTGATCTTCCTGCGCAACCGCTTCCGCGCCGCCAGGAAATTGGAGTCCTAGATGAACCCGGGGTTGCGTCGCGTGCTGGTGGTGGCATGGGGCACGCTCCTGCTCGGACTGCTGCTTTACCCGCTCTTCGCCCCCGGCCAGCTCGCACTCCGCGACATGCTGGTCCTGGACTCCCCGGCCCTGTCCCTGAACGCCCTGGGCTTCGGTGATCTCCCCGCCCGCAATGTCCCCCAGGATGGTTTACTCGCCCTGGTCGGCCTGGTTCTTCCCGCCTCCTGGTTCGCCCGGGGGTTGCTCATCCTCGGCGGAGCGCTCGCCGTGGTGGGTGCCGCCTGGCTGGCCCGGTACCTGAAATCCGGGGTCTTCGGCCAGATCACCGCTGTGACCGTGGTGGTGTGGAACCCCTTCATCATCGAAAGATTCCTCCAGGGGCAGTGGTCCCTCGTGATCGCCGCCTGGCTGCTGCCCTTGATCGCTGCGGCCGGTCTCAGCCGCCGCCCGGTGGTGCAGTGGCTGGGGATGTGGCTGGCTTCCCTGACCCCCACCGGCGCACTGTTCGCCCTGATCATGGGTGTTGCCACCGCCAAGAAGCGACGCCTGTCCACCTTCCTGGTCGGGCTGGGGTTGTGCCTGCCCTGGCTGGTGCCCGCCCTGTTCTCACTCTTCAGCGGCTCCGCCGCCAGCGCCCCGGCAGGGGCGGCCGCCTTCGCCCCCAGGGCGGAACAGGGGGCCGGAACACTTGGTTCCCTCCTCGGCCTTGGTGGCATCTGGAATGCTGATGCGGTACCGGTCTCCCGGGAAAATGGTTTCGCCCTCCTCGGCATCGGACTCTTCGCCGCCCTCCTGCTGTGCCTCCGCCACTGCCCACCGGTTCTCCTCTGGCTGGGTGTACTGGGGCTGGGTGGGGCGATCGCCACCTGGCTGCTGCCCGGCGCGACCGCCTGGGTGGTGGCCAATATCCCCGGCGCCGGCCTCTTCCGTGACTCCCAGAAACTGGTGATGCTGGCACTTCCGGCCTACGCCGCCCTGGCCTCCGGTTTCCGCGGGGTACCGGCGGCGGTGGTCCTCCTGCTCACCTTCGCCCAGGTGCCCGATGCCCCGAAGGCCATGCAGCAGCTGGCCCCGGTGGAGGTGCCGGTGGATACCGCACTGGTGGAATTCGCCGCCGGCCGGGATGTTCTCATGGTCAATGAACCCACCCTGGTCACCCTGAATGGCCAGGTGGCGGTCAACCCCAACTCCAAGGCGTTTTCCCTGGTGGAACCGGGATCCCTGAGCGTTGACGGGGTGATGGTGGATCCGCCCTCCGCCCGCTGGAGTGCGGCCCGACAGGCCTGGACCCTGGGGGACCTTCGGGCCCTGGATGATCTGGGTGTTGGTGTGGTGGTGGACGGTGATCTGGTGGTGGAGACCGGGGATCAGCCCCAGCGGGGGTTCAAGTTCGGTCTCGGATTGGCGCTCTTGGGGATGTGGTTGGCGGCGCCGCTGCTTTTCCTGTTATTCGGGGGCAGGCGACGGGGGTTGAGGAAGGGTGCTGGGAAGGGTGCCCGGAAGGCTGCTGGGCGGGGCAAGGGTTCGGGGAAGGCTGCAACATAGAAGGCGCATCCATGCCCTGGCGGAGGGGAAAACGGGTGAATGCAGCCCTAAATGCGCCTTCTACGTTGCGGCGCCCCGCTGGCCGATTCCGGGCACCCCACCCTCAAGCCACCCCAGGGGCCCACCAATCCTGGGGCTGTCGCTGGCCAGACAAGAGAGATACCGTGGTCTGTGTCACATGAAATAGGCTGTATTGATACTTCTGCCTGAAAAATCCGTTGGTTCAGGCTTCTCGGCCATGCGGCTGAAAGCATCACCTGCCTGACTCACCGTCTTATAGCGATCGGATCCTTCCACACTTCCGGAGACCCATATGACTGCCGTGTCCCCCAGGCTCGAAGACTATGTTGAACCCACCCGTGCGGCGCCCACCGGGCATGGCCGCAAGGGTTCCGCGTTCTGGGACCTGATCACCACCACCGACCACAAAAAACTGGGCATGATGTACATCGTCATGTCCATGACCTTCTTCTTCCTGGCGGGGTTGATGGCCCTGCTGATCCGCGCGGAGCTCTTCACCCCGGGCCTGCAGTTCCTCTCGAATGAGCAGTTCAACCAGCTCTTCACCATCCATGGCACGGTGATGCTGCTGGTGTTCGCCACCCCGATTGTCTGGGGTTTCTCCAACTTTGTGCTGCCACTGCAGATCGGCGCCCCGGATGTCGCCTTCCCCCGGCTCAACGCCTTCGGGTTGTGGATCACCGCCCTGGGCGGATTCCTCATCATCTCCGGCTTCCTCACCCCGGGCGGGGCCGCTGACTTCGGCTGGACCATGTACACCCCCCTGTCCGACAAGATCCACACCCCCGGTGTGGGTGCCGAGCTGTGGATTCTGGGGGTGGGCATGACGGGTATCGGCACGATCGCCTCCGCCATCAACATGCTGACCACCATCCTGTGTCTGCGCGCGCCGGGCATGACCATGTTCCGGATGCCGATCTTCACCTGGAATATCTTCGTCACCGCGGTCATGGCCCTGTTGATTTTCCCGATGCTGACCGCCGCGGCGCTGGGCGTGCTCTTTGACCGCAAACTCGGTGGCCACATCTTCGACCCCGGCAATGGTGGTGCCATCCTGTGGCAGCATCTCTTCTGGTTCTTCGGCCACCCCGAGGTCTATGTGATCGCCCTGCCCTTCTTCGGCATCATCTCCGAGGTTATTCCGGTGTTCTCCCGTAAGCCGATGTTCGGCTACATCGGCCTGATCTTTGCGACGCTCGCGATCGGCTCCCTGTCCATGGCCGTCTGGGCACACCACATGTTCGTCACCGGCGCGGTGCTGCTGCCCTTCTTCTCCTTCATGACCTTCCTCATCGCGGTGCCCACCGGGGTGAAGTTCTTCAACTGGGTGGGCACCATGTGGCGGGGACAGATCTCCTGGGAGACCCCGATGATCTTCGCCGTCGGTTTCCTGGGAACCTTCCTCTTCGGTGGTCTGACCGGCATCATGCTGGCTGCCCCTCCCCTGGACTTCCAGCTGGCCGACTCCTACTTCCTCATCGCCCACTTCCACTACACCGTCTTCGGCACCGTTGTCTTCGCCACCTTCTCCGGCATCTACTTCTGGTTCCCGAAGATGACCGGCCGGATGCTGGATGAGCGGCTGGGTAAGATCCACTTCTGGCTCACCTTCATCGGTTTCCACGGCACCTTCTTCATCCAGCACTGGCTGGGCAACATGGGTATGCCGCGCCGTTACGCCGACTACCTGGACTCCGACGGTTTCACCCTGCTCAACCAGACCTCCACCGTCTTCTCCTTCATCCTGGGTATGTCCGTCCTGCCCTTTGTGTGGAATGTCTTCAAGTCCTGGCGCTACGGCGAGATTGTCACCGTTGATGATCCCTGGGGCTACGGCAACTCCCTGGAGTGGGCCACCTCCTGCCCGCCCCCGCGACACAACTTCAACTCCCTGCCACGTATCCGCTCTGAGCGGCCGGCCTTCGAGCTGCACTACCCGCACATGGTGGAGCGCATGCGCACCGAGGCACATGTGACCAAGCGTGATGAGCGTGCCGAGATCCAGAAATCCCCCTCCCCCCAGGAGGTGGAGGAAACTAACTCCCGGTGATCTCTTCCAGCAGTTCCGCGAAACGCTGGCCGGTGTCCTCCCAGGAGTACCCGGCCGCAAGGTCACGAGCGGCGCTGCCCAGGGCGCGGCGTCGAGAAGCATCGGTGAGCAGCTCCTCGGTGGCGGTGATCAGCTCGGCGGGGTTGTCCACCAGCAAGCCGGTGGAATTGTGCTTGATGGAATCACGCAGGCCACCCGCGCTGCGGTAGCCGATGGTGGGGACACCATGCTGCGCCGCCTCGATCACCGCCAGCCCCCAACCCTCCTTGCGGGAGGGCATCAGATGCAGCTCAGCCCGGGCCAACAGGGCATGCTTATAGTCCTCGGTGACCTGGCCGTGGAAGTGGATGCGCTCCGTAACCCCCGTGTGGTCCGCATACTCATGGAGCTCATCGGACCACCAACCACTGCCGATCACATCGAGAATGAGGTTATGGCTCTCCCCGAGCCGCCTGATCACATCCATGGCATCCTCGATCTGCTTATGGGGCACCAGGCGGGACAGGGTGGCCAGGTGGGTGGCGTCCGTCTGCTCCAGGCGGGGCAGATGCGCGGGAATCGGATCAATGCCATTACGGATGATGTGGATGTCACGTTCCCGGATCCGCAGCTCCACCAGCTCCTCCGCACTCGGCTGAGACACCGTCACATAAGGCGCACCCCGGTAAATGCGCGGGGCCACCTGCTTCTCCAGGAACCAACCCAACTTGGCCACCGCCGGACCAGCCACCGGCCACTGCTCCCGGTGACAGTGATGAGTGAGCAGGATGGTGGGAATGTGGGGAAAGAGGGGGCGGGCGAAGAAGGGGATGCCGTTCTGGGTGTCCACCACCGCATCAAAACCCTTCAACGTGCCAAAACCCAGGTGCCCGGCCAGAATCCCCAACCAGGCCTTCGGGTAGACCGTGAACTTTCCACCACTCCGGGAATAACGGACCCCCTCACGCATGCTGCGCCGTGGGGAATCAGTGTGACCGGCGGTACGGTAGACCACCTCATGGCCCTGCCTGGCCAGATACTCGCCCACCCGCTCCAGGTAGCGCTCAGAGCCACCGCCCTGGGGGTGGGTGGAATCTCGCCAGCACAACAAAAGGATCTTCATCTCCCGACCAAGCCTAGCGGGGCCTCTGACCAGCAGCGGAATCCTGCTTGTAGTCTTGGGGTGTTCATATCCTGCGTTGAGTTTGGGGAATCTTTTGAGGCGACTTTTCAGGGTTTCTGGTGGTGCTGGTGGTGCTGGTGGTGCTGGTGGTGCTGGTGGTGCTGGTGGTGCTGGCGGTGCTGGCGCTGGTGGCGGGTTGGCGTTCACGCGGCGGCGTTCCACCCTCCGCCGCTCCCTCGGGCTGCTGGGTTCCTTCCGCCATGAACAACCCCGCCCCGATATCTTCTACGGGGGACTCGCGATCGACACCGCCTCCATGGTGGAGGCCTTATGGGCGGATGTTCAGGGCAGCGGTCTGCAGGGGAAGTCGGTCCTGGACGTCGGCGGGGGGCCCGGCTACTTCGCGCAGGAATTTGAGAACCGGGGCGTCCACTATGTGTCGGTGGAACCCGATGTGGGAGAGATGTCGGCAGCCGATATCGAGGTCACTGCCTCGGTGCGGGGATCCGGGTTGGATCTGCCTTTTCTTTCTGATGTTTTTGAGGTGGTCTACTCCTCCAATGTGGGGGAACATGTCTCGGAGCCGTGGAAGATGGGTGAGGAGATGCTGCGGGTGACTAAACCCGGAGGTCTTGTCATTTACAGCTACACCATCTGGCTCGGCCCCTTCGGCGGGCATGAGACCGGACTCTGGGAACACTATGTGGGTGGTGAATTCGCCAGGGAGCGATACACCAGAAAACACGGGCACCCACCCAAGAATGTGTACGGAAGTTCCCTCTTCGATGTCTCCTGTGCGGAGGGTCTCAGGTGGGGTGGATCAGTGGCCGGGGCAGAGCTGGTGGCCGCTTTCCCGCGTTACCACCCCAGTTGGGCCTGGTGGATGGTGCAGGTCCCGGTATTGCGGGAATTTCTGGTGAGCAACCTGGTGCTGGTGCTGCGGAAATTGTGATTCTTAAGGGGCTGGTTGGGTTGCTCTGGCTGCTCTGACTGTTCGCGCTGCAGCTGGGAGTGGGGAAACTTTTCCCTATGCATTCTAGAGTGGGGAAACTGGGGGGTTAAGGCCTCGATCGGGATCCTTAAGGGCTGTTTTCCCCACTCTATCCTGCAGGCCTCTCATGAACTCCCGAGATCTGCTTAGCTGTCACCATGAGTCAACATCGGGGGATGCTGACTATCGCGGGGGCGCATAGTCGGCAGGAACAGAACCAAATGCTACGCAGATGCCAGAGAGGAGAACTCCACAGGTTAAGAAAAGGGATCTACGTTCCAGCGAATTACCAGGATCTGAACCTCTGGCAACGTTTCGACCTGAACTGTATTGCGACGGCTCTCACCCGACCGAAGAATGTGCTGGTGGGAAAAGCCGCAGCTTCCGTCCTGAACATCCCGTACGGAAAGGTCCCGCGGTGGGTTGAACTGGGAGGCAGGACCGGTGGTTCTGCACTGAAGGAGGACCGCCTGAAGTTTCGCGAGTTCGTTGAATATCCGGGCTATCCAGTTCAGAATCTCCCCCCCGCCTTTTGACTCAGGTCAGGTGACTTCACCGGCGCAGACCGTGATGGATGTGGCCAGATGGCATGAACTCATCGAGGGAGTACAGGCGATCGACCATTGTCTGCACCACCACATGGTCACGAGGAAACAATTGGGTTCTCTCTTAAGGGAAATGAGAGGCCGTCACGGAATTAAGCAGGCCAGTCGAGCACTCCAGCTGGCTCACTCCGCAGCTGAAAGTCCCAGGGAATCAGTTGTGCGGATCAAAATGTGGGAGAAAGGGCTCCCGGTCCCACACCTCCAGGCCGATATTCTGGACCACCATGGAATCTTCATCGGCCGACCGGACTTCTTCTACCCGGAATACTCCGTCGGAGTCGAATACGACGGCGAGGGGAAATACCGGGGCCAGTATGGGATCACCCCGGAAGAGGCCGCAATCTCGGAGATGCAGCGGACCAAACAGTTCGGTAACGCCGGCATCTGGCTGATCCGGATCACCGCCCAGACCTTGAATGATGGTTCGTGGATCAGGCATCTTAGCCAGACGTTGAAACAGAACCGAGGGAAGGTGTTTCCCGCGGAGCAATGGCGCTCAGCAGGACTGGCGTGGATTCCGAACCAGCCGAGAAGGCCTAGAGGGTCCACCAGGAAATAGGAGGGCTGATCTTCAACCCAAAAACCCCTGTTCTCCGGGAATCAGTCCGGAAAACAGGGGTCTTGGAGCCAGTCAGCTAAGCAACCAGCAGCCGAAATACCTTACTTCAGGGCACTCTCGACGCGCTTCTTCAGCGCTGCGAACTGCTCATGAACCTCATTCGGCACCTTGGGGCCGAGGAAGGTGAGGTATGCCTCGTTGTCATCGAGGTCGCGGGCCCACTGCTCAGCCGGAGCGGTGAGTGCTTCCTTGATGTCTTCGATGGGGGTGTCCAGGCCTTCGAGATCCAGGTCCTCAGCGCGGGCGGTGTTACCGACGACGGTGGCATCAGCTTCGACGCGGCCCTCGATGCGGTCCACGACCCACTTCAGGACGCGGGAGTTCTCGCCGAAGCCAGGCCACAGAAAACGGCCGTCTTCGCCACGACGGAACCAGTTGACCAGGAAGATCGGGGGCATCTTGTCGCCACCCTTTTCACCCATGTCGATCCAGTTCTGCAGGTACTCGCCGGCGTTGTAGCCCATGAAGGGCAGCATTGCCATCGGGTCGTGGCGCAGGGTACCGACCTTGGCCTCAGCAGAGGCAGCGGTCTGACCGGAGGCCAGCAGGGAACCGACCATGGTGCCATGCTCCCAGTCGTAGGTCTGGGTGACCAGCGGCACGGTGTCGGGGCGACGTCCACCGAAGAGAATGGCGTCGATCTTGACACCCTTCCAGTCGTTGAACTCCGGTGCGGCGACCGGGCACTGCTCGATGGCGACGCAGTAGCGGGAGTTCGGGTGGGCGGCCTTCTCGCCGGACTCGGGGGTCCAGTCGTTGCCCTTCCAGTCGATGAGGTGGGCCGGCTTCTCGCCGTCCATGCCCTCCCACCAGACGTCACCATCGTCGGTTAGTGCGACGTTGGTGAACAGGGTGTTGCCCGGCTCCATGGTCTGCATTGCGACCGGGTTGGAGGCGTAGTCGGTGCCCGGTGCGACACCGAAGAAACCGTTCTCCGGGTTGACGGCATAGAGCTGGCCGTCCTCACGGAACTTCAGCCATGCGATGTCATCGCCGACCACCTCAGCCTTCCAGCCCGGGATGGTCGGGCGGATCATGGCCAGGTTGGTCTTACCGCAGGCAGAGGGGAATGCGGCCGCAATATGGTACGGCTTGCCCTCGGGGTTGATCAGCTTCAGGATGAGCATGTGCTCAGCCATCCAACCCTCTTCCCGCGCCATGACGGAGGCGATACGCAGGGCGTAGCACTTCTTGGCCAAGATAGCGTTGCCGCCGTAACCGGAACCGTAGGACCAGATTTCCTTGGTCTCCGGGAACTGGGTGATGTACTTGGTGTCGTTGCAGGGCCACGGAACATCTTCCTGGCCCGGCTCCAGCGGAGCGCCGACGGAATGGAGGCACTTGACGAAGGAGCCGACCTGGCCCAGCTTCTCCAGGGCCTCGGAACCCATGCGGGTCATGATGCGCATGGACATGACGACGTACTCGGAGTCGGTGAGCTGAACACCCAGCTTCGGCTCCGGATCGGTGATCGGGCCCATGCAGAAGGGAACGACGTACATGGTACGACCACGCATCGAGCCCTTGTAATGAGTGCGCATCTCCTCCTTCATCGCGGCCGGCGGTGCCCAGTTATTGGTCGGGCCAGCGCCTTCCCCGGTCTCGGAACAGATGTAGGTACGCGACTCAACGCGGGCGACATCCGAAGGGTTAGAGCGAGCGAGGTAGCTGTTCGGACGCTTTTCCTCGTTCAGCTTGATCAGGGTGCCCGCATCAACCAGCTCTGCGGCCATGCGATCCCACTCCTCTTGGGAGCCATCGACAAAGACCACAGACTCCGGCTCGAAGAGCTCAACAGCTTCAGCAATCCACTTCAGCAGTTCTTCGTTCTCGGTGGGTGCGGGGGATTTCAATCCCTTGATCGCAGTGGTCATCACATCTCCTGATTGGGGTCCTCGGTAAGAGTTCTCAACTCCTAGACTATCCACTGAATCGCAGAATTGGGGAAAGTTCAGCGAAGGAACCTAGGAGCTCATGTCATTACCGGCCAGATTACCCCCGCTCTACACATATCCACTCCCCCCTAACGTGATCTAGAACGCCTTCTGGGTCACCCATTTCGGGGGTACCGTCTGAGGGTAATCCCCAGCCGTCATTGTCCCGAACGGAGGATTCCGCTTCGCCCGGAACAAAACCCGCCGCCAGCCCCCAGGCGGCCACCTCCGGATCGGTGGACCATACCTCAAAAGCACCGTCGGCATGCACGGTTGAGATGTGGTCGACCTGCCCATCACCGTCAATATCGGCGTAGATGGTCATTCCATTTTCATCGGCCAGGATCGCCGACTCCCCCAGGGCCGATAACCGCCACTGCCTCCCGTCGACCCTCAGGTGCAGTATTCCCTCCTCCAGATCCCCCTCCCCCGACCATTCCGGAACCTCATCGAGACCATGCAGACCGAGCCACCACGCCATAGCTGAACCCCCTTGAAAATGTGAATTCTGTTAACTCATTCGGACATTGAAAGTTCTCGACGGATCCACCCTCCGGGGGTACCCGATTCACCACTGGTTATATCCGGCATGCCCCAGCGGCGACGCAATTCCAGGGACAGTTCCCGCATTCTCCGACGCTCCCCCGAGCGCCATCGCAGGACTGCGGATATCCCCCCTGCCAGGGTTCCCGCCACCATACCGACCACCGGGGAGAGCGGCCATCCGAGCCGAGCCACCGCCCCAGCCGCCAGAACCCCGAAGACCAGAGGTTCCAGGACGTGCCGCACCCCGGGAGCTGGAATCGGGCCGAGACCTCGGCGTTGGGCCAGTTCCCGGAACTGCGAAGTTTGTGTGCACTCACTTAACTCAAATTCGAAGCGTTGCCCCTCCCGCTGCCGCAGCACCGCCAGGGCACGTCTGCCACCACCGGGAAGCAGTTCCGGCCGGGCCGTGACCGCGGGGTGTGCCAACAGCCGTTGCAGCATCCCCGGGATCTCCGTCGGAGAGCGCACCACCACTGCCCCATCCGGCGCCCCGGCAGGGAGCGGGGCGGTGCTCAGCAGTCTGCCGACCCGGTGGAAGGCGTCACTGAGGGTGCGGGAATCACTCGCATCCCAACCGACAGCAGGGGCGACGGCCACCACGGCATCCACCTCCGCGGAGTCCAGCACCTCAAAATTCGCCAGCAAGTCCCGCACTGCCCCACAAGCTCCAGCATCCGGGCCGATCACCGCCACCCTTTTCCGTTCCGGCTCCCGGATCCCGGGGCCAAGCGCCGCCAACTCCCCCAGCTCCCCTGCCAGCGCCGGGTGGCGGAGTGCCAGGGCCTGGAGTTCCCCTGCCAGCGCCCTGGCGCGGGCGTCGAGAAGCATCTTTTGGGAGATCCGGGAGCCGGAGAGTTCGGCGGCGTCCTGAAGATGGATGAAGGTGAGGGGTCCGGCGGCGATCCGGGCGCGGGCGCGGGCCGGCAGTGGGCCGGGGTGGATGAGGAAGCAGAGGTCCACGCCGGATTGGGTGACCGGCCAGGGGGCGTGGACGGCGATGGCGCCGGGCAGATCGAGTGGGAGGACCGCGGAGAAAGTGCAGGCGGTGACCCGGGGTGGGCCGGTCAACCCGGAAAGGATCTCACGCAGGGATTGCCCCACCACGCAGCCGAAAGGCCGAGCCTGCGCCCAGTCGGCAGCCGCCAGAAAAATCGCCGGAACCGGCGCCATGGAAGTCCCCCTCTTCCCTCGATAAGCCCATAGTCACCCACCCGCGCGGGGACCGCAACCCGGGATCGGACTGAGAATCCGCCCGGAGCCACCCCAAATAGAATTGAAGTATTCGCACGTAAAGGGAAGAATAGCGGTGTTATGAATAACGCTGATATCCCTGAAAATAACTCGGCAAACCCGGAACCGGCAGCCGAGAACGTGGCGGCGGGCAATGACCGTCGCCCCCTGAAGTCCGAATTCGACGATGACCTCGACTATCCCCGTCTGGGTTCCGTCGGTTTCCGGCGCGGCACCCTGACCGAGAACCAGGAGGCCACCTGGGAGGCGAACTGGCCGCGCCTGGGCCGTGAGCTCAGCGATGAATTCATCGACGTCCCGGCCTGGTTCGGCCGCGAAGGCTCCCGCACCATCCTGGAGATCGGTTCCGGCACCGGCACCTCCACCGCCGCCATGGCACCGGTGGAGGCAGGTAATAATGTCATCGCCGTGGAGATCTACCGCCCCGGTCTGGCGAAGTTGCTGGGCGCTGTGGTCCGTAATGACATTGAGAATGTCCGCATGGTCCGGGGTGACGGTGTCGAGGTGCTCAACCGGATGTTTCCGGAAGCCTCCCTCGACGGGGTCCGTATCTTCTTCCCGGATCCCTGGCCCAAGGCCCGCCACCACAAGCGTCGCATCATTCAGTCCGGCACCCTGAACCTGATCGCCTCCCGCCTGAAGCCGGGCGGGGTCCTGCATGTGGCCACCGATCACGCGGAGTACGCGGAGTGGATCAGCGAACTGGTCAATGTGGAACCGAAGCTGGAGTACATGGGGTGGCCCTGGGAGGACTGCCCGCAGCTGACGGACCGTCAGGTCATCACCAAGTTCGAGGGACGCGGTCTGGACCTGGACCACACCATCACAGAGTTCCTGTGGCGTCGCACCAGTGACTAGGCATCTGGACCGGCACCTTGCCCAAGGCGCCGGTCCACTCCTTTTCCCGCGGCCCACCGCAGGGACCTGAAACAGGTCCCTTGAGCCCCCAGGGGTCTTTTCCAGGCAGCCCCCCCCCGGGGGAATGTTGGAACAGCCACCCCGGGATCCCCAATTCCACCCCATGCGGATTCGCATGGGGGCACACTAGGGGGAACACGCCTCCCCACAGGGCACCCCGCCCACAGGGGGGCGATGTGCACCCCTATTAATTATTAGCTATTTCAGAAAGTCCAATTTCATGAGTGATCTTCACGAAAACACCCATAATTACTCCTCCAAAACTTCCGGCGGCCCGCAGAATCTGCTGCTGGTCTGGGATGCCCCAAACCTGGACATGGGTCTGGGTGCGATCCTGGGTGGCCGCCCCACCGCCGCCTACCGCCCACGTTTCGATGCCATCGGCCGTTGGCTCCTGGCCGAGGCCGCCCACCTCTCCCAGGCGGGGGGTGTCCATATTGAGCCGGAGGCCACGGTCTTCACCAATGTGGCCCCCGGTGGCGCGGATGTGATCCGTCCCTGGGTGGAGGCGCTGCGCAATGTCGGTTTCGCGGTCTTCGCCAAGCCGAAGCTGGAGGAGGACACCGATGTCGATCCGGACATGCTCGCACATATCCGACGTCGCCACTCCGAGGGCCTGCTGCAGGGCGTGGTCGTGGCCAGTGCCGACGGCCAGAACTTCCGGGAGACCCTGGAGGAACTGGCGACGGAGGGCCTGCAGGTCACCGTCATCGGTTTCCACGAGCATGCCTCCTGGGCGGTCACCTCGGACAGCATCGAGTTCCTCGATCTGGAGGAGATTCCGGGTGTCTTCCGGGAACCGCTGCCGCGTATCAGCCTGGATTCCCTGCCGGATGAGGGTGCCTGGCTGCAGCCTTTCCGCCCCCTTTCCGCGCTGCTGCAGAACCGCCACTAGAGGAGTTTTCGTTGTTCGAGAAATGGGGAGAGCTCACCTACCGCTACCGCAAGGTGGTGCCCTGGGTCATCATCGCCACAATCCTGGTGGTGCACCTGGCTTTCGGGATGCGCCTGGGCGAGCGGATGAGCCAGGAGGGTTGGGAGGATCCGGGCGCGGATTCCACCATTGCCTCCGTCATCGAGCTGGACACCTTCGGCCGGGATGACAGTGGGGATGTGATCCTGCAGTTTGAGGCACCGGAGGGGATCACCCTGAATGATCCCACCCTCTTCAACATCCTGGCCACGCACCTCCGGGAACTCAAAGCCGAACATCCCGAACAGATCGCCCATGTGACCAGCTACTTTGATACCCGCAACGCCCAGCTGATCACGGAGGACGGCACCACCGCCTTCGCCGCGATCGGCCTGGTGGGGGATGGGGAGCAGACCCTGAAGGATTTCCGGGCGATTGAGGATCAGCTGGTCGGCGATCCCCCGGAGGGTGTGACCGTCACGGTGGCGGGTGCCACCGCGGTTGCCGACGCCCTGGATGACGGCATGTCCGCCGATATCCTCCGCGCCGAGGTCATCGCCCTGCCGGTGGTGGCCATCCTGCTGCTCTTCGTCTTCGGTTCGGTGGTGGCGGCCACCATGCCGCTGATCGTGGGTGTGCTCTCCATCCTCGGTTCCCTGGGCATTCTCTCCATCATCGCCGGTTTCGCCCAGATCAATGTCTTCTCCCAGTCGGTGGTCACCCTGCTGGGGCTGGGTCTGGCCATCGACTACGGCCTGTTCATGGTCTCCCGGTTCCGGGAGGAACTGGACAAGGGGCGGGACGTGCGCAGTGCGGTGGTGGTCACCACCGCCACCGCAGGCTCCACGGTGGTCTTCTCCGCGGCGATGGTCGCGGTGGCACTCTCCAGCCTGCTGCTCTTCCCGCAGGCCTTCCTGAAGTCGGTGGCCTATGGTGCGATCTCTGCGGTCGGCCTGGCCGCACTGTTGTCGATCACGGTGCTGCCGGCGATCTTCGGCATGCTGGGCCACAACATCGACAAGTGGTCGGTGCGCCGCACCTCACGTCAGGCCCGCCGCCTGGAGGACACCATCTGGTACCGGATCCCGGCCTGGTCGATGAAGCACGCGAAGCTGGTCACCGCCGGCATCGCCCTGGCACTGCTCGCCCTGACCTTCCCGATCATCGGCATCAAGCTGGGCGGCATCAACGAGACCTACCTGCCGCCGGACAATGAGACCCGGGTGGCGCAGGAGCAGTTCAACGAGAACTTCCCCCAGTTCCGCACCGAGCCGATCAAATTGGTGGTCACCAACGCCACCAATGATCAACTAGTACAGGTGTACCAGCAGGCCAACCAGGTGTCGGGCCTGACGGGTCGTTTCTCCCCCTCCACCGCCACCCAGGAGGGCACCACCGTTCTTTCCGCCGGCATCGAGGACCGTGAGCAAAATGCCCAGGTCATTGAGCAGCTCCGCCAGATCGAGGCACCCGAGGGTGTCGAGATCTACATCGGCGGCACCCCGGCCATGGAGGTCGAGTCCATCGAGGCACTCTTTGAGAAGCTGCCCTGGATGGCGTTGTACATGGTGGTGGCCACCTTCATCCTCATGGCACTGGTCTTCGGTTCGGTGGTCCTGCCAGCCAAGGCGGTGATCATGTCGGTCCTGGGCCTGGGCGCCACCCTCGGCATCCTGACCCTGATGTTCGTCGACGGGGTCGGTTCCTCACTGTTCAACTTCTCCCCCGGCCCACTGATGAGCCCGGTGCTGGTGCTGATCATCGCCATCGTCTACGGCCTCTCCACCGACTATGAGGTCTTCCTCGTCTCCCGGATGGTGGAGGCCCGCGACAAGGGAGCGAGCACCGATGAGGCGATCCGCACCGGCACCGCCCGCACCGGTTCGATCATCACCGCCGCCGCACTGATCATGATCGTGGTGGCTGCCGCTTTCGGCTTCTCCGAGATCGTGATGATGAAGTACATCGCCTTCGGCATGATCGCCGCCCTCTTCCTCGACGCCACGGTCATCCGCATGCTGCTGGTCCCCGCCGTGATGCACCTCCTGCGGGATGACAACTGGTGGGCACCCGGCTTCGTCAAAACCGCCTACGCCAAACTCGGACATGGCGCGGAACCCACCGCCCTTGCGCTTGACGGCGCCCCGAAACCCCCTGCCCCGGAGCCTGCCCTGGTCGGTGCCCCCACCGCGGCGGCGGCCACGGCCGCGGCTTCCCCTGAGCCCAAGCCGGAGCCGGAGCCGGTCGCCGAGAAGGTGGCCGAGGACGTCGATAAGAATGGCGAACCGATCTACGAGGCGGAGATCGTGGAGGAAAACGAAAGCGCCTACCAGGGGCGTCGCCGCCGCAACACGGAGGCGGTACCCTTCGCGGAGTTGATGAAACGACTGGAGCTGGAACGGCAGAAGCGCGGGGAGATCGAAAAATAATGCGGAGTATCGGGAAGGTCCTCAACAACGCCTGGGTGCGGTGGCTCGTACCACTGACCATCCTGGCGTTACTGGCCTTCCTCTTCCGTGGCCGCCTGCACTTCATCGGGGAGGGTTTCGCCGCACTGCAGGAGGCCCACCCACTGGGCGTGATCCTCGGGATCACCGCCATCCTGATCTCCTTCTTCGCCATGTCCGAGGTCATGCACCTGCTGTTGCGTGCCGGCGGCACCTATATCAGCCGGGTGGACACCAATGCCCTGACCTACGCCTCAAATGCCTGGTCCGCCACCTTCCCCGGTGGACCCGCCTTCGCCGCGGTGCTCACCTTCCAGGTGCAGCGTAAATGGGGTGCGAGTGTCATTCTCTGCTCCTGGTTCTTCGTCCTCTCCTCCGCCCTGTCCACCATGTGGCTGGTGGTGCTCGGCATCGCCGGGGTCTTCTTCCTCGGTGCGAATATCAGCCTCCTCTCCCTGAGTCTGACCCTGGCCGGGATGCTCCTGCTGTCCGGGGTGATGTACTGGGCGGCACAGAACCCCTTCTATGTGGGGCGGATCCTGCAAAGCCTGCTGCCCAAGATGAACCGGCTGCTGCGCCGTGACCCCCGCGCCGGGGTGGACACCGCGATGCGGCACATCAACCAGATGGACACCGTCAAGCTCACCCTCCGCCAATTTGCGGGTATCTCCCTCTGGTCGCTGCTCAACCGCCTCTTTGATATCGCCACGCTGTGGGCCTGCGTCTGGGCCGTCACCGGTTCCGTGCCGATCCTGAGTCCCGAAGCTGACAACACCACCGTCGTCGGTGTGATGCTCGCCTATGTCACCGCCAAGATCGCCGGCTCGGTGCAGGCGACCCCCGGCGGGTTGGGCCCGGTGGAGGCCGCACTGATCACAACTCTGGTGGCAACCGGCATGACGGTCATTGACGCCACCGCCGCCGTGATCATCTACCGGCTGATCTCCCTGTTGCTGATGACCGTGCTCGGCTGGATCATCTACCTCACCTACTTCGTGCGCAAGGGATTCAATGCGCGGGCTGCTACAGACACCAGGACCGGGGAGACCAGGCCAGCAAAGACCAGGCCAGCGGAGAGCAGGGCCCAGGCAATTAAGCCCCGGACCCGGGATGAGAGCAAGAGCACCCCGAGGCCGACGCGGGGGGCGGACGCTGCGGCGATAGACTCGAAGCAGCGTCGTCCTAAGGAGAAGTAAGTGAATAAGCCCGCAGTTCCCGTCATGCTGGATGTCCTGGCTATTGCGCTGTTCGCGCTCCTGGCGCGCATGGCGCATCAGAGCGAAGATATGCCGTTGAACTTCAACGGCTGGCTCTCCACCCTCTGGCCCTTCCTCATCGGTGTGGCACTGAGCTGGGTGCTGATTCTCGTTCTCAAGTGGGAGGGTCGGCTGCTGGTACCTGCCGGTGTCAGTGCCTGGGTCATCACCGTGCTCACCGGCCTGGTGATCTGGTCGATCCGTAATGAGGGGATCCCCCACTGGTCCTTCATCATGGTCGCCACCATCATGTCTGGTGTGCTGATGCTCGGTTGGCGTGGTGTGGCGAAGGTGTCCCGGAAAGTCACCGTCTAGTACAGCCTGCGGCCCTGGCACCTAACCCCGGAGTGCCGGATGGTTCTTCACCCACCTTTGCAACAGCACCTGTAATAAGCCTCCGGCAGCACTCCCTCAAGCAGGATAGAGTGGGGAAAAGGGCACTTAAGGGTCCTTATCGGCACCCTTAACCCCCGGTTTCCCCACTCTAGAATGCATGACACCTGAAAACAGAGCACCCTCGGTCCGCACTTCGCGGACCGAGGGTGCTCTCTTTGAAGGGGTACAGCCTTTAGTTGCTGGAACCCAGGGCGATCTGGTTGCCGATCATGACGATCCAGGCAATGATTTCGGTGCTCAGGTCCAGGGCGATACTCAGCATGCGAGTTTCCTTCCAATCAGGGTTTCTCGGTTGGCCCCGGGGTCTTATCCGGGATTGTTTTCTGTTGAGTGTATCGGCCCGGACCCCCTGATCCATTACATGTGACCAAAAGATAATTTAGGCCTTGAGCTGGGATGAGAGCAGCATTACCACAAGGTCAACAGAACCTTATTGGATATATCAGAAAGCGCAGTTCTCACTCATGTCCTGCAGCGCATTATAGGCCTGTTTGGGCTGCCCCGGGGCCTTCATCAGCCCGAAGTGGGACTCCGGATCACTGGCCCCGAGGTCGATGTCGTACATGGTGTAGAGGAACACCGGACCCAGGTTGGAGGATCCGGCGGCAAGCTCCACCGCCTCGGTGACCATAGCGGCCTGTTCCCGCTCCCCGACACCCCGGTTGCCGCCGGTGGGTGCGCCATATTCGGTGAGCCAGACCTGCTTGTGCCCGTCACCGTGGGAGTCCATCAGGTCGCGCAGCTTGTGCAGCTGGTTGAAACTGTTCCAATCGGAGGTGCCGGTGGGACGTTCCGGGTAGGAGTAGGGGTGCATCGCCAGGCCGGTGACGTGTTCATTGGCGCCGAGTTCATAGAGGCGGGTCATGAAGGTCTTGCCGGAGATGGAGTAACCGGGGTCATCGGTGGCCGGTGCCAGTCCGCCGGAGAGGACTTCGGCGGAGGGGTCGGCTGCCTGGAGGCGGGGACCGGCGGCGGCGAGCAGTTCAGCGAAGGCATCCGGGCTGGGGTTGGGCCAGAAGCGTTCGAGGTTGGGCTCATTCCAGATTTCATAGGCCCGGGCCTGATCGCCGTAGCGCAGGGCCACCTGCTCGGCGAAGTCCGCGTAGTCCCCTGCCGCACCGCTGCCGATGACACCGAAACCTTCGACCCAGTTGGGCCACTGATGGATGAGCATCAGCGGCTTGAGGCCGGCATCGGAGATGGCTGCCATGCGGGAATCCAGCCCACTCCAGTCATAGCTGCCCTTGCGGTACTCAATGTCCTTCCAGATGGCGGAGACCCGGATCCACTGGGATCCCATGGCCACCTGCTCATCGAGCATGTCGCGGAATTCACGGTCACTCATGTACTCCCAGTCCGCGGGAGCTGCGACCCCGAGGGACTGGCAGGTTGCGTGCGTTCCCCCGGCGTCGTCGGCATAACCGGTGCCGGGATCGCCCGCTCCGGTGGCGCCGGAGGATGAGCTGAGCGCGCCGAAGAAGGTGGTGGCGGCCAGGATCAGCGATGTGCCGGCGAGACTTAAGCTGTTCACTTTTGTAATACCTTTCCCTTGGTGGAGCTTCAAGGAAAGGGTAAGTGTTTTCACTTCAGATACAAATATGGCTTCGGTCACTGAAAAAATATGCCATGAGCTGCAAAGATCTGATCCATTCCCTTAACAGCGGGGGCTGAGAATCCTTAAGAAAAAACCCAGGGGAATCAACATTTACGGAAGGAATCTATTTGGTTTTCTGTCCCGCCCTACCCCCTCAACACCCCTACTTCCCAGGTATGTGGAATTTTGGAGAAGAAGGGTTCTCCGGTTGAAAATGAAAGGGAAATTCATTGCGAGCATGCTCACATGAGGGATCTCACAGCAATTTTCAGCCGGTTTTTCTTCCCGGCGAACACCATCACCGCTCCCCCAGGTCCTCATGGCACTGTTCCGCCGCTTCCCGCAACTGAGTGAAGGCGGCTTTGGGGTCACCGGGCCCGTACATGATCCCGAAGTGGGATTCGCGGTCCTCCGCCCCGAAGTCGAGGTCATACATGGTGTAGATGAACAGTGGCCCCAACATGGGGTCCGGCCAGCTGAGGTGGAGAGCCTCAGCAATCATGGCGGCCTGTTCCTGCTCCCCCACCCCACCTTGTCCGGCGGTGGGGGCACCAAATTCGGTGAGCCAGATCGGTTTCGGATCCCCATAGCGGCGCATCATTTTCTTGAAGCTGGCAAGTTGGTGGAAGGTGTTCCACCGGGACATGCCGGAGGGCCGTTCCGGATAGGAGTAGGGGTGGACGGCGATGGCGTCGACCTGCTGCATGGCTCCGAGTTCATGAAGTTCCTCGAGGAAGGTGTAGGCCGAGTAGGACTCACCGGCAACATTGATGGCGGGGGCCACTCCCCCGGCCACCAGGGTGGCGGAGGGGTCGGCGGCGCGGATCTTGGGCGCGGCGTCGACAAGCATTTCGGCATAGGCGGCGGGGCTGGGATCGGGCCAAAAACGTTCAATATTGGGTTCATTCCAAATCTCATATGCCTCGATGTGCTCGCCGTACCGCTGTGCCACCGCCCCGGCGAAGTCACCGTACTGCTGGGCGGCGCCACTACCCAGGGTGCCGAACCCCTCCACCCAGGTGGGCAGGGTGTGGATGAGCAGGAGGGGGCGTAGGCCAGCGTCAGCGATCGCCTCGATCCGCATGTCCAGCGCGTCCCAGTAGAGCTCCCCCTGTATGCGTTCCATGGCATGCCAACTGGCGGAAACCCGGATCCAGGTTGCTCCGAGGGTGACCTGCTCCTCAAGCATCCTCCGGAATTCCTCTTCACTCATCTTCTCCCAGGCGGCGGGCCCCGCGATGCCGAGCCTGGTGCAGCCGGCGGCGGGGGCCTCCGGCATCTCCACCTCCGGCCCCTCCCCACCTGCCGGGGTGAGGATGTTCCAGACCAGGTAGGTAGAGAGCAGCACCGCCACGGCAGTGGTCAACCAGGCAAAGTAGTCACCCTTCCCGCGCCTGCCTTCGCCCGCCCCTCCCCCGCCACCGGATTTCTCCGGATCAGCCACTGATCAGCGCCCCGAGCATCCGAGGCACCGTCTCCGCCAGGTCATGCTTCGCCAGCACCCTGGCCCGCGCCTGTTCTCGGCAGGCCCGCATCCCATCCCGGTCCTGCAGGAGCTTTTCGATGGCCGCGGCAAGCGCCTCAGGATCCCCGGGCGGGACCAGCACCCCGGCCCCACCCCGCAGGTATTCGGCCGCTCCCCCATGGTCCGTGGCGATCACCGGCACTCCGGCGGCCATGGCCTCAAGCACCCCGAGGGGGCCTGCCTCCGGAGAGGTGGAGGCGGAGATCAGCACATCCCAGCGGGGAAAAACCTCATCGCGGTGGACATGCCCCAGAAAATTGACCCGCCCCGCCAGGTCCGGCGCCGCAGCTCGATCCCGCAACTGCTGTTCGAAGTCCTCTGAACCAGGGAAGGCGGCACCCGCGATCTCCAGTTGGACCCCGGGCAGGTGGACCATGGCCTCCAGCAGCACATCCTGCCCTTTCCAGGAGGTCAGTACCGCCAGGATCCCCACCACGGGCTGTGTGGGATTAGTCTCCACTCCACCCCGCGGTTCTGCGGGGATAATCACCCCATTGGGCCGAACCAGGGCGTTGCTGACCATGGGACGTACCGATTCGGCAGTGACCTCCGAGACCGCCACCGCCACATCCAGGGCAGGGGCACCGAGCCGAAGCACCGCCCGTTGCTTGCGGGAGGTGATGGTGTCATGCACCAGCCAGGAGATCCAGGGGGAGTTTCCACCCCGGAACCGGTGGTGGGGGAAGGCCATGCCGATGGCCGGCAGGGCAAAGGTGGAGTTGCTGATCAGGGCATCGGCATCCCGACTGATCCGGCGGAGTTGCCGACCGACCCGGAACCAGTTCAGCGGCAGCTGCAGAATTTCCAACCGACGCCGCCATCCCCGGGTCCGGCCGAGGCGGTTGATCCCGAGTGCCACATGCTCCACCTCATCGGCGAGCTGTTCCGGCAGCGCCCCCTCGGGGCAGGCCAGGGTGACCCGGTGCCCCTGCGAACGGGCATGGCGCAGCAGGTCAATCAGCACCCTTTCGGCACCGGAGACATCTGCTCCGGCATTAACGGCAACCAGGTGCATGGGGAGGGTTCCTTTCCACGGTTCCTCAGAGGCTGCAGCGCTCCTCTGAATACAGCACCCACCCTCGGTCTACTTCTCAGCTTTTCTCGAGGGGACGAGTATTCCATTAGAATACCCCCAGAAATTCGGGGCAGTACTTTTTTTGGGAAAATTAGGGATATGATCCCATTATCGATGAGGAAAAGTTAAAGAACTTAATAAAGAAATAGATTACCTTTTCAACTAGGAGAAGAAAAGGGTTTATTTCATTATTTTTCCACCTTTTCCGCCATAATCAAGGGCCCCAGTGTGAGCGCCCCCTTTTTCGGTGGCACCGAATTCAGCGTGGAAGTATAGATTGTTAATCCATTAACCCCCATTTCAGACCCCTATTATAGGGGCTGCAGTCCTGTCGCCACCCCCAGTGGGGGAAAAATATTTCCATTTGAAAATCCGCTGGAGCCAATTAACTGTAATCCCCCTCATATTATGTGAAAAGGCTAATAGTTATATCAGTTTATGTATTGAAAGGCATCTGCACTAATTGTAAAGATGGCTAATTAGCTACTTTTCCTGCTTCTTTAGTGCTTAAAATTGTCACGAGATGAAAATGGTGATTCTTGAAATCTAATGCGATTATCCTCAGTGTTTTCGCTTTAAGAACATGGGTCCTCAGAACCGTGAATCTGCCGTAGTTTCCCCGCTGCGGTCACCGCTCCCCCCAGGGGATTCCTGACCCTGGGAGGGCACTGTCCGGAGACACGGAACCCGAAATGCAGGCCCAGCCCAGACAACTCCACCTTCCCAGATGATTCGCTGTAACCCGAGGAAGATTTCGGTGTCTCAGTTTCGTTTCACCCCCACGCGGCTTTTGGATGATAGGAGAAAAAGTGCTCACCCAACTGCCTTCCCCCCACGCTCGGCGGCACCCATCTGGTTCTCCCGGTTGTGCGGATCACCTCTGTAAAGGCATGGAAAATTAATATGGTCACCGGAAATCCGGGCGCCTCGGCCCGACAGACTGTGCTGAATAATTCGCTGCAGAAGATTCACACCTCCACTCGGTGGTATGTGCTGCTCGGCAGGCAGATCACCGACCCGCTGCAACGTCTGAGCGATGCCTTCGTGGTCTTCATGGTCTGCCTGCTGCTCACCGACTCTCTCCCCGTATTAAACGCCCTGGGAATCACCCTCTTCCTGATGTCGGTGCCCCACTTCTACCGTTTCCGCCTCTCCATCTCGGTGCTGGATGATCTTCCCCGGTTGCTGCTGGTCGGCACCATCGCGCCCTTCATCGTCTACCCGCTGCTGCACCCCGGAGCCGAGGTCACCGACAACGCGATCTTCTCCCTCGCGATCGTGGGAGGCCTGCTGCTCTCCAAGATCACCGTCTCGGTGTTCCTGCGTATCCGACGCTCACAGAAGCCCGAGCTGCTCAGTCGCACCCTGATCCTCGGTTCCGGGGAACTGGCCCGGGAGCTGACACAGAACCTGGTGAATTCCCCGAAGTTCGGGCTTCACCCCGTGGCTGTGCTCCACAATGAGGAGGAACCCGGCCCCGGGATCCCCGGGGTAGCGCTCCAACCCCTGGATTCCAACCTGCCGGACCTGATCCGCCGCTACCGGGCGAACACCGTGATCATCGCCTTCGGCTGCTATGACGACGAGAAGCTTCTGCGGGTGCTGCGTTCCTGCATCCGGGAAGACGCAGAGCTCTACCTCATTCCCCGGTTGCCGGAATATCACAACCGGGACGAATCCACCGAGATGATCGGGGCAATCCCCCTACGCCATGTCTCCCGGGCGGCTTTCCGCTCCCTGACCTGGTTCTGCAAACGCCCCTTCGACATCCTGGTCAGCGGCATCGCCCTGATCGCCCTCTCCCCGCTGCTGGGGATGCTGTCCCTGCTGGTCAAACGTGACACCCCGGATGCCCCGGTGCTCTTCCGCCAGACCCGGATCGGGTTGGACGGAGCACCTTTCGAGCTGCTGAAATTCCGGACCCTGACCCCCGCGGATCCCAATGAGTCGGATTCCCAGTGGAATATCGCCGGTGATAAACGACTCCGCCCCCTGGGTGCGATGATGCGGAAGTTCTCCCTGGATGAACTGCCCCAGATCTACAATGTCTTCCGGGGTGACATGGCCCTGGTGGGTCCCCGCCCGGAACGCCCCTACTTCGTGGACAAGTTCGCTCTGGAAATCCCCGGATATGATGCCCGGCACCGGGTCCCAGTCGGCTTGACCGGCTGGGCCGCCATCAATGGGCTGCGTGGTGACACCAGCATCAAGGAGCGGGTGCTCTACGACAACTACTACATCGAGAACTGGTCCCCCTGGTTGGACGCCAAAATCCTGATGCTCACCTTCATCGCGGTATTCAAGGGAAGCGGAGGCTGATGATTCCCCTCGACCATGACCACCTGATATTCGGGGCACTGGCCCTACGGCCCAATGGCAGCGGAGTGCAGACCTACCAG
Organism: Corynebacterium occultum; assembly: GCF_009734425.1. Lineage (NCBI taxonomy): Bacteria > Bacillati > Actinomycetota > Actinomycetes > Mycobacteriales > Corynebacteriaceae > Corynebacterium > Corynebacterium occultum. The sequence goes on from NZ_CP046455.1 coordinate 2,868,378, forward strand.
CGGGAACTGATCCGGGCACTCTCCCGGATCAGGGAACTTCCACCTCTGGCTGCGGTGGTTCAGGAGGACGCCGCCGGGGAACTCCCCGATAGTGTCCTGCCCTTGGCTCACACCCCCAGCTCCGGGGCCCGGCGTGCCTTCCAGGGTCTGCTTCCGGTGCGCCGGGCCATGCTCTTCCATGGCCTGGATGTGGATCTGCCGATCGCGCAGCGCTGCCCGACGGTGTCCACGGTGCATGATATGTCGGCGTTTGACACCCCCTGGGCGATGTCGAGGGTGCGGGCCCGGGGTGAGCAGCTTTTGCTCAGGCGCAGTATTCGCAGGGCAGATGTGATCATCTCGGTGTCCCATTTCACCGCTGAGCGGGTGAAGGCTTTGTTGGGCCGGGAGTCCACGGTGACTCCGTTGGCACCCGCCCCCTGGGCGCGGGTGCCTTCGGAGGAGGCGGTGGCCGCGGTCCGGGAGAAATATCGTCTGCCGGAGCGTTTTGTGTTGCAGTTGGGCACCTTGGAGCCACGGAAGAAGCCGGAGGTTGTCAACGCGGCCCTGGAGGGTTCCGGTATTCCCCTGGTGTTGGCGGGTGGGCGGACCGATGGTCCGGATCGTCCCGCCGGTTCCCTGGGGCTGGGTTATGTGGATCTGGCGGATATTCCGGCACTCTACCGGGCTGCTCATGTGGTGGCCTATGCCTCCAGCTATGAGGGTTTCGGGTTGCCCCCGGTGGAGGCGATGGCCTGTGGTGCCGCTGTGGTGGCCAGCGCGGTGGGTGGTATCCCCGAGGCGGTGGGCAAGGGTGCGGTGGTGGTCAGTGGCCTGGATCCGAAGGTGTGGCGGGAGGCCCTGATGTCATTGCTGGAGGATTCTCCCGCCCGTGCCGAGCTGCGCCGCTGCGCCGCGGAGCGGGTGGGTTGGTTGAACTGGCAGGCCACGGCGCTGGCCACCGCACGGGTCTACCGGGAGCTGCTCTAGGAATCTGGGTCAGAACATTTCAGGTCCCCCTCTGCTCCACCTCGTGTTTCACAGGATGGGGGTGAGGGGGTTTCGTCATGCCTGGAGCTTCGTCATTCCTGGAACTGCGGCTGCCTGGGGTGGGGCTCAGAGCACCGCGGTGACCAGCCCGTCCATCTGCCGGCGGAATTCCGTCGGGGAGAAGCGCTGCGCCCAGTCCACCAGGGTCGGGGTGGTGAAGGTGTCATCCCGGAAGTTCTTCATCGTCTCCGCCAGATTTTCCACCACCTCCTGCTCCGTCTCCCCGTCCACCAGCAGACCGGAGATCCCGGGGCGGACGGTGTCGAGGGCTCCGCCCCGCCCGAGGGCGATCACCGGGGTACCACAGGCCATGGCCTCCACCGGCACGATGCCGAAGTCCTCTTCCCCGGGCATCAGCAGGGCCCTGGCCCCACGTATCAGGTCCCGCATCTCCTTACCCGGTAGACGACCCCGGAACTCCACATTGGGTCCCGCCACCGCTCTGGCTCTCCCCAGGTCCCGGCCTTCTCCGACGACGATCAGGCGGACCCCGGCGCGCACCGCCGCCCTCACCCCGAGCGGTACCTGCTTATAGGGCACCATGCGGCCGACCATGATGAAGTAGTCCTCTTTCTTTAACGCCGGGTCAGGGGTGAAGAAGGAGAGGTCGACGGGTGGGTGGACCACGGTGGCCTCCCGGTGCCACCAGTTTTCGATGCGCTCCCGGACCGCGGTGGAGTTGGCCACCACGGTGGTGACCTTGGGGGCATATCTGCTCTCGTTGGCCCGCGCCCGGTTGGCCAGGGCTTTCAGGGCGAGGGTGTTGAGGGTTCCGCTGGCTTCATCACGGCGGAAGGTGTCGTCCCAGGCCCAGCGCGCCGGGGAGTGGACGTAGGCCACGGAGGGGGCGTCCACTGCGGCGAGGGCGGCCAGGGCGAAGGCGTGGTGGCTGATCACCACGGCATCTGCCTCGCTTTTCCGCAGGGTGCCGTGTTTCATGGCGGAGGGCACCAGGGGCAGCAGGGGTGCGTAACTGCGTTTGCCGAGGGCTTTGTAGAGGGGTTGGAGGGAGCTGGTTTCCACTCTGTCCAGCAGGCCCCCGGGGATTCCTTCGGGGCGGGCGAAGGGGACGTGGATCTTGGCCTGGGGCCATTGGGCGGCCAGTTCGGCCACCACGTGTTCACTGCCGGCGATATCGGTGAACCGTTCATGGACGAGTGCAATCTTGGGGGTCATCTATTTCTCATTTCTTTTCTTGCTGCGGAGTGCCACATAGGTGGGGACTCCACTTTCGGTGAGCCGGTCCGCTGCGATGCTGGCGTGGCGGGCTTGTTTATCTCCCTGTTCGATCACGACGATGCCCAGGCCGAGTGCGGCCGGAGAAACCTCCCGCCACCAGCGGTCCCGCCAGCTGACGGTGTGGATCCGGTCCTCCTCATAGGCGTGGAAGGCGTCACCGAGTTCGACGTCCCCGAGGATCAGCACCTCTTTACCGCGGGAGAGGGCGGCGGCGGCCCGCGCCTCGGCTTTGGGGGTCAGACCGTTGCCACCGTGGGCCAGCTCGGTGTCGGCCCCCAGACGTTGCCCGAGGGATCTCAGCCAGAGGGAGTCGGCGCGGCTGCGTCGCCGCAGGAACCAGATGCCCAGGGCGAAGTCGACCAGGAGGAGCGCCAGCAGGGCTGCGACCAGGGAGGTGGCCAGGGGGAGCGGCCATACCGCCTGGCCCGCATTATCGGATTGGGAGAGCACCATCGGTTGGATGTTCTGGATTCCGGCGGCCCGGCTTTCTTCCAGGGCGATGAGGATGGCCGTTTCCAGTTCCGAGACATCGGCTTCCGGATCGGCGGCCCGGCGCTGGTTGATCTGTTCCCGGAGGGCCTCGGTCTGTCGGTTGGTTTCCGTCTCCAGGGCGGCGATGGAGTCATTGTAGATCTGGGTGCCGCGGGTCTGCAGGGAGGCCACCACCGCATCTGCGATGGCTTTGGCCTGGGTTTCGCTCTCCCCCCGGGTGTTGAGGGTGACCACCCCGGCGACGCTGGTTTCGGCGCTACTGAGCTTGGGCTCAGCCACCCCGGTGGTCTCCTGGACGGCCTCCCGGGTCTGGTTGTCACTGATCATCTGGCTGAACAGCGGCACCAGGTTCGCCAGAATCTCGGGGTCACTTTCGATGTCCCCGGGGTGGCCCAGGGAGAGTTGGGTGCTCACCTCATATTCTTCCGGCACCTGGGTGAGGGCGGCAGCGGTGATCCCCCCGGTGAGCAGGGCGGCGAGCAGGGCGGCTGGCAGGGCGCGTCGGAAAGCGGTGAAGATCAGTCCGAGGTTCAGGGGTGCGGGGACCGGCGGGTTTCTATCTGACATGCGCTAGGACCTTTCAGGGGATGCTGCGTGGTCGGGGGGGGAGACGGTGGGGCGGTTGGGGGGCGTCGTCAAGCGGGTTGTGCTTGGCGACGCCGCGGTATCCACCCGCCAACCTGAGGTGCGGCGGTCCGGCTCACACCGGCGGCGGCTGCGGGGAGCAGCCAGAAGTAGAAGTCGAGGGGGAAGATCTCCAGGTAAGTGGCGAAGATGGCGGACCCCAGGGCTGCCACCAGCATCGCCAACGTGCCGATGGTGAAGGCCCGTTCCAGGGGGTCCTGCTGGATCCGGATGAGGCGGTGCAGCACCATCATGGCGATGCCGATCACCAGCGCATAGAGCACCAGGCCGGGTAGTCCCAGCTCCAGGCCGATCTTCAGGTACTGGTTATCGGGTTGGTACACCCCCTGCAGGGAACCGGAGAGTTCCGTCACCCGCTCCGCGGAGGAACCGGTGGTGCCCAGTCCCATGCCGAAGGGGTGAACCAGCATCTGGGGCAGGGTCTGGGTCCAGTGCCCGCCGCGGTCCAGGAGGCTGGTGGCGGAGAACATCGCCGCCAACCGCCCTTCCTGATCCGCCAGGAATGCCAGGGGCAGCACCAGCACGACAAGCCCGAGGAACCCGGCGAGGAGCTGCAGGATCCAGCGGTACATCACCACCCCGAGCACCAGCAGAGCCGCCAGCAGCCCGATGAGTGCGGCCCGCACCACCGAGGAGGCCATGCCGACAAGCAGGATCGGGGAGACCAGCCAGAAGATCCGGGAACGCCAGCGGTCCGGTTCAGCCAGTGCCACAGCCACCCCCATCACCAACACCAGCATCATGAAGAAAGCGAAGGGGAAGGGTTGATTGAAGGTGGAGAAACTACGCAGCAGCGGCCCAGTGGTGCGGATGTGCTCATTCCATTCATAACCCAGGTCCGCTAAGGCCCACCCCCCGACCACCTGCTGCCACAAGCCGAAGAGCGCGGTGACCAGGCCGGTGCCCAGCAGCAGGCTGATCAGCAGATCCTTGTCCCGGCGGGTGAAGGGGAAAAAGCAGCAGATCAGCACCGGGATCAGGTAGAAGTAGGCGATCTTGATCGGGAATGCGGCGGCAATACCCAGCACCAGCACACCGGAGAGACTTCCGTAGAGCACCAGCACACCGGCCAGCGGCAACCAGGGAACCAGCGTGACCCGGTCCCGACTCCGGGGTGCGATGCAGGCAGCCAGAGCCACTGTCAGCACCGCCAACTCCTTCCAGGGTTCCAGCAGCATGGGGGCGATATAGAGCACCCCATCAAAGGGCACCAGGGTGGCTATGGTCAACAGGCCCCATTGGGGGCGTCTGACCCCCAGCAGGAAGGTCAGCAGACATAAGGCGAGGGTGGCGAGCACCGCGATCATGACCACACCTCCCCGGAAAGGTCGGCCGGGGCCGGCCAGCTCCACCGGGGGCGCAGCAGAAATTTTGCCCAGCGCAGGCCACTGAGTTCCTCGGTCATGGCCATCCGGCGATAGAGGAAGGGATCATCCCCACCGTGGCAACGACCATTGGTGAAGGTCCAGCCACTGCGATAACCAGAATCCCGGACCTGCCAGCGCACCCAGGGGTTCTGGTGGCCGAAGGGATAACAGAAATCCTGGACCTGGCGCCCACCCCAGCGGCTGAGCAGCTCCCGGGAATGCAGCAGCTCCGCAGCCACCCGGGTAGGTGACATCTGAGGCAGGGAGAGATGGGTGCTGCTGTGCCCGGCCAGCTGAGCGCCGGCGGCCACCGCCGCCCGGATCTCATCCAGGGTCATGGTGCGCGCAGCGGGCTCCCACCAGGGGGGATGCACCCCCAGATGATCAGTGACCGGCAGCAGAGTCCAGGGCAGACCCAGCTCAACCAGGACCGGCAGGGCATGACGGTACACCCCCACCAGGGCATCATCGAAGGTGATCGCCATGAGACCTGCCACGGACTCCCCCCGCCGCAGGCGTTCATTCAGTTCCGAGAAATGGACGAACTCATAGCCCCACCGCTGAGCGAGCTGAAGCTGGTGGCGGAAGGTGGACACCCTCACCGCATATTCATAGGGCAGGTCCTCATCGGCGATGATGTCGTGGTAGGCCAGCACCACCGCGGAGGTGCCGAGCCTGGTTCTGGCCGGGGTAAAACTGGGCATTGTCATGGTCATGCTTCTTCTCCTGGATTCCTGCTACTTATTTCCCGCTCGCCTGGCGGATCCGTTGCCACAACACCTGACTGCCCCGTCTTTCCGCCACCGCCGAAATCAGCAGGTAACTGAGTGCCGCACCGAGCGCCACCAGCACCCAGTTCTGCCCCAGCTCAGTGACCAGGAGATGGGCGGGCACCGCAACCGCACTCACCACCAGCACCTGCCGCAGCAGCAGCCCCCAGGGCGCGACCCGGGGGATCTGCAGGCTGAACTGCAGCAGCAGCAACATCGCCAGCAGCATCACCACCTGGGTGAACAGGGTGGCCAGGGCAGCACCGTTGATCGACAGCAGCGGAATGAGCACAAAGTTCAACCCGATATTCAACCCCAGGCCGAAAAGCGCGATCAGCGGAAAGATCCTCAGCTTGCGTGCCGCCACCAGGGCTGCGATCACGATGAAGGTGAAACCATTCAGTGCGGAACCGGTGACCATCAGGGAGGCCGCATAAGCCGAACCGATGAACTCCTGTCCGTAGAGCAGCACGATCACTGTTTTACCTGCCGACCAGAACAGCACCGTGGCCAGGCCACCCAGCAGGATCGCCACCGCCAGGGGCTGATATACCCGGGTGCGGAACTGCTCCGGATGATCCGGCCAGGCCTTGACCAGCACCGTGGTGAAAGGCACCGCCAGAGCACCCACCACCAGTGCCAGCAGATCCGAGAATTTATAGCCGATGGCATATAACCCGACCGCCTCATAGGTGTCCAGGCGCTGCAACATCAGCATGTCGATCCGCTCCAGGGCGGTCAACAGCGCAAAACCGATGGAGATCGGCAGAGCCTCCCGCAGCATCTCACCCCAGTAGGCGAAGGGCTGCCGGAAGGAGGGCCGGAACTCCTTGGGGTAGAGCCACGGGATACCCGCTCCCCTACCCAGGAAAATCACCACCTCCCGGGCGATCGCCGGCAGCAGGAAAGCCAGCAGCACCGGTTGAAAATGCGCCACCAACACAATCAGCAGGAACTGCACCACCTGACCGGCAATATCCCAGAAAGCGGTGTAGGTCAGGCGGAGTTTGCTCTGGTAGAGCACGAAGAAGGCATTGGCCGGGGTTGCCAGCATCACCGTGGTGCCAGCCAGAGCCGCAGCCGTGACCACCAAGGGGGAAAGACCCGTGAAGTAGGCATAACCCACCGCCAGCAGATAACCGAGCAGGCCCAACATAATGCGCAGCACAATGAAGGAACCCGCCAGCTTCGACACTTCCTCCGCTTTCCCGGAGTTCAACCGGGCCAGAACCACCCTGCCCACCCCGAGATCGGTGACCACCTCAAGGATGCCGAGCAGTGCGAAGACAAAGGAATAACGACCCCAGTCATCACCACTCAAGGTGCGCGCGATGATCACGCTGCCGGCCCATCCCAGCACCGCCGTACCCAGCCGGCCAATGATCATGGCGGTGGAACTGTTGAAAAGCTGCCGGTTCTCACTACGGTTCTGATTCTCCGCCACGGCGGATACAGCTGCCGAACTCTCAACTTCAGGGCTTGACACCCGTTCCTGACGATCGACGGTGGCCATTAGCGTCGCTTCCCGAGGAGGTTGCTCAACCTGGGTCGGAACTGAGCCAACTGCCCATGGACTTTCTCACTGACACCCCGGATGAGGCGGGCCGCCGGTAGCTGCCAGGATTTACACCGGGGGACAGCGAATACGGTGCCCACCGCATAATCGCAGTTCTCCCACTCTTCCTTATAGGCATTTCTGCCCAACATCATGTCCACATGGGTGATGCCTTCCGCATCATGAATATCAACGAGGTGCTCGATGAGCTGATGACCGGGTCGCAGGGCAGCGAACTCCGGGTCGAAACGGGTGAACCACCCCTCCGCCAGATTTCCGCTCTGCAATTGCAACGCACAACCGGCCATCACCTTGTCCAACAGCACAGCCACGGCGAATAAATTTCCCTGCTCCGCTTCCCAGGTGAGGAAACGGCGGGAAAATTCCAGGTGTTCCGGACCCAGCAGATTAAGCCGCCTGACTCTGTCCTGCTCGGTGGCGGCCTCGCTGAGGCGAACCATCTCAGCCCAGTGCCGGTCCAGTTCTGCCACACTGCGGATCACCACGAACTCCAGTGGCCCGAATTTCTGCTCGGCCCTGGTGCGTGCCCGACGCAGGTGGGAGAGAGTTTTGGCACTGCGTAGATCCCGGGCACGGGTCCCGGCGGGAAGTTTCATGCCCAGACAGTGGTCATCCTGCCGGTAGTGGACCTGCCAGCCCGCATCGGCGCGCAACTCCGCCAGCAGCGGAGACCCCACCGGAACATGGGTCAGTTCCAGCACCAACCTGGCTTCTCTCAACTGCGACATCAGGGCCTTCAACGCCTCGGCATCTGCGGCCAGCGCCTCACCGATGGTCCCCAGGCCATGCCCGAGCAGACGGTGGACGGTGATCCCCAGCCGACGACGACTATGCAGCGGCAACAGCGCCACCAGGCGGCCATCACGGTGCAGGGTCGCCAAGGCGAGCTCCCCCTTCCCCAGGGTTTCAAACCAGGTCCAGGCATAGGAGGGGCGGGAGGAAAAACGGGTGCCGCGCCGGGCTGCCAGTTCCTCCCACTCCATCCGCAGTCGGGGGCTCAGGGTGCCGTGCAGGGTGAACCGTTCCCCGAGAACCGAGGTCTCTGCCTCCGAGGTTTCTCCCCGGGCTCTGCGGTCAATGGTGTCCATCAGCGTAACTTTCCGGTCAGAGTAGCGAGTTTGGGCTGGATCTCACGGTATTGCTGGTGTGCACCGGCGCTGGCGAAACGGATGCCACGGGCCAGCGGCAGCTGCCAGGAATGTTCTCTCGGGGAGGCACAGACAGTACCCACCTCATAGGTGGCGTTCTGCCAGTCCATCTTGTAGCTGCTGGTGCCGATCATCTGGTCAGACTCATAGACACCCAGTTCATCATGGTTATCCGCCAGGAACTCAAGCAGCTGATGGCCCGGCGCGAGTTTGGCGAAGGCCGGATCATAACGGATGTACCAGGCCTCCTCCCGCTGGCCGGTGCGTAACTGCACCTCCACCGCCACCAGTTTCCTGTCCACCCGCAACAGGAGCAGGAGCAGATTCCCGCTCTCTGCCTCCTCCCCTAGGAAACGGCGGCCGAACTCACTGTATTCTCCGGCCAGGAGGTTAAGTTTGTTCTCCTCATCGGCTTCGCGGGCAGCCTTGGTGACCGCGATGATCTCCGGCCAGCAGGCAGCCAACCCAGCCGGAGTGCGGATCACCCCGAATTCCACCGGGCCATGATCCCGGGAGATGGCGTCCCGGGAGACACGCAGGCGCTTCAGGGTCTTTTTGCTGCGAAGATCCTGGGCGGTACTACCCTCCGGCAGCATCATCACCGGGCAGGTCTCATCCCGCTGGTAGTCCACCATCCATCCGTCCCCGACGAGTAGTTCCGCCAGCAGTGGAGAGTCCTCCGGCACATGGGTCAGCTCAAGTAACACACCTTGCTGCCGTAACCCGGCCACCAAATCCTTCAACGCCTCGGCATCTGCGGCCAGCGCCTCACCGATGGTCCCCAGGCCATGCCCGAGCAGACGGTGGACGGTGATCCCCAGCCGACGACGACTATGCAGCGGCAACAGCGCCACCAGGCGGCCATCACGGTGCAGGGTCGCCAAGGCGAGCTCCCCCTTCCCCAGGGTTTCAAACCAGGTCCAGGCATAGGCGGGGCGGGAGGAAAAACGGGTGCCGCGCCGGGCTGCCAGTTCCTCCCACTCCATCCGCAGTCGGGGGCTCAGGGTGCCGTGGATTTCGAAGTGTTTCGCCACCTTGCTGGGGTTCGCATTCCCGGTCATTGCGGCAGTTTCAGGGGATGCCTCCTGCTGCGCGGCGTCGATAAGCGCCTGCACGATGACCTCGGTGGAATCGCTGAGGTTATAGCGTTCCCGGGCCCGCTCATGGCCAGCCCTGCCGAGTCGGGTGCGCAGCTGCGGATCATCGATCAGTCGGTGGAGGGCGGCGGCGACGGGTTCCCGTTGGTGGCAGTCCACCAGATACCCGGTCTCACCTTCCAGGACCATCTCCGGGATCGCCCCATTGGGGTGGGCAATCACCGGCAGGCCGGCGGCCATGGCCTCCAGGATGACATTGGGGGCCTGGTCGATGGTGGAGGGAAAGCACATGAGGTCCGCCTCCGCCAGAATCTCCCAGAGCCGCCCCTCCCCCGGCTTGAGGTCATTGATCACCCGCAGTCCCGGTTCCGCGGGTAGTTCCTCCAGGGTCACCAGGGTCAGATCAGCTTTCTCCCGGAGTTCCTCCCGCCAGATCTCCAACAACAGATTGCCGCCCTTGCGTTCCAGGCTGGTGCCCAGGAAAACGATGGTGGGGCGCCCGGCCTCGTCCCGGGTCGGCAGGGGTTGGGTGAAGTAGGGCGAATGGATGCCCAGCTCCAGGTGTTCCACCCTGCCCGGCGGCATCAGGTAGTCCTCGGAGTGGAGGGAATCAACCACCTTACGGGTGTTGGCGAAAACCTTTGCCGCGGATTTGAGCACGGGGCGCTCGAAGATGGGGTTCAGCTTGCTCAGGGCCGCGGTGAAACGGGTCGGGGTGCGGTAGGGGATGCTGAAGACGTTGAGACGGCCGGTGCTGTCGGTCGTGATCACCGTAGGTATCTGACGCAGCAGGCGGGCCCCACCGAGCATGGTGTTCTGGGTGTAGAGGTGGACAGCGTCAATGCCACCCTCAGCCAGGCGTCGTCTGACGCGGCGGCGCATATTCCAGGAATGCACCAGCTGGCCACGCAGGGGTTGCAGATCCAGGTCCCAGCTGGCCAGCAGGGGAACCGGCGCGCGCAGCAGGCGACCGATCAAACCGGGATCCTGACCGTCGATGAATTCCACCTCGACATCATCGCGCCCCGCGAAGATCCGCCTGAAGGAGGCGTGGACGGTGCGGTGGCCACCGATATTTTCGTTGATGAAAAGGAAACGGGGTGGGCTGGGGCTGAGGCTCATGGGCCGAAACCTTTCCGGAGGGGAAGAAGCTCAAAGGAGACGGTCCCCCGGCGATCAGTGGGGTGAACCGCTGATCCAGGATTCATTCGTATGTGACCATCAACACTATTGAACACAATATAGCCTTAAAATTATATAAAAACACCACTTAAAGCACCCCTTATTGCAGCCCCAAAATTCAGGGGCACTGAATTGGTGGTATTGAGATTCAATTCGTTTTAACTGCATAAATGCTGAAATTTTGGCCAAATATCAATCCCCTCAACCCCACGAGCAGGAGCAAAGGAAATTCTTAGTTTTAGGGTGAAGAGTTAATTCCCCCCAGACCTGGGCCACGACCAATCCTGAGAAAATTCCTCCCCCAGGAGAAATGGAAGTTCAGACTCCGTTTAAAGCTGCTCCCCGGCTGGAATTCCGCAACCTGCCGGCGCCCTCCCGGATAAGGTCATAACCCCCGTTGATTCCCTGCAGCAGACCCAGGGCTCCCCGCAGATGGGCCGGGACGGCGATCAGGGTGCCCACCTCATAACCAGAGGTGGCCCACTCCCCCTTATAGGCATTACGCCCGATCATCGTGTCGAAGGTGTCGATCCCGAGTTCCTCATGATGATCACAGAGATACTCGATGATCTGGTGCCCGGGTTTGAGGGCGGAGAAATCCGGGTCATAGCGGGTGAACCAGAGTTCCGCCTTTCCCGCCGTACACAACAGCACCTGGAAACCTACCCACCGCCCGCCCACCTGAATCCCGAGGACGCAGAGATTCCCGGACGCGGCCTCCCCGTTCAGGAAATACCGGGCAAAGGCCGCATATTCCCCATCGAAGAGATTACTGCGCTCATCTGGATCAGCGGCCCGGGCCACCTGCGCCACCCGGGCCAGTTCCGACCAGCTCCCCTGGAACTCCGCCGGGGTCTGCAGCACCTGGAACCCCACTGCCCCATGTTCCTTCTCCACCCTGGCCCGGGCGCGACGCAACTGCCCCAGGGTCTTGGTGCTGCGCAACGTGGCAGCCCGGGTCCCGGCGGGAAGATCAATCACCGGGCAGTACTCATCGAGGTGGAAATTACTGTGCCAGCCGGGATCCTCCTGCACCGCGGCAAATAGTGGGGAGTCCTCACACAGGTGGGTCAGTTCGAGCAGCATGCCCCGCCGCCGCAGACCTGCCAGGAGGGTCTTCGCATCCCCCGGGGAGTGGAACAACCCCTCCCCGACCGTGCCTAGGCCGTGACCTAACCAACGGTGAACCGTCAACCCCATGCGGCGACGGCGGTGCAGCGGTAGCAGTCCCACGAGCTGACCCCCGCGATGCAGGGTGGCCACCGACATTTGTCCCTTCCCCAACTCCCGGAACCAACTCAGGGCATAGGAGGGGCGCGCCCCGAAACCCCGGGAAGTAGCAGCTGCCAGCTCTCCCCACTCCCACTCCAACCGGCAGTCCACCTGCGTGTGGATTCGCAGCACCACCGGGGGTGGGGTGGTGGCATTCCAGGGACTCTGGACTGAGTTAGAACGGCAGGAAAGAAGGCGCATCGGAATGGCCTTTCCAGGAGGGAGATCTCGAGCTGGGATGCCCAGGGCCGACCGGGATCAGGAATCAGACCGGCCGGATATCTGGGACAGAATCCAGAAGACTCAGGTGGGGTGATAAACAAATCCCATTATCACCCGGGCAGGGAAAGAGCCCACAGACCCCAAAAGTTGGGGCACCCTAAGCGGCTGACCTGCAACTTTATTATTCCGGGCTGAGGTGGAGCAGCATCCCGCACCTATTGCCCAAGGGGAGAAAGCCGCAGCTCAGCGGAGATGAGGACATGATATTCAGACATCCCACTCAGGGGCAGGCGCGCGGTGGAACAACCCTGAAACAAACCGGAACAACCCCGGAAACAAGGGTGGAACAACTAGGGCGGGCAGTAAAAAACCACGGGGAATTCCTGCTCAGAAAGGAATTTCCCGTGGGATCCGGCGTTTCCCGGAGATTCTCCCCACCACCCTGAGGTAGCTAGAGAGGGGAGATGGCGTGTTTCTTCGGCAGGTCTTCCTCCCGCTTGGTCTCCAGCTGTCGCAGCGCACGACGCAAGGCCAGGCGGGTCTCCCGGGGCTGGATCATCGCATCGATGAAGCCCCGTTCCGCCGCCACATAGGGGCTGGTCATGTTCTCATCATAGAAGTCCATGAAGACCTTCTTCAGGTACGCGCGTTGCTCCGGCGGGGCGGCGTCCAGCTGCTTGCCCTGGATCATCACCACGGCAGCGGCGGAACCCATCACGGCGATCTGGGCGGTGGGCCAGGCCAGGTTGATGTCACCGGAGAGGTTCTTCGAGCCCATCACCGCATAAGCACCGCCGTAGGCCTTACGCACGATCAGCGTCACCTTCGGCACGGTGGCCTCCACCACGGCGAAAGCCAGCTTGGCGCCACGGTGGATCAGGCCGGAACGCTCCTGCTCCACACCCGGCAGATAGCCCGGGGTGTCCACGACGAAGACGATGGGGATGTTGTAGGCATCGCAGGTGCGGATGAAACGCGCCCCCTTGTCGGCGGCGTCGGCATCGATGCAGCCCGCGAACTGCAGGGGCTGGTTGGCCACGAAGCCCACCGCCTTGCCGTCGATGCGGCCGAAGGCGGTGATCAGGTTCGGGCCATAGTTCGGCTGGATCTCCACCAGGTTCTCATCATCACCGACCCGGGCCAGCAGATCCATCATGTCGTAACCGGCATTGGTGTCATCCGGCATGAAGGTGTCCAGATCCACGTCTTCAGCCACCTCCTCATCGGTGGGGGCCGCAAAGACCGGCGCCTCATCCCAGCAGGTGGACGGGAGGTGCTCCAGCAGCTCGTGGACGTAGTCGAAGGCCTCATTCTCATCGGCCAGGACGGCGGTGATATTGCCGTTGAGTTCCTGCTGCCGGGCGCCACCGAGTTCCGCGGAGGTGACCTCCTCGCCGGTGACCTCCTTGATCACATTCGGTCCGGTCACATACATCTCGGTCTCGCCGTCCACGGCGATGACGAAGTCGGTGGTCACCGGGGCGTAGACCGCACCTCCGGCGGACTTGCCCAGCATGATGGAGATCTGGGGGGAACGGCCCGACAGGGGCATCTGGCGTCGCGCGATCTCGGAGTACATGGCCAGGGAGGTCACCGCATCCTGGATGCGGGCGCCACCGGAATCCTGGATGCCGATGACGGGGCAACCGATGCGGATGGCCATGTCCATGACCTCGGAGACCTTGCGTCCGAAGGTGACGCCCACGGAACCGCCGTAGACGGTCTTGTCATGGGCGTAGACGGCGACGGGGCGGCCGTCGATCCGGCCGTAGCCGGTGACCACACCATCGCTGTAGAGGGCCTCCGGGTCGCCCGGGGTCTTGGCCAGGGCGCCGACCTCCATGAAGGTGCCTTCGTCGAGGAGGCGGTTGATGCGCTGTCTCGGAGTGGAGCGGCCAGCCTCATCGCGGCGGGCACGTGCCCGTTCACTACCCGGGTCCTGGGCCTTCTCCAGGCGGGCGCGCAGGTCCGCGAGCTTCTCCGCGGTCGTGCTGGCTGTCACTTCTACTCCATCTCCATTCTGTGCATTCTCGTTCCCCTGTCCTGCACCGTCCCCCCCCAGGCTCAAGAGCCAGCGGGGGTCCCGGCGCGGAGGGCGGGGACCGCCTCCTAGAACTCGTTGATCCGGCGTGCCAGGTGAGCACCCACCGTACCGATGGCGGGTTCATCCACGATGGCCAGGTGATCACCGGGGAGCTGAATGATGTCCAGTTCATCGACAATAGTCGACCAACCGCCGTCCGGGTCAATCTCGGCGTAGTTCGGCTCCAGCTCAATGGCACCCGCGTGCATCCCCTCCGCGCGGAAGAGCAGCACCGGGACCTTCACCTGCGCCCAGCGGGCGAAGTCGACGGTGTCCAGGATGCGGTTGTCCACGAAGCTGGCGCGCTGGTGTTCCAGCACACCGGCCGAAATGCCGTGGGCGGCGGCATCCGTGCTGCCCAGGAACTGCTCCAGCATGGCCAGCAGGGCTTCCTCACCGGCGGTTTCCAGCAGCTCATAGGGGACGTCGAACTCCAGGCCGTAGGTCTTGGCCGCGAATGCGGAGTAACGCTCCCAACGCTTCTTGGTTTCCTCGATGGTGTCCGGGATCGGGTTCGCCGGCTGGACGGTGTCCAGCAGCGCGATCAGGGCGACCTCGACATCCGTCCCACGCAGCTGCTCGGCCACCTCATAGGCCAGGGCACCACCGAAGCTCCAGCCGCCGAGCACCACCGGCTGACCGGCGGAGTAGGTGCTGATCTCCTCGAGGTACTGGGCGGCCCTTTCCTCCAGACCGCCCTCCAGACGTTCCACACCATAGACCGGGATCTCGGCGGGCAGGCGACGCATCAGCGGCTGGTAGACCACGGAGGAGCCACCGGCCGGGTGGAAGAGGAAGACCGAGGGGGCGGTGGAACCTTCGGGGCGGGCCCGCAGCACGCGGATATTGCCCTCCACCTCCGTTTCCAAACCCTCACGGACCAGGTCAGCCAGGGGTTCCAGGGTTTCCGCGGCCAGCACCTGTTCGGTACTGATCGTCAGGCCGGCGCGCTCACTGAGGCGCTCCGCGATCTCGGTGGCGGTGGCCTCGTCGATCTTGGGCAGCGGGCTGGTCACGCCTGCGGTGGCCTTGCCGGTGATACCTGCCCAGGTGCCGAAGACGGCACGCTCGGAGGCATCACGCGGGGCCACCCCCACGCCGGCAGATTCCGCGGCCTCCACCGGGGCGACACCTTCACCGGCGGTGGGCGGCAGGGAGGCGTCCACCTCAGAAGGAACCTGCGGGGCCTCGACCGGTGCTTCGGTGGCAACCGCGGTGCGGCCCCCGACCTGGGCCTCAACCATGGTGACCACATCGGCCACCGAGGCGTCGCGAAGCGCCTGGACCTGCAGGGGCGGGATCTGGAAGTCATTTTCAATGCGGTTCTTGATGCGCATGCCCATCAGGGAGTCCAGGCCGAGGTCGATCAGGGGCAGCTCGCGCGGCAGATCATCGACGTCATAGCCCATGGACTCGGACACGATGGCCTTCATGCGGTCCTCCACCGACTCACCCGAGGCCGGATCCCAGCGCACCGCCTCAACGGTGAGGTCGCTGTATTCCTCTGCGGTGGTGGGGGTGGCAGAAGGTGCCACGGACTGCACACCCAGGTTCGGGGTGGGCCCACCCAGGTCGATGTTGGAGCCGACGGCGAAGCCCTCCGCCACCAGGGTGGTCTGCTCATCGACGACGTGATAGACGGCGATGGAGGCGCCACCCAGGTTGCGGGTGACCACGGTGGT
This sequence comes from Corynebacterium occultum, assembly GCF_009734425.1. Lineage (NCBI taxonomy): Bacteria > Bacillati > Actinomycetota > Actinomycetes > Mycobacteriales > Corynebacteriaceae > Corynebacterium > Corynebacterium occultum. The sequence continues at coordinate 2,884,182 of NZ_CP046455.1, forward strand.
CAGGTCACCATTGGGCGGCAGGGTGCCGTGCTCCTCGGAGGCCACCAGCTGGGAGCCGGGCAGGGCTTCCGCGGCGGCGGCCTCCAGCACGGCGAGTGCGGAGGGTGCCAGCTCGGCGGAGGCGGCGAAGGCCACCGCACCACCGGGGAGGGTGACCCTGATGCCGGGCAGGCGGGTCGCCCCACCGGAAGAGGGGCGGGCGTTGGTCCAATAACGCTGGTGCTTCCAGCGGACGTTCGGGGCATCGATACGCTTCCCGTCGCCATAGAGCAGGCCGAAGTCAACGGGGGCACCGGCGACGTAGAGCTTGGCCAGCAGCTCGCGGATGGAGTCCGCGGCATCGACCTTGCGCTTGAGCACGTAGAGCAGCTGGGCGTCGGCGCGGCCCACTGAGAAGGCGGTGTTCATCATGCCCATGATCGCGACCGGGTTCGGGGCGATCTCGACGAGGATATTGTGGCCGGCGGCGAAAACCTGCTCGGTGGCCGCCTGGAACTGAACGGCCTGGCGGGTGCAGCGCAGCCAGTACTCGGAGTCGTGGACCACGGCACCCGGCTGGTAGACGGTGCCCTCATCCACGGAGGAGAAGAGCGGGATCTCGATCGGCTGCGGCTCAATGCCGGCGGTCTCGAAGGCGAGCTCTCCGAGCAGGGGCTCCACCGCGGAGGTGTGGCCCGCGCCCTTGACGTTGAGCAGGCGGGCGAACTTGCCCTCCTCCTCGAGGCGGGCGACCAAGGTCTTGACGGCCGGTAGGGGGCCACCGACGGTGGTCATGCCTGGGCCCGCATAGACCGCGGGCTCGATGCCGGCGAGTTCCGCGACAGTTTCGGTCAGCTCGGTGAGCTGTTCGGTGGAGAGCTCCACCACCGCCATGGCACCCAGCTGATCCTCGGGCAGGGACTTCTCGCCCTCCCCCATCAGGCGGGCACGGTGGCAGGCGATCTGCATGGCGTCCTTGGCGGAGAGCCCACCGGCGGCGTAGGCGGCGGCGATCTCACCCATGGACATGCCCATCACGGCGGCCGGCTTCGCGCCATAGGCGGCGAGCAGGTCGGTCAGCGCGATCTGAATGGCGGTGATGGCCACCTGGGCGGTCTCGGTGTCATAGGTCTGCTCATCATCATTGATGATGTCCATGATGGACCAGCCGGACTCGAAGTCCACCCGCTCATCCAGCTCCAGCAGGCGGGCGGCGAAGAGCGGCGAAAGAACGATCAGGTCCTTGGCCATCTTGCGGTGCTGGGAACCGAAACCGGAGTAGACGAAGACGGGGCCGGCCTGATCCGGGGAGTCCGCGGCGGCGATGCCGACACTGACCTTGCCCTCCGCGACCTGGCGCAGGCGCTTCACGGCCTCCTCGGTATTGCCGGCCTGGATGACCGCGCGGGAACGGCCGTGGTTGCGGCCGGCCAGGGAGCGGGCGAGCGGCACCAGATCCTGGTCCTCGCGCCCCTCCAGGAAGTCGGCGAGCACGGCGGCCGCTTCACGACGTCGCGAAGGCAGCAGACCGGAGACCGGCAGAGCCACCGCGTTGGGGTTCTCCTCATCATGCAGCTGGGAGCCGCGGCCACGGGCGGTGGACTCATAGTCCTCGGCCGCGAACTCGGCGAGCACCACATGGGCGTTGGTGCCACCGAAACCGAAGCCGGAGACACCCGCGACCTTGCGGCCGGAGTAGGCCGGCCACTCCCGGGGGTCCTCCACGACCTCCAGGCGCTCCGCATCGAAGTCGATGTAGCGGTTGGGGTCGGAGTAGTGCAGGGAGGGCGGGATGGTCCCCTTGGTCATGCCGAGGACGACTTTGATCAGGCCGGCCGCACCAGCGGCGGACTCGGTGTGACCGAAGTTGGTCTTGGCGGAGCCCAGCAGGGTGGGGCTGGCCAGGGTGCGGTCCCGGCCCAGCACCGCACCCAGTGCGGTGGCCTCGATCGGGTCACCCAGGATGGTGCCGGTGCCATGGGCCTCGACATAGTCCACCGTGGCCGGGTCCACACCGGCGTCCACGTAGGCGCGCTCCAGGACATCTACCTGGGCATCCGGGTTCGGGGCGGTCAGGCCGTTGGAGCGTCCATCGGAGTTCACGGCGGAGCCCTTGATCACGGCGAGAACCTCATCGCCGTCGGCCAGGGCATCCTCAACACGCTTGAGCACCAGGACACCGGCACCATCGGAACGCACGAAACCATCGGCGTCATCGGAGAAGGCGTGGATCTTGCCGGTGGGGCTGAACACACCCAGCTCACCGAAACCGGTGGAGACGAAGGGGGAGGCGAGGATGTTCACGCCACCGGAGACCGCCAGATCAGCATCACCGGAGCGCAGCGCGCGGACCGCCTGGTGGACCGCCACCAGGGAGGAGGAACAGGCGGTGTCCACGCTGACGGAGGGACCCCGGAAATCGAAGGCGTAGGAGACCCGGTTTGGGATGATGGCGCTGGAGGTGCCGGTCAGCGCATAGGGGTGCGCCTCCTCGGGGTCCGCGGCGATCATCATGCCGTAGTCATTGTTGGAGGAGCCGAAGAAGACACCCACCGACTCACCGCGCAGCTGGTTCGCCGGAAGGTGGGCGTTCTCCAGGGCCTCCCAGGTCAGCTCGAGCATGATCCGCTGCTGCGGGTCCATGTTCGCCGCCTCCAGCGGGGAAAGGCCGAAGAACTCGGTGTCGAAGCTGGCGATGTCCTTGAGGTAGCCACCGGTGGTTTTGGTGTCCTCGATCTTCCGGCTCATCACCGGGTCACCGGCGTATTCGCTCCAACGGCCGATGGGCAGCTCACCCAGACCATCACGGCCCTCAACCAGCAGCTGCCACATCTCCTCCAGGTTTCCCGCCCCCGGGAAACGGGCGGACATACCGACGATGGCGATGTCATGGGTGCCCGGACCCTGGGTGGCGCCGCCGCCGAGGCGACGTTGGGAGGAGTTGGCGGCGGTGGCGCGGGTGGCGCGGTCCTCCCCCTCGATCAGGCGCTTGGCCAGCGCATTGATGGTCGGGTACTCATAGGCGATGGTTGCCTCGAGGTCCACGTCCAGCAGGTTCTCCAGTTCGCCGGAGAGGACGACAGCATCGCGGGAGGAGAGCCCGAAGTTCTCCATCGGCTTATCATCGGTGATCTCCTCCGCCGGCAGACCGGTGGTGGCGATAACCCAGTCACGCAGCCAGGCGCGGAGCTTTTCCACGGTCATGGGCGCCGGGGACGCGGGAGACTGGCTCTGATCCATACGGAGGCCTCATCCTTTGACATATTCTCGAGGTGTGCAGCAAAGATACTTCCTAACCTAGGTATATCTCCGCCGCACACCGATTCGTTTCACCACGCCCACCGAGGGGGTGCCCCCGGGGACGCTCTGCCACCGCTGTGCCCTGTGACACAGTGTGGCATTAATTCACATTCCCCTCAATTGTGCCCTGTTTCCTCACGCTCCCCTAAATCGTGGCGCCCACCACCGAACCTGAGGGGAGGGCCGAAGGGTGAAAGAGGGTATTCCAGCACAAAAGCCTCCGGGGCCGCCGAAACGGAACCAGAGGCTGTCGTGGCTTGTTCTCCCCTACTGCTGCTCAGCCACGTAGGCCTTGTGAGCCACGCGGCGGGCGATCTTGCCGGAGGAGCTGCGGGCGATCTCACCCGGAGCCACGATGCGGATCTCAGCCGGCACCAGACCATGGTTGCCGGAGACCGCGCTGCGGATCGCCTCGACGGCGGCGTCATCACCGGACTCATCCCGGGTGTTGTCCCGCTCGGCGATGATGATCAGCTTCTCCACGTCATCACCGGGGACGGCGAAGGCGGCGACGGAATCCGGGCGGATGTGCTCCGAGGCCTGCTGGACCGTGTACTCCACATCCTGCGGGTAGTGGTTACGGCCCGCGATGACGATGAGGTCCTTCAGACGGCCGGTGATGTAGAGCTCGCCGTCCAGGATGACACCCAGGTCACCGGTGGCCATCCAGCCGTCGTTCGGGGCATCCGCCACGCGGGACCCCTCAGCCAGCCGCTCACCCAGGGTGTTGCGGAAGGTGGCTTCGGTGTCCTCGGGGCGCTCCAGGTAGCCGGCGGCCATGTTCTGGCCGTGGGCCCAGATCTCACCGACGAGGCTGTCAGCGACCTCGGCGCGGGTCTCCGGATCCACCAGGGTCAGGAACTGGGGCTGCACGACCTGGCCGTTGGAGGCGAAGACCACCGCCTTGTCATTGTCAGCCTCGATGACCTCGGCCCGGCCCTCAGCCAGGGCATCGCGGTCGAAGTTGGCGAAGAGCGGACGGTTCGGGGTCTGCGGGGTGGTCACCAGCAGGGAGGCCTCGGCCAGACCGTAGGAGGGGCGCAGCACATCACGCTTGAGACCATAGGGCTCGAAGGCCTCGGCGAAGGACTCCACGGAGGTCCGGGTGACAGGCTCGGAGCCGATGATGATGCCGTCGATGGCGGAGAGGTCCAGCTCCTGGCCCTCAGTCGGCTTGCCATAACGAACGGCCAGCTCGAGCGCGAAGTTCGGCACCACGGTGTAGAGGTTCTTGTCCGACTCGCGGCGGTTGAGCTGGGTGACCCAGCGGGAGGGCTGCTGGATGAAGTCACGGGGGCTCATGATCTCGTTCTTCAGGCCCAGGATGGTGACGAAGGCAGCGAGGATGATGCCCATGTCGTGGTGCAGCGGCAGCCAGGACACCAGGCGCAGCGGCATCTTCAGTTTGGCTGCGGTGAAGATCTGCAGCACGTTGGTGAGGATGGAACGGTTGGTGAGGATCACCCCGGCCGGGTTACGGGTGGAACCGGAGGTGTACTGCAGGAAGGCGGGCATGTCGATGGGCATGACCTGGGAGGAGGCCATCATCTGCTGGCCAGCCAGGGTGGTCAGCGGGTTCTCGTAGGAGGCTGCCAGGGTGTCCGGCAGGGAATCCACGGAGATGATGCGGGGACGCTCCCGGGAGGGGGTCTCCGCGAAGTGCTCACGCACCGCGGCAGCGGAGTTGGAGTTGGTCAGTACGAACTTCGGCGCACAGTCACCGATGACGGCGTTGAGGTGATCGGTGTGGCCGGGCTCCGTCGGATCATAGAGCGGGACCGGGGTCATGCCGGCGTAGAGGGAGCCGAGGAAGGCGAAGATGTACTCCGGGCTGTTATTGGCCAGGATGGCTACGCGGTCCCCGATGCGCCCCACCTGCTGCAGTCGTGCGGCGGTCGCCTTGATGCGGGTGTTGACCTCGGTGCGGGTGTACTCCACGGCCTCACCCTCGCGGGAACCGGAGAAATCCCAGAATCGCAGTACCTTGCGGTCTCCACCGCCCTGGGCGAAGTCCGCCTGGTACATCAGCTCTGCCAGACCCGAGAGGGTCAGCTGCGGAGCAAGAGCAATCTCGCCCTTGTCATTGAAAAACTGGCCCATAGCTGCTTGCAGATCCATGATTCTCCTCAATCCTCACGTGGGTGTCCACCACGTCATCCTCATATGATAACGATTTGTTACTTTTGACTTTGAAATATAGCAGTTCAGGTTCCCGCATCCATAGCTCATCATCAACCATAGATGCAGGACCAGAAGATGATGGTGGCTACTGCTCCACCAGCTGGGTTGCCCAGCTCACCAACCACTGGTTGGTGGTGGCGCCCGGAATGACTTCCGGATTGGTGGCGTAGGTGGCGTGGATACCGTTGGCCTCCACCAGAGCCTGGGCGCGGGCGATGGCGTTGCCGGGGTCCCGCGGTGCATCACAGATGGAGTCATTCGGGGCGCAGATATCGAAGGTCCGATCATCGAGTTCACCGAATCCCCCTTCCCGGGGGCCACGCATGGTCGCCCCGGGGACGACCGCCTGGATCAGGAAGTTCAGGGACTGCAGGGTGATCTCTGCGCCGACCCCACCGACCTGGGTGCCGGGGACCTGGCCCACACCAGGTTCCCGACGACCGTCCGCAACCAGGGCGACACCCCTGATGCGTTCGGCCGGCACCACGCCATGACCGTTACCGATCCGACTGGCGAGATCACCCGCGATCACCGCGCCCTGGGAGAAACCGGCGATGATGAAATCCGTCAAGGGGCATTCCGCATGCGTGTCAGCCAACTCGGCCTCCAGCCTCGCGAAACCCTCATTGCGGGAGTCGTCATAGGACATCTCCTGCTGGGCGTTGATATTGCGGAACTGCGCCGTATAGGGCAGCGTCCACACCTCGACATCAGCCGGGTTGAAACGCTCCTGCAGCGGCTGGGTGACACTCAGCATGAAGGACCAGGGGTTGGCGGTCGGATTATGCGGATCATCATTGGGAGCCGACTCCCAGGTGCCCGGCGCCGCGATCAGCTGCACATCCACGCAGTGATCCGGCTGCACCTGGGTCTCGGTCGGGTCCTGCCCACCCAGTGGCGGGAGGGGATCCGTGAGGCTGCCCCGCTGCCACTGCATGATGCCCACGCCGATCAGCACGAGCACCAGGATGACGGCGAGAACCGTGAAAAGTTTTTTCATTCTCTTAGCAGTACGCCGACTCCGCCGCAGACTCAATCAGCGCCGCCACTTCTTCCGCCGGCAAATCGGTTTTTCCCTGCTCAATCAGCTGGCCGGCCACCGCCGGGACGATGACATTCGGGTTCCCGGATTCCTGGGACTCGCACACCGTGTCGGCAGCTCCGATCAGCTGATCCTCCACCCCGGCGATGTCGATCTCTTTTTCGCTGAGCTGGGTGAGGTAACCCTCTTCCCCGGGGGTGCGCTGGACGGTCTGCGTCGGGATCTCCTCGATCTCCTCGGCGGGACCGTCCTGGGGCAGCGGCTCAGCCGGGGCCGGAGGTGCGGCCGAGGTGGAGCTGCGCTCCCCCCCTTCCTCCCCTTCTTCCGTTTCGGTGGAGGTCTCGCTTTCCGTTTCGGTGGTGGCGGGTTCCCGGGTCAGCGGTGCCACCGAGCTCAGCTCCGTGGCCGGATCATTTTCGACGGTCGCGTCACCACCGCAGGCGGTGAGGCCCAGGGCAGCGACACCCGCGATGAGCAGGCTGGCGTACTTCCGGGGGATGCGCACTAGTTGAGCTCCTCCACGATACGACCGTTGATCTGGCTGATCGTGCCGTTCTGGAACTCGACGATCTCACCACCGGCGGGGATGCTGGTCTGGTCCGCGGTCGGGAAACCGAATTCGCCGCGCTCCCAGCCCTTCTTGCCCCAGGCATCGAAGATGGCGCCACGCTTGATGAAGTGGGCACCGGTGCTGGCGGACCAGTAGAGGTAGCCGTTCTCGAACTCCTGGAAGGCGCTTTCCCCACGGACGAGGACCTTCTCATCGGTGATCGGGTAACCCAGGGTGGAGTTCACGGTGTCCAGCTCCTGGTACTTCTCCGCGATGAGGCCACGGACGAAGTAGTTCTCACCCTCCGGGGTGCGGACGATGTAACCGTTCTCGAACTCCTGGATCAGACCACCGTTGATCTCCCGTGCCTCGCCGACCGGGTAACGCAGATCCCCGGCCTCATAGCGCTGGGTGCCCCAGTGGTTGAAGATGTCCTTCGGGACAGCGTAGGCACCGGTCTGCGCGGTCCAGTAGATGGAGCCGTTCTCGAAGTGGACGTACTTACCTCTGCCGTCCGGGGTGCTCTGCTCGCCGCTGGTCGGGAAGCCCAGCCAGGAGCTGGGGCCACCGAGCTCGGAGTAGCGGGCGTTGATGCGGCCGAAGAGGGGCTGCGCGCCGGTCTCCGGGGACCAGTAGGCGGTACCGGCGCGGAAGTCCTGCGCCTTGCCCTCGCCCCCGGCGACATCATATTCGTCATTGACACAGCTGCCGATGACACCGGAGGCGGTGGCGTCGGCAATGGCGCCGATGGCGACGCAGTCAGCGCCCTGGTCATCCTGGGAGAGGTTCAGGGATTCAGCCATGTAGGGCCATGCCTGGGTCATCTCGTACTGCCAGTACTCCCAGGAGTGGACACCGGAGGGGCGGAAGGCGGAGATGACATTGACACCGGCGGACTCGGCGCGGTTGACGAAGGTCTGGGTGGACATGCGCGAGATGATCTCGAGACCCTTGCCGGCGTAGTTGGCCGGGCCCTTGGCCACGGAACCTTCACGTCCGTAGTCATCGTTGCCATTACCCGCGGACACGTAGACGGTGATGTCGCGCAGCGCCTCGACGCCGAGCTTCGGGTCATGGTCGATCCAGTCCTGGGAACCCGGCTGGCCCCACATCCTGGCGGAGTTGTAACCGCCGGCATCCTGCTGCGCGGCGGTGATGGCCTGCGGCATGCCGATGCTGGTGGTGTCCAGGTAGCCGGAGAAGGATCCGACGAAATCGAAGAGCTGGGGGCTGCGCTCAGCCAGGTTCACGGCGGCGGTGCCACCCATGGAGATGCCGTTGACGGCACGGTCCCCATTGGAACGGAAACCGTTCTCCAGGACCGGGATCAGTTCCCGGGTCAGGAAGCTCTCCCACTTGTAGTGCTTGCCGTTGTCCGGCTGCTGCCAGTCCGCGTAGAAGGAGGACTCGCCGCCGACCGGCATGATCACGTTGACGTTCTTGTCCGCGTAGAACTGCTCGATATTGGTCTCGATGGTCCAGCCGGATTCATCATCGCGGGCACGCAGACCGTCCAGGGCCCAGACCTCCGGGAAGTCCCGCTCCGGGCTGGAATGCCAGTCACGGGCCAGCAGCATCTGGACCTGGATCGGGGAGTCCGGCATCGCCGCGGAGTTGATGAAGATGGAGAGGTGGCGGTTGGTGTACCACTCAACGCGGTCCACGGAGACTCCTGCGGGCAGCCCCTCAATCTCCGGGTATTCGGTGTTGATCGGGGAGCGCTCCGGCGGGGTGTCACTCTGCAGGTAGTCACTGAGTCCGCTGGATCCGCCGATGGAGCTCTGGGCGGTGGCCGGGCCAGCAGCCAGACTCAGGGAGAGAGCCGCTGCGGTGGGGACGGCGGCTGCGGCGATCCAGAGGGAGCGCCGCCGGGAGAAACGGGATGCGGTGTCGCGCATGTATCTGTCCTTGCATTCGAGGTGACTATGAGCAGAGCTTGGGCGCCCAGACGGAAACCTTGAGGAACCGGCACAGCGCACTGTGTTCTGAACCTGATCACCGACTCTGGAGGTTCCCCTCCCCCAGAGTCGGCGAGCTGGGCTCCAGTTCCAGGAGCACCCAATATTTGATTGTCGTCTTCTTATCGCCACTACCGACGGTTCCGTAACATATGTGGGCATATCAGGAACCATCCGTGCAGTTCGCAATCAAGCTTAAGTTAAGGTTGAGACTTTCGAAAGTGGCGCGCCGTCCAGCGGGGGGATAGATTTCGGAGGATTCCCCGGGCCAGGGCCCATATCTCCACTTTCGAAAGAGGGAAATTCCGGCGTCCCCCACCGCCAACCGAGGAGCCGACAAGACCAGCATATTGCACATTCTGATCTCAGGTTCAGGATCTCGGACCTGGCGGCACAACTTCTTGTCATTCATCTCCCCTATTCCGGCCCCCGAAAAACCGGGGCAGAACAGGGGCGCAACGGAAGTTCCCATTTAGTCAGGGCTCAGCAGGCAATTCCTGTAATTCACCCTCTCCCCCTGGAACCCCTGCCACCGGCCAGGCAGGGAGCCGGCAGGGGCAGAGACTTGTACAGCATCCCAGGGAGAGACGCCCCCTCCCCCTGGGATGCCAAACCGGGGGGCCGCCGACACCCCGGGACTTCGGCCGGCCCCACCCATGTCCCCAGGCCACCCGCACAACAGAGCACCAATCCGGAACTCATCTCCTGCCTCACCGTCCCCCAGAGGGAATACAAAGACCATTAGAAGACGACCCCCTGGGATGCCAAAACACCCCGCCCCGGAATCATTATCCGGAACGGGGTGTCGACAGTCAGGGGTGGGCTACAGCCTCAAGCTGAACTACCAGGCGTTCATCACGTCGAGGACGCGGCCCTTGGTGGCATCAAGCTGGGAACCAAAGTTGGTCCAGTTGTGGATACCGGTGGGCGGGTAGTTCTCGGTGAAGTTCAGGCCTTCCGCACGGGCCTTCAGGGCCCAGGCGTGGGTGGAGAGGCGGGCGAGCATCTCCAGGGGCATCCCGGAAGCGGTGTACTGGATCGGATAGTTCGCGTCCTGGGGGCCGGGGATACCGGAGGCGGCGGCAATGTAGATGTCATCCATGCCGCGCAGACCACCCATGTTGAGGAAGGGGTCATTGTCGAAACGACGCGGGTTGACGATGGAACCGTACATCGCGTTCAGGTTGAAGCCACCGGCATCCAGCAGGGCCAGCCGCAGCAGGGTCTGGGCACCCGGCAGGGTGGTGGTGAGGTAACCGGAGAAAGACAGTGCCTGACGGAACTGACCGGGGTGACGGGCCGCGAGGTTCAGTGCGGAGGTGCCACCCATGGAGAGGCCGAGGATGGAGTTGTTGTTGGGGGCGACACCGAAGTGCTGCTGCAGGTAGCCCGGCAGCTCAGAGGTCAGGAAGGTCTCCCACTGGTAGTTGACCGGATCATTCAGGTCAAAGCGGGCCGGACCCTGCCAGTCAGCGTAGAAGGAGGCCGCGCCACCAACCGGCATCACCAGGGTGATGTTGGAGTTGGCGTAGGTCGCCGGGGCGGACTTGTCCACGGTCCAGGCATTGGCGTGGTTGGTGGCACGCAGACCGTCCAGCAGGTACAGGCCGGCGTTGCCGCCGCGGGCGGCGGGCTGGATCTGAACGGTGATGTTGTGACCGGTCGCCTGGGACCAGACGTCACAACGCTGCACCCACCACTGGTGGGCATCCCATTCACAGCTGCCGGTGGCATCCGGCCGCAGCCAACCACGGTTCGCGGAGGCTTCACCGGCCGACACGACCATGAGCCCCAGGGCCATCACCACAGCCACTAAAGCTGCGATGCTCTTGCGTCCCAGGGAACGCATTCCGGTCCAAGTTGTCATGACTCTCCTCGACTCAATTCACTTCTCTCGATACTGCCCGCTTCAGGGTGGCGCGGCGGACACCAAATTCACACTGTCATCTAATCGGGCGACAATCTGCGAGCGTTACATGAAAAAAGATCGAATCAATTCAAATAACTTCAACAATCAATTCTGCAAGTTGGCTCAGCAGATCGCCAGTCCGGTGACAGCCTAAACCATTCAGGCGCTTAATACTTAGTCCTTTGTTATAGGAACGTGACTATTTAGGGCCGGTTTAGAGCCCTCACCTCTGTTGATCCAGATTTAGGGAAAAAGGCCACACAACCTGAGAAGCCTCAGAAAAATCGCTGTCTTGTGTTCCCGTCAGGTAGTCCTCAGGTTCATCGCTGAACTCCAGGGAACGCGCGGTACCGAGGGAAAAGCTGAGATTGGACAGGAAACGATCCAGGTCCATCGGGGCGCGGTAGCTCTCGAAGAGTTCCACGAAATCCGGGTGCCGCAGCGCCTGCCGGGCCACCGCCGCATCCTCGGGGCGGGTCCACCCCGGCAGGGCAGCCAGTTCCGTGGCGGAATCCGCGGCCTGCCAGGCCGGGGAGAGCCACTTGTCATGGCCGATGCGGCCATCCTCGATCCGCGGCTGGCGGGCGGCCAGCGGATTCGCCAAACCGACGTTGTCAATCACCCGCACATCCAAGGGGGCGTTCATTCCGGTCATGCCCAGGTTCAGCATGGACACCGTCGGCGGCAGCAGCTGCAGATCGGAAACCTCCACCATTCGCGGAATGTGGATCCAGGAGTAGGTGTTCGGGTCGGAACCGGTGGCGATCTGCAGCAGCAGGCCGGAGTCTTCCTCCTGCGCCGCAGCCACGGTCTCGGGATAGTCCTGCATGATCGGGGCGGCCAGGAAATCAGTGGCCACCATCGGCGGGTCCCCCGGTTCCCGCTGGGTGGCCTGGGTCCAGAACTCACGTTCATCTACGATGCCCAGCTCCCCGGCGCTATCGGCGATGGGGTGTTCATATTCGCCGAGCACCGTGAAGATGGACCAGCCGCCGACGAAGAGCACCGCCACGCCAAGCCCGAGATCATGCCAGCGGGAGGCGCGCGAAAGATCGAAGACCGGGACCAGTGCCAGGGGCAGCAGGATCGCGAACAGGGGCAGCAGCAGCATGCGGCCGTGCATGAAGTCACCGCCCACCCGGATGACATAGAGGAAGTGCAGCAGGGCGCAGAGCAGGATCAGTGCCACCGCCGCGGAACGGGAACGGGCACGCAGCCGACCCTGGGGACGCTCGGCCAGCTCATCCAAGGAGGGGTAGGTGGTGGGCACGGTGGCGCGCAGCAGCACGAGAGCCCCGATCAGGAGCACCACCGCCAGGCCCAACCAGAGGGCATAGGGTTTGGTGAGGTTCTCCACATACTCCCAACCACTGCCCCAGGCGGCATCGGAGGCGGACTTGGCCACCGCGGTGTGCGGGGTGATAAGCCCGTAGTAGCCCATGCGGAAGATCTGGTAGGCGGCCGGAACCGGGAGGGCCCAGGCCAGGATCCCCAGCATCACCTTCCAGTTCCGGGCGGTGGCCAGCAGCAGGATGCCGGTGAGCCCGCCGTAGAGGGCGAGCTCGGGCCGCACCAGCCAGCTGATGCCGGACCAGAAAGCCAGGAGATAAAGCGCCCAGTCATAACCTGGCGTCCGGGCATGGCGGCCCTTGTCCTGAGCCGGCTGCGCCCAGCGGGCCAACAGCAGCCAGAGCACCGCCAGCCAGAAGAGGGACAGTCCCCACTCCAGGCCGGAGGTGGCGAAGTCACGGGCCGGGGGAAGCGCCAGGTAGACGATGCCTCCCAGCGGGACCAGGAAGAGCGCCCGGTTGCGGCGATACATCACCGCCGACCCCCACACTGAGATCACCAGCGCCGCAGTGGTCAGCAGGAGGGCAAGCCACATGGCGATCATCTCGAGGCGGGCATCGCTGAACAGGGCCACGAACCAGATGAGGTACTGCCAGAGGGTGGAGGTGTTGGCCTCCACCCTTTCCCCGGCGTTGAAGACCGGACCGTTGCCGGCCAGCAGGTTACGTACCGTGCGCAGCACGATCAACCCGTCATCGGAGATCCAGCGTCGCATCCAACCGCCCCAGAAGGCGAGAATGGCGATCACGAGGGCACTGATCAGTCCGGTGAGCGAAGTCAGTGAAATACTTCGGCGAGTCGCCTGTTTCCCCCGGGAGACCGTTGTCGTCATGGGCGTTAATGCTATCACCGGCGGGGTGCCCCCTTGTCCCGGCCCGCTGATAGTCCCGCCCCATACCCCAGGGCTGCCCCAGTGGCACTCCCCTTCCCTCACCTTGCCCGGTACATCCCACTCTCCCTGCCCGGGGAAAGCCAGAAGGTCCTCCCCCGGAAAAATCTCCGGGGGAGGACCTTCATTCAGATAAACCAGGGCCGGGCCATCAACCCAGGGCGGGCACCACATAGACCGCCATGACGATGCAGGCGACCCAGGCCAGTGCCAGGACCTGCAGCACGCGGTCCGTCAGTGCCAGTTCATCCGGGGCACCACCCTGACCACGGTCCACATCTGCGGCGAAGCGCAGGATGGCGATGGTGAAGGGCACCATGGAGATCTGATACCAGATGCTGGCTGCTCCCCCGGAGTCATTGGAGAGCTGGAAACCCCAGAGTGCGTAGGACATAACCACCGCGGTGGCCGCCAGGGTCCAGACGAAGCGCAGGTAGGTGGGGGTGTAACCCTGCAGGGAGCGGCGGATCTTCGCCCCGGTACGCTCCGCGAGCAGCATCTCGGCATAGCGTTTACCGGCCGCCATGAAGAGCGAACCGAAGGCGGCGACCAGCAGGAACCACTGGGAGAGCTCAATGCCGGCGGCCACACCACCGGCCATGGCGCGCAGCATGAAACCGGAGGATACCAGGGCGATGTCGATCACAGGCTGGTGCTTCCAGCCAAAGCAGTAGCCCAGCTGCAGGGCGATGTAGACGGCGACGACGATCGCCAGGCCGGCCCCGGAGCTGGCCAGGAAGGCCAGGCCGATGGCGGCGATGATCAGCACCACCGCCATGATGTAGGCCAGCTGGATGGGCAGCACCCCGGCCGCGATCGGGCGGAACCGCTTGGTGGGGTGGGCCCGGTCGGCGTCGACATCGCGGGCGTCGTTGATCAGGTAGATCGAGGAGGCCGCGAGGCAGAAGGTGATGAACGCCAGCAGGACATCCAGCAGGGTCCGGGGATGGAAGAGAGCGTCGGCCCCGGCCGCCAGGGGGGCAGCCAGCACCAGGACGTTCTTGACCCACTGTTTGGGGCGCAGCGCCTTGAACATGCCGTCCGCTAGGTTCTTCGGCGGTTGGCGCTTCTTGTTGTCTTCAATTCCTTCGGTGTGCGGCTCGGGGCCGCCGAAGATACCGGGATGCTCAGTGGTCATGCGGTGCGCCTCTCAATCTTTCTCACGACCTGGGCCGTGGCGGCACCCAGCGCCGCACCGCCGAGGACATCGGTCGGGTAGTGAACTCCCAGCACCATACGCGAGGCCATCATCAACGGCACGCCGGCCAGGGGCAGCGGAGTGCTGCTGAGATAGGCCAGGCTGAGCAGTGCCGCGGTGGTGGAGGTGGAGTGGGAGGAGGGGAAGGACAACCGGGAGGGGGTGCCTACACCGATCCGGATCCGCGGATCATGCGGCCGGGTCCGGCGCACCACCCGTTTGATCACCACGGAAGCCGCATGGCTGGTGAAGGCCGCAGCCCCCAGCGCCACCCACTCCCGCCGCCGCCGCTTATCGACGACCGCGCCTGCCGCACCCAGGGCGAGCCAACCTGCGGCGTGCTCCCCGAAGAAGCTCATGCCGCGGGCCACCGGGAGGATGCCGGGAGCTTCATAGAGCTTCTCCTGCACCTCCAGCAGAACCCTGATCTCAGGATTAGTCATTGAAGATCTCTCCCCAGGATTCGCGACTGGTCAGCTTCGGCTGGGCGGCGCGGTAGGCGGCGCGCATCTCGTCGAAACGCTCCCCCACCTCCTTCTGCAGGCGCAGGGTCTCCGCCAGCAGTTCCTTCGCTTGTGCCCGGTCCCGCTTGCGGTAGACCACGCCGTTATTGCCGGCGGTGGTCACCGTCACGCCATCAAGACGCGAGAGGGAGAACCAACGGGCCTCCGCCGGGGAGAGGTTGGTTTGCGGCACCTCATGGTGTGCCGGATCAGCCTGGGACAGGGAGTGCTTGAGTCCCTTCGCCAGCCAGGCCACCTTCTTGATCTTGGCCAGGCGGCCACCAATGTCCTTGGTGGGCACACCCGGCGCGCCGGAGGGTTTCGGTAGGTTCGCCGCAGAGGGGATGACCTGGGCGTCGGAGTATCCCTTGCGGATGGCGTTGATGCGCGGCAGGGAGGATTCGAGGATGTCGAAGAGCTGGTCGGGGCCGGCCAGGAAGTCCTTCATCGCCTCGATCTGGATGGCGAGGGTGGAGTACTCCAGGCACATGACGTGCTTGAAGGTGGACTTGCGCATGGACTTGAGCAGTCCCTCCACGGGGCCGTCGTGGTTGAGGGCGGCGACGATCAGGCGGTTGCGCAGGTGGAAGTAGGCCTGCCAGTCGATGGCATCATCCTTGTCACCCCAGGACATGTGCCAGATGGCCACGCCGGGCCAGGTGGCGGTGGGGAAACCGGCTTTGCCGGCACGCAGGGAGTATTCGGTGTCATCCCATTTGATGAACAGGGGCAGGGGCTGCCCGATCTGCTCGGCGACGACGCGGGGAAACATGCACATCCACCAGCCGTTGTAGTCCACGTCGATGCGGCGGTGCAGGTCCCGGGAGTGCTTGGCGTCGGGGTCCTTCGCGTCGGCGGCGCTGCCCTGGTGGGACAGCGGGTATTCGGCGAAGTTGTGGTCGTAGTCGGAGTGGGGGGCCGCGGACCACATGAAGTCGGCGGGGTTGACGATCTCACCCATGGAGCGCAGTTCGGCACGGTCCTGCAGGTTGAGCATCTGGCCGCCGACGATGATGGGGGACTTGGCGTAGCGGGCGACCTGGATGGCGCGCAGCACGGAGTCCGGTTCGATGGCGATGTCATCATCCATGTAGAGGATGTAGGGGCTCTTCGCTGCCCCGGCCGCACCTTGGCCGTCGACGCCCCCGAGGGCCTCGAACATGATGCGGGAGTAGCCGCCGGAACCACCCAGGTTGCCCTGGCGGAATTCGTGGAAGCGCTTCCCGAAGTGGGTGACCACGGCGTCATAACCGGGTTCATCGGCGGGGTGCTTCGTGCCCTGGTCGGGCATGAGGACGGTGTCGATCGCGGCGTCGACAGTCGGGTCGGAGGCCAGGGCCTCCAGTGCGGCGACGGCGTCGGCGGGGCGGTTGAAGGTGGGGATGCCGATGGTGGCGCGGGCCTCGAAGGGACCGACCTCACTGCCGTCGGGCATGATCTGGGCGCCGGGGGCGCGGTCGGCGTACCAGCCGGCTTCGGTGACCTCAGTGTCGGTTTCGGCGGTCAGGTCGAACCAGAGCCAGCCGCCGTCCTCGAAGGGGGCCAGCGACAGGTCAAATTCGGCGATCCCGTCGCTGACCAGGGTGCCTTCGATGTTGACGCGGGTGCCGTCGATCTTGGAGCGGTAGACCTCCACCCGGGCGGTGCCTGAGATCTTCAGCTTCAGGATGATGCTGTCGAGCTGGGACCAGCGGCGCCAGTAGCTGGCGGGGAAAGCGTTGAAGTAGGTCTGGAAGCTCACCTCCGCACCGGCGGGGACATTCACGCTGAAGCGGTCCGCCCAGGACAGCCGGTCGCGGTTGTGCTCGGCCTCGATCAGGTAGAGCATGCGCACGTCATGCGGTTCGCCGCGCTTGGGAAGCAGGATCCGCTGAAGCTGCTCCACTGCCTGTGACTGCGGTTCGCTGTCGCTCACGTTTGGTTCCACTGCCTTTCGAGGAGTCGACTAAAACAAGGGAACCTGAAATTAGTTCCCGGCTAAAAATTCCGTCGTGGGGTAACCACGGCGGGATCCAACCCCTCAGCGTAGTTGTTTGAGCCCGAGGGGCCATTTCGGACACGCAACCTGCGATGAAGAACACGTTGAAACTGGGATTTCGCTGATGAATCTGTGGGGGATCATGGGCTAGGGAGCCGCCGCCCCCGCTGGTCACGGCCGGAGACTGGTGGGCGGAGATGGTTTCTCCGGGGAACTCTGGGTGATGGTGTGGTTCGGGAAGTAATGTGTGCCACAGGAGTGCTTCGGCAGGTTCTCCGAGGGGGCCGGAATGTTTCACGGGAAACCCCGAAAATTCTCGCAACCTAACTTTCGGATAAATTTTAGAGGATCACACCATGGGACCCGGGTACCCCGGATACCCTCGGAACCATGAAGCCGCTGTCCCAGACCTCGTCCCGGATGTCATTATCACAGCTTGCCGCCCTGCGCCTGGGACTTTCCCGGAGCCTCGCCCTGGGCGCGGTGGCCGGACTGGCCGCTGCCCCGATGCTCCTTGTGGGACTTGCCGGCACAGCCGGGGCTGGTGAACCGGTCCCCGCCGCGATCACCGCCGATGCCCCGGCAGATGAATCAGTGCTGGTCCGCTTCCATAATCCTGATGGGGAGCTCTCCCCCACCGATGAGGACTTCCTCCGGGACGGCACCCAGGCCATCGACCTTCCAGCCTCGGTGTCCGTGGTGGACTACATCATCCTCGGTGAAAATGATGACAACCTCAATGACACCATCGAGGAATACGGCAAGGAGCAGGCCCCGGAGATCATCGCCGCCGATGACAATAAGTTCGCCCCGGGGCATCTGATCATCGCGGTGGGTCTGGACCCGAGCCGGATGGGCACCTACTGCGGTGATGATGTCTGCAATGAGCTGGGAATCTATGAGGATGGCAGGCTCGACGGCATTCTCGATGAGATGGAGGAACCGCTGCAGCAGGGCAATTGGGCAGCCGGCATGCTGGCCGGTGCCCAGGCTGCGGCCGACCCCACCGTGAAGCGGGAAGGTGGGGAAGTCAACGGCACCGCCGTGGCGGTGATCGCTTCCTCCGTTGTGGCCGCCGGTGGTGCCGCAACCGCGGCCGGTGTCATCTACAGCCAGAAGAAGAAGGCCCGGACCGCCCGGGAACGTTTCGGTCATGTCTCCGCCAACTACGGGCGGGTGGCCCAGGATCTGCAGGCCATCGACATCAGGGCGCACTCACTGAGCTCCCCGCTGGCGGATACCGAGTTGCGCAGCCAGTGGGAGGATGTGAAGGGTCGCTTCCTCAGCCTGCATCAGCAGATGGATTCCCTGGAGGGGCTGGACTCCCGATCCCCTGACAAGGAGTTCCGCAAGAAGGCGAAGGAGATCACCAGCGCCCATGAAACCGTCACCCAGATGGAGACCGCAGAGGAAAATATCGAGCTCCTGGCCAAGATGGAGCATGGTGATCCTGCCGTTCGGCAGCGTGAGCTGAGCAGCCTGCACGAGGATCTCCTCGAGGCCGAGGTCCGGGCCGAAGACGGGGCCCTGGCGCAGCGGCTGCGGGAACTGGACCAGAAGGTGCTGAACCTCCGTTCCGAGCTGCAGGCCCCGGACTTCATGGGCCGTTACTCGGATCTGCTCAAGGACGCCCAGATCCTCTTCAAGGCGGTGCAGGACAAGATGTACACCGATCTCAAGCGGAGCACCGAGCATGAGGTGCCCAGGCTCTATAACCAGGGGTGGCATCCGGGCTTCGGTTACAACAACTACGTTCCCTTCGCCATGATCTATTCCTGGCACCAGGCGGATCACCAGGCTGCCCAGGCCGCTCAGTCGAGTTCCTCCTCGGCGAACACCAGCTTCTCCTCCGGCTTTGCGGGTGGCGGCGGTTCCCGGGGTTTCTAATTGCGCCCCCTGGCCAGAAACATCAGCGAGAAGATAAAGAAGGTGTGCCCCCAGAGACTTCCCCGGTCTCTGGGGGCACACCTTCCTTACATACACCGTGTCGAGCTCTCCCCCAAGCTCTATTCGCCTCAGGCGGCGAGCATGGGCCTGGTGGCGTGCGCACTCAGCGGGATGCCCATCTCGAGGAGGAGGTCGAAGACCTTCATCTCGATGTCATCGCAGAGGTCACGGATATCCTCCAGGCTGACATCAAGATCATCCTGGAGATCCCAGCGGACATGACGTCGACCCGGGAAGTCCGGGGCGTCCTCGGCACCCATCAGGACGACTACTTCTGCCACCTCAAGGGCACGCTCCCCCTTGGCCGGCAGACGACGCTGCGGCGCTTCAAGACCCCGTTCATCGAGCACCCATTCCAGCTTGAGGTCGGCGGGATTCTCGGGGTGGACGGCGTCGGCGGTGGCAATGACCCCCTGATCGCTGAGCTTGAGGGCGGCAGCTGCAGCGAAGGCCGCCTGACTGGGACTGCCCGCACTGCTGAAGTGGATCCGCTTGCGCGGGGTACCGATGCGGCCGGAGGCCCAGATGTGGTCCTCGATGAGTTCCGCGGCATCACGGGCGATAAATACCGCGAGGAAGTTCGGGATCTTCGCGGTGGAGGTGTGTTCCGCGATCACACCTTCCAGAATGGAATCGATGGCCGTGGGAGCACAGGCATGTCCGTAACGACGGTAAAGATCCTGGCGTACGGTTTCAAATTTCTTGATCATCATGGTGATCACCTTCTTCTTTCTGATGGGCGGGGAGAAAGGGATCTGAATTCAGATCTGGAAAACGCCGGTCGCTTTCTGGTCCCCATTTGTTCATCTGCCGTTAACCTTAACAGCTTCTCGGAGGCTTTGCAAACCATTTCCGCAGGTCGATGACCTGTAGGGAAAAGGGGAAAGAAAACTTCAGGTTAACGGTAGAGGAATTCAGTCCATTTCGGGCCGGGACAGTTCAGAGCCCTGTCAGTTCAGACCGAGCACCGCACTGGCGATGCTGAAGTAGATGATCAGACCGGTGGCATCACAGAAGGTGGAGATGAAGGGGTTGGAGAACACCGCCGGATCCGCACCCACCCTCTTCGCGATCAGCGGCATGATGCCCCCGACCGCGGCTGCCATGGTGCAGATCGACAAGAGGGTCAGGCCGATGACCACCCCGATCGCCACGCCATAGACCAGCCCGGCCACCACCAGACCGAGCACCCCGAGCACGAAACCAAGGGCGAATCCGACCCGCAACTCCCGCCAGGCCACCCGGGGCAGGTCGCGGACCCTGACAGAGCCGACCGCCAGGGCGCGGGTGACGGTGGTGGCGGCCTGGTTGCCAGTGTTTCCGGCTGCGCCGGTCAACAGCGGAATGAACAGCGCCAGCGCCACCACCTGGTTGAGGCGGTCCTCATAGAGTTCCAGCACCTGCACCGTCAGAATCGCCGAGACCGCCAGCACCACCAGCCAGACCACGCGGCTCCGGGCCACCTTCCGGATCGGGACACTGAGATAGGACTGGTCGAGGGGTTCGGAGCCGGCGGTGCGTGCCGCATCCTCCTCATCCTCGGCCGCCTGGATGGACATGGCGTCATCGACGGTGAGGATGCCGAGCAGTCGCTCCTCGGAATCCACGATGGGCATGGCCAGCAGACGGCTCTTCCGGAAGCGTCGGACCACATCCTCCCGCCCCTCCACCGCCTGGGCACGAATGGCCTTGTTGGAGATCTCCAGGACCTTCGCCGCCGGATCAGCGCCCAGGAGCTCACGCAGGCTGAGCACGCCCAGCAGTCGGCGGGTGCCGTCGACCACCGGCAGGACGTAGATGGTTTCGGGGCCGTCGATACGCTCCCGGACATATTCCCGGGCCTGGGCGACAGTGAGGTCCGCCGGCAATGCGAGCACCTCAGGCGACATATAACGGCCGATGGCATCCTTGGGGTAGCCCAGCAGGGAGGCCGTCATCTGCTGTTCCTCATGGCTGAGCCCCCTCATCAACCGCTTGACCACAGTGGCGGGCAGCTCACCGAAGAGCAGGGCACGGTCATCCGGGTCCAGGTCGGTGACGATGGTGCTCAGCTGCTCCGTCTGCAGGGTCTCGATCAGCTGCGCCTGATGCACCGGGGAAGCCTGCGCGAACACCTGCAGTGCCTGCTCCTTGCTCAGCACCAGGAAGAGAATGGCACTCTCCGCCGGCGGAGTGGAGTCCATCAGATAGGCCAGTTCACTCTCCGGGAGGGACTGCACCTGCGCCGAGAGCTCCGCCAGCTTCTCCTCCGATGAGGGAGTACCTCGCAGTATCTTCCGGATCGCAGCCAGGGTGTCCACCGACATTCCGCCTCCTCAGCAAAGTTTCCGACCCCAGCGAAGTCCTAAGGACCACAGGGGCAGTACATCCCCCTCAGGAGAGGGTGGCAACCACTTTCCGGCGGGGCAGAACAATGTGGCACAGCAACCACCAGCACAGCCAGGCAACCACGATCCCCACCGCAGCGCCGGCCACAACATCACTGAACCAGTGTACCCCCAGGTAAAGGCGCTGTAGGGAAACCAGCAGGGCATGAAACCCGAGCAACCAGTTCACCCAGACCGGGGCGCCCAGCAGGACCAGTGCCGCGACCAGGGCCCAGGCCGCGGCGGCATGACCCGAGGGCATCGCAAAGGTGGCCTCCTCCACCAGCTGAAACTCCGCCGGCGGCCGGGGCCGGGCAATCGGCACCTTCAGAACATGGGTGATGGCGCTGGCCGCCCCCACCGCCAGCAGTGGATGGAACGCCTCCCCCACCCGTCCCGGGGTTCGCCAGCGAAGAAGCAGCACCGGGCCAAGCAAGAGCGCATAGATCACCATCCAGCGGGGTCGGGAGAGGTCCGCCCAAACCACCAACCCAGGCTCCCACCAGGGGTTCGACCACTCCCCTCGGAGCCCGATGAAGAATTCCCATATCGCCATGTCCACGGGGATCCAGGTTAGCCGGAGGGCAGCAGAGCCGGCCCCAGGGAACGCCGAAGGGCCACCAGCAATAATGCTGGTGGCCCCTGATACTCGCCTGCCCTAAGTTATGGGGCGGTCAAGATCCTTAGCGGCAGCATATTAGGCGGCGGTGCTGTAGTCAGTGTAAAGGTGGCTCAGGTCTGCGCCACGCTTGAGCTGGGAGACTACCTCGCGCTCAATGAGGACCTTGCGGAAGGCGCCAATGCCACCCTCGCGGTCAAACTCAGCTGCCACGGAATCAAGCAGTGCGTCGATCAGGTAGAACTCCACGGTGTCACCGAAACGGACGTGGAGGTCCTCACGCACGCTCCAAAGCTCGTCCTTGCGTGCGCCGGCGATATTGGTAATAGGGAACATGTCAGTTACCCCCTCTTTCATTCTGGTTCATCTTGGAGTGCTTTTCGTTAACCTTCCGTTTACCTTAACCCGATCGGCCCGGACTGGCAACCCATTTCCCCAGCTCGCACCCCCACTTTTTTACATAAGCGCAGGTCAGAAGATATGAATATTAATCAGAAAAACCCCCTCTGGGAGGGGGTTTCGCCTGGACAACGGGAATGGGAGGGCCCATCCGACAGGTCTAAGCGGAGGCCTGGAACACCTCAAGTTCATCTAGAAGTTCCCGGACACGACGCTCGACATCATCTGCGATCTCCCGGACCTTATCGATGGGCTGCCCCTCCGGGTCCGCGACATCCCAGGTGACATAGCGGTGACCCGGGACCCCCGGCACCCCATCCACGCCCATCAGCACCACCACATCAGAGGTGTGGACGGTGCGCGGAACAATGGTCTTCTGATAGAGCCCATCAGTGGAGATACCCCGCTCCCGCAGAACCTCCAGCACGGTCTCATCGATCCCGTGGGAAGGCTCCAGACCGACCGAGCGATGCAGGACCTCATTTCCCACCAGGTGACGGGTGATGGCGCTGGCAAGCTGGGAGCGGCCGGCGTTGCGACGACAGACGAAGAGCAGCTCCTTGCGGCGACGCGTCTCCAGCTGCTGCTCCGAGGCCATCTCCTCGAAACGCTCCGAGGCCTCACGCTCCACCATGACAGCCATGAAAGTGGAGATCCGGGCACCACTGACGTGCTCATCAATGATTTCATCAAGCACCCGGTCAATGGTCTCCGGTGCGAACATCAGACCGAAACGCCGATGCATATCCCTCCGAACCAGGGTGAATTGGTCATCATTCATCTTGCCCACTCCTTTCAATGGTCATCATGCAATGAGATGAGAAAACCTCATTGGCCAACAATGACAGAAAAGCCATCTTTGATACACGGCTTGTTTACCCACCGTTAACTTTACTCTTCGCCCGGGGGTTAAACAACAGATTTTCTCCCCGAGCATTGGCCGGGGAACACCGAGGATGAAAAAGGGCGGGGAGGTGTGCCGCTGTGGCACACCTCCCCACCCTTTCCCCGCGGCGTCGATAAGCGAAAAGCTAGAGCACCTCGCGGAGCTTGTTGTCGAACATGGTCAGCGCCGAAGCGATCGCCATGTGCATGTCCAGGTACTGGTAGGTACCCAGCCGGCCACCGAAGTAGACCTGGGAACCGGCGGTCTCCGTCTCGGCCCGCTGCCGGTACTTCTTCAGCATCTCGCGGTCATCGGGGGTGTTGATCGGATAGTAGGGCTCATCGACATCATCGGCGAAGCGGGAATACTCCCGCATGATGACGGTCTTGTCCTTGGGGTAGCGGTCCTCACGCTCGGGGTGGAAATGGCGGAACTCGTGGATGCGGGTAAAGGGGACATCCGCATCGTTGTAGTTCATTACCGGGGTGCCCTGGTAGTCACCGACCTCCACCACCTCGGTCTCAAAATCCAGGGTGCGCCAGCCCAGCTTGCCCTCGGAGTAATCGAAGTAGCGGTCCAGCGGGCCGGTGTAGACCACCGGTGCATCCGGGTTGGCGGCACGGATCTCCTCACGCACCTCGAACCAGTCGGTGTCCAGGCGGACCTCGATCAGCTCATGGGCGGCCATCTTCTCCAGCCAGGCGGCGTAACCCTCCACCGGCAGACCCTCGTAGGTGTCATTGAAGTAGCGGTTGTTGAAGGTGTAGCGCACCGGCAGGCGGGTGATGTTGCCGGCGGGCAGGTTCTTCGGGTCGGTCTGCCACTGCTTGGCGGTGTAGTCCCGGATGAAGGCCTCATAGAGGGGGCGGCCGATCAGGGAGATCGCCTTCTCCTCCAGGTTGGTGGCGTCCTCGGTGCTGATCTCAGCGGCCTGCTCCTTGATCAGGGCACGTGCCTCTTCGGGGCTGTAATACTTACCGAAGAACTGGTTGATCATTCCCAGGCCCATGGGGAACTGGTACGCGGTGCCCTGGTGCATCGCGAAGACGCGGTGCTGGTAGCCGGTGAAGTCCGTGAAACGGTTGACATACTCCCACACCCGCTCATTGGAGGTGTGGAAGAGATGGGCACCGTACTTGTGGATCTCGATGCCGGTCTCGGGCTCGGCCTCCGAGTAGGCGTTGCCACCCAGGTGGCTGCGGCGCTCGATGATGAGCACCTTCTTACCCAGTTCGCTGGCCGCCTGTTCCGCCACGGTCAGGCCGAAGAGGCCTGAACCAACGACGATCAGATCATAGTTCTTCGCTTCCGTCATGAACCCTGACCCTAATAGACCCCGGCCCACCCAGCACCCCAACACCCCGGCAGGGCGGCAGCTTATCGACGCCCGCGCCACCTGGGAACCCCGATGATCACGCGAAAGCCCCACGCCGGACCCCTTCATCCTTGCCCCCGGGGTCTGTCACCCCCATGGGAAAGTTCACCAGCTTTTTACCTCAAATGGTTCCCGAACACTGTTGAAGTCTGTAAAACTAACCCCACTAGTCACAAAAATCACAGCAGTCATATTCAACAACATGCATATGTTATCGTCTCAGCGCTATCATGGGCCTCATCCTTGTACTATTATTTCTTCCGGCTCAAGGAGTCCCAGCCGCACCGACAATCCAGGGAGTACTTAAGTGCAGCAACGACGACGCCTAAACGCGGTCAGCCAGCGCCCCGCGCTGGCGCTAGTCCTTTCCATCGTTCTGACCGCCGCAACAGTGGTCGGTCTCAATGAGGGTGGAATCCTCCGGACCCAGGAAGCTGGTGTCTCACCGGTCTCCGCCTCCGAGGACAGCGTCCCGCTGAGCGCGGGTGAAAATGTTGTGGTTGAGGACGCCGCCATCGCCACCCAGGGTGGTGCCGGCGGTGGGGTCTCCCGCACGGTGAAGGAATTCACCCGCGAGGAGGCCTTCTCCATGTTCGCCCTCACCTGGGAAGGTCAGCGCGATATCGCCTCCTACGTCCGCGCCGAGGGCGCCGACGGCACGTGGGGTCCGTGGTACGCGGCGGAACCCCTGGCAGAGATCAGCCCGACCGGTATGTCCGGTACTGATCTGATCTACGTGGAACCGACCAACAAGATCCAGGTCTCCATCTCCGGTGTCGACATCATCGGCGCCGAAGCCGGCGACACCCCAGCTGATGCGGCCCCCATTGAGGAAGCTCCCGTGGCAGAGGCCCCGGTCGAGCAGGCCCCGGCGGCAGAAGCACCGGTGGCCGAGGCCCCCGCCGCTGTTGAGCAGGCCCCGGTCGAGCAGTCCCCCGCCGCCGAGCAGTCCCCCGTGGAAGCTCCGGCCGCAGAAGCACCGGTGGGTGCGGGTACCGCACCGCTGCCCTCCAACTACGGTGATATCCAGCCGGTGGCCGAGGTTTCCGCCGCGGATGATATCCAGGCTGTCTTCATTGACGGCAACGCCGAAGAGGGTGGCATCGCCCTGGCCGCGGAGTCCGACTCCTACGGCATGCCCAATGTGATCTCCCGCGCAGGCTGGGGTGCGGATGAGTCCCTCCGATGCTCCTCCCCCACCATCGATGACCGCGTCTCCGCAATCACCATCCACCACACCGCAGGCTCCAACAACTACACCGAGGCCGAGTCCGCCGCCCAGATGCGCGGTTACTACCGCTACCATGCCGCCACCCTCGGCTGGTGCGATATCGGGTACCAGGCACTGGTGGACAAGTACGGCAATATCTTCGAGGGCCGCGCTGGCGGTCTGAACCGGGGTGTGCGTGGTGCCCATGCCGGTGGCTTCAACGAGAACACCTGGGCCATCTCCATGATGGGTGACTACTCCAATGTCTCCCCCTCCAATGCCACCATCCAGGCTGTGGGTGAGCTCGCCGGCTGGCGCTCCACCGCCGCCGATGCCGGATTCGATCCCCTGGGACATGACGTCCACTACTCCGAGGGCACCAGCTACGCCAAGTACCCCTACGGTGCCGCGGTGAACCTGCCGAATATCTTCGCCCACCGCGATGTCGGCACCACCTCCTGCCCGGGTAACGCAGGCTACGCCCAGATGGGTGCGATCCGTGATATCGCGAAGAACACCCACGACCAGATCCAGAGCGGCCTCGGTGCGGGGGAAACCTCCACCGAGACCACCTCTTCGGACACCCCTGCACCCCTCGACCCGATCCCGGCTGATCCGGCGGTCCCGAATGATCCCGCCAACTCGCAGATCTCCAACCAGCTCTCCTCCATCGAGGGCCTGGACCTGGTCGGCCTGCTCAACGGTGACCAGGAGGCCATCATCGCCGCGGCCGGCACCATCGCGGTCGTCGCACTGTCCATCGCCCTCTCCCAGGGTGATGTCGACGGTGTGGGCAACCTCGGCGAGGTGGAGGTCATCAACGGTCTGCAGCTCTCGCACATCCCGCCGCTGCTGGAGGGTGTTGTCTCACTCAGCGGAGACAGTGAATTCTCCCAGCTGCTGCGCACCATCCTCGATGTCTTCGGACCCGTCCTCGGTGATTCCCGCAGCGGTGTCCAGTACGCAGAGGAGCGCAATGACAACACCAACGTCAACTACGCCCTCTTCGAGAACGGCATCATGCTCTCCTCCGACCAGACCGGTGCCCACGCACTCTGGGGCGCGATCGGTGAGGCCTGGGCCGGCCAGGGCTATGACCTCGGCCCGTTGGGCCTGCCCACCAGCAATGAGTACGCCGCCGGCAACCTGACCCGCGTTGATTTCCAGAATGGCTACATCACCTATGATCCGGCCACCAACGCAGTCGACATCCAGCTGAACTAGTACGAGAAAGACCCAGGCCCGCATCACCTCCCCCAAGGTGATGCGGGCTTTCCCATTCCCAGGGGAACAACGGGACAGTGGTGGCCTTATCGTTCCCAGTCGTAGCTGCGCTCCACCGCCCGGTTCCACTCGCTGTAGAGCCGCTCCCGTTCTGACTCCCCCATCTCCGGCTGCCACGTGCGATCCACCCGGCATTTCTCGCTGAGTTCTTCCAGGGAAGTCCAGAATCCCACCCCGTAGCCGGCGGCGAAGGCGGCACCCAAGGCGGTGGTCTCGATATTTTTCGGCCGGGTGACCTCAGTGCCGAGAATATCGGCCTGGATCTGCATCGCCAGTTCATTGTTGACCATGCCACCGTCCACCCGTAGGGAGCTCAGATCCATCCCGGAGTCGGCGATCATCGCCTCCACCACCTCACGGGTCTGGAAGGCGGTCGCTTCCAGGGCGGCACGGCAGAGGTGGCGACGATCCGCGAAGCGGGTCAACCCGACGATGACCCCCCGGGCGTCGCTCCGCCAACGCGGCGCAAAGAGCCCGGAGAAGGCGGGGACGATATAGACCCCACCATTGTCACCGGCCTCCCGCGCCAGCTTCTCGACGGCCGCGGAATTGGGGATGATGCCCAGATTATCGCGCAGCCACTGCACCAGGGAACCCCCGATCGCCACCGACCCCTCCAGGGCGTAGAGCGGTTCCTCCCCCTCGATCTGATAGCAGACGGTGCTCAGCAACCCATGCTCACTGAAATGGGGGCGGGAACCGGTGTTGAGCAGCAGGAAGAGGCCGGTGCCATAGGTGTTCTTGGCGCTGCCCTCATGGAAACAACCCTGGCCGAACATCGCGGACTGCTGATCGCCCAACACCCCTCGCAGCGGCACATCATGGAGGACACCACGTTCCCGGACCACCCCGAAATCACCGATGGAGGCCCGGATCTCCGGCAGGATCTGCAACGGCACCCCAACCTCCCGGCAGAGTTCCTCATCCCACTGCCCGGTACGCAGATCCATCAGCAGGGTGCGGGAGGCGTTGGTGATATCGGTCAGGTGCAGGGCCGGTTCCCCGCGGTCGCCCTCATGCCCACCGGTCATGTTCCAGATCAGCCAGGTGTCGATGGTGCCGGCGAGTAACTCACCGCGTTCCGCCCGGTCCCGGGCACCGTCCACATGATCGAGGATCCAGGCGATCTTCGGCCCCGCCGGGTAGGAGTTGATCAGCAGCCCGGTACGCCGCTGCCAACGCCGAATACCCTCCTCCCCCGCCAGTTTTTGACATAGTTCGGCGGTGCGGGTGTCCTGCCAGACAATGGCGTTGTAGATCGGCTCCCCGGTGGCCCGGTCCCAGACCACCGTGGTTTCCCGCTGGTTGGTCAATCCCAGGGCGGCGATGTCATCGGCGCTGAGATCCACATCGGACATGGCGATGGACATGGCGCGTCGGGTGTTGTCCCAGATCTCCATCGGGTCATGTTCCACCCAGCCCTGCCGCGGCATGATCTGACGGTGCTCGAATTGGGCGGAACTGATCACCTGTCCCTCATGGTTGATGATCACACAGCGCGTGGAGGTGGTGCCCTGGTCAATGGCCGCGATGAAAGTACCGGAGGAAGTCACATCTGAAATTCTCTCATGTTCCCCAGCTCCCTGGGGATAAAGATCAGCAGACTCAGAACCAGCGTTCCAGCACCTGGGCCACGCCACCCTCATCATTGGTGCCGGTGACATGGTCCGCCGCGGCCTTGACCTCGGGGCGGGCATTGCCCATGGCCACCCCGAGTCCGGCCCACTCCAGCATCTCAATGTCATTGGGCATGTCCCCGAAGCAGACAATCTCGGCCTGCGGAACCTCATAGTATTCGCCGAGTAATTCCACCCCCAGTGCCTTGGTCACCCCGGGTGCGGCCACCTCCAGTAGTCCTTCCGGCATGGAGAAGGTCACATGTGCCTGGCTGCGATCAATCATGGGGCTGACCAGTTCATACATCTGTGCCGCACTGAGGTTCTCATTGCGCAGCAGCAGCTTCACCGAGGACTCCGCCAAAATGGCGGTCTCCTCCTCGATGTTGAAGGGCCCACCCTCCCAGGCGGGCATATAGTCCGGGGCGGCGGCGAAGTACTCCTCGGGGCAGCCGAAGGCGGTGTCGCCACAGCGTTCCACGGCGATGCCGACCCCGCCGAACTCGGCCAGGGCTTCATTGGCGACCTCCACCACCGCGGACATCACCTGTGGGTCCAGCAGGTGGGAGCGCAGCACCCGATCCGAGGCGGAGTCATAGATGACGGCACCGTTGGCGCAGACGCAGACCGGGCGGACCGGCAGCTGCTCCAGGACAGGTGCCAACCAACGGTGGGGTCTCCCCGTGGCCAGGGTCAGGTGGGCACCGGTGCCACCAAGTCGGGTGATCACCTCCCGGAGACGTGGGATCACACGGTCCTGCGAGTTCAACAAGGTTCCGTCGATATCACTCGCCACTAGCCTCGGGGCGGTATCCACCTTCAGTTCCTTCCTGACAATCCTCTGAAAAGGCCCCGGATTTTTGTGGCCACCCCGGTGATGGAACGTTTGGCGGTGGCGGGCAGGGAACTGCCGTCCTCGCCGCGTAACGCGGCGTCGCCACGCGCATTCAGTTTCGCCGCTTCCCGGGATTCCTTCGCGGCCAGCTTCGCTTCCTTGGCGGCCTTCTTGCGGGCCTTGTCCTCGGTGTCGATGCGGTGTGCCTCTTCCAGGCTCGGCGCGGTGCCCCCCAGGGATTCCGGCATCCAGTACAACCCCTCGGGGAAGGGACCGTACTCCGCCGCATAGTCGCCGCGCACCTGATCCATCAGCTCCACCAGGGCGGTGTGCAGGCGTTCGGTGGCGGTGGCCGGATCACCATAGGGATCCACGGGTTCACCCAGGCGGATGTACACCGGGGTGTTGGTGCGGCCCAGTCGCTTGGGGTGCTCCTTGGTCCAGATCTGCTGCCCACCCCAGATCACCATGGGGATCAGCGGAACATCGGCCTGCGCGGCAATGCGTGCCGCACCGGTCTTGAGTTCCTTGATCTCGAAGCTGCGGGAGATGGTGGCCTCCGGGAAGATGCCCACGATCTGCCCCTGTTCCAGGCGGTGGACGGCCTCCTCCAGGGAGCCCCGTCCGGAGGAACGGTCCACGGAGACGTGGTCCATGCGGCGCATCAGATTGCCGATCACCGGCATCTCGAAGATCTCCTTCTTCGCCATGAAACGCACCAGCCGCTTGCCGCGCACATTGCCCGGCACCTCACCGAAGATGAAGTCGTAGTAGCCGGTGTGGTTCATCGCCAGCAGCGCACCCCCCTCGGTGGGCAGGTGTTCCGCACCGAAGACGGTAATCTTGATGCCCTGGGCCCGCATCAGGCCCTTGAGCGCCCTGATCATGAAGCCGTTGTAGAAGCTCTCTTTGCTCTCGACGGGGTGGTCGGGCACCTCCGGGAGGTCCGCAGGCACCCGGAACATGCCGCCGCGGGTGGTGTATTCAGTCATCAGCGCGACCTACTTCACCGGTTCCAGCACGTCCTTGCCCAGGAAGGGGCGCAGGGCTTCGGGCACGATGACGGAACCATCGGCCTGCTGGTTGTTCTCCAGGATGGCGACCAGCCAGCGGGTGGTTGCCAGGGTGCCGTTGAGGGTGGCGGCGGTCTGCGGCTTGCCGTTCTCATCCCGGTAGCGGGTGTTCAGGCGGCGGCCCTGGAAGGTGGTGCAGTTCGAGGTGGAGGTCAGCTCACGGTAGGTCCCCTGGGTGGGGACCCAGGCCTCGGTGTCGAACTTACGGGCGGCGGAGGAACCGAGGTCACCACCGGCGACATCGATGATGCGGTAGGGCACCTCGACGGCGGCGAGCATCTCGCGTTCCATGTTCAGCAGGGCCTGGTGCTGGGCGGCGGCCTCCTCCGGCTTGCAGTAGACGAACATCTCCAGCTTGTCGAACTGGTGGACGCGCAGGATACCGCGGGTGTCCTTGCCGTAGGAGCCGGCCTCCCGGCGGAAGCAGGAGGACCAGCCGGTGTACTTCATCGGCCCATCGGAGAGGTCGATGATCTCGTCCTTGTGGTAGCCGGCCAGGGCCACCTCGGAGGTGCCCACCAGGTAGAGCTCATCGCGTTCGAGGTAGTAGACCTCATCGGCGTGCTCCCCCAGGAAGCCGGTGCCCTGCATGATCTCCGGGCGGACCAGCACCGGGGGGATCATCAGCTGAAAACCGGCCGCGCGGGCCTTCTGTGCGGCGAGCACCATCATGCCCAGCTGGAGGAAGGCGCCGTCACCGGTGAGATAGTAGAAGCGGGCCCCACCAACCTTGGTGCCACGCTTCATGTCGATCAGGCCGAGGGACTCCCCGAGCTCCAGGTGGTCCTTGGGCTCAAAGTCGAACTTGGTGGGTTCACCGACGTGCTCGAGGACCACGAAATCATCCTCGCCACCGGCGGGCGCACCCTCGACCACGTTGTTCAGCTTCAGCTGCAGCTCCTGGACTGCCTGCTCAGCTGCGGCCTGGGTCTCCTCGGCCGCCTTGACCTTGGCCTTGAGTTCATTGGAGCCCTCGAGCAGGGCGGGGCGCTCCTCGGGGGCGGCCTGGCCGATCTTCTTGCCGAAGGCCTTATGCTCGGCGCGCAGGTCATCTGCGGCCTTGATCGCCTCGCGACGGGACTCGTCGGCGGAAATCAGCTGGTCCACCAGCTGCGGATCTTCGCCACGGGTTTCCTGGGAAGCACGGACGATGTCGGGGTTCTCGCGGAGGAATTTAAGATCAATCACATCCTGCAGCCTACCGCGCGAGACCATCCCCTGTCCTGCAGGCCCGCCCACGCTTATCGACGCCCCACCCCTTCCGTAGCGTCCCCACCCCTCCCCCGGGTCAGGGAGGGGGCGGGGTGGGGCATCCTCACGCACCAAAAACCTAGACTGGTAATAACCAGCGGGCTATCATGGGTCCATGCCCGACTCAACCCGCCACGTGCTGCCTGATGTCACCCTCTCCGCTGGCCCGAAGCCAAAGCACCAGCAACTGCGGGAGATTCTCGAGGAATACTGTGCCAGTCAGCTCAGCCCCGGGGACATGTTGCCCGGGGAAAGGGTGCTGGAGGACACCTACCAGGTCAGCCGGATCACCGTCCGCCGCGCCATCGGTGACCTGGTGGCCAGCGGTCGACTGACCCGGGAACGGGGCAAGGGCACCTTCGTCGCCCCCAACCCCCTGGTTTCCCGGCTGCATCTGGCCTCCTTCAGCTCTGAGATGCAGGCCCAGGATGTGTCCGCCAGCAGCCAGATCCTGCTCTCGGAACGTGCCACTCCCCCGGCTGCTGTGCAGGAATACTTCGGCGGCGAACCCGGTGAGGCACATATCCATCTGCGCCGTCTCCGGCTCGGGGATGGGCGCCCCTACTCCATTGACGATGCCTGGTACAACGCCC
The DNA here is from genome assembly GCF_009734425.1 of Corynebacterium occultum. Classification (NCBI taxonomy): domain Bacteria; kingdom Bacillati; phylum Actinomycetota; class Actinomycetes; order Mycobacteriales; family Corynebacteriaceae; genus Corynebacterium; species Corynebacterium occultum. The sequence continues at coordinate 2,916,473 of NZ_CP046455.1, forward strand.
ACCTGGCGCCGAACCTGCTGGAAAATGACGTCTACAACTCCGTCTACACCATCCTGGAGGAGAGCTACGGGCTGGCGATCTCCGATGCCGACCAGATCGTCACCGCCATTCCTGCGGATCAGAGCAGTGCCGCGCTCCTGGAGGTGCCGCTGGCTTCCCCGCTGTTGCGGATCGTGCGTCACTCCCGGGCAGAAGACCGGCCCCTGGAGTGGTGCGACTCGGTGTACCGCACTGATCGCTACCACCTGCGCACCAAGGTGACCCGGGCGCTGGATCTCTGAGATTTGCCGAGGGGGGTGCGCCCCGGTGGTTTTCCACCCCATGTCAGTGCCCTCTTTTGAGGGCACCCCCACCGGGCAGTCGAGTGTCGCATGGGACAGATGTGAGAACTGGTGTTGGCCGGGGGCCTAAATTCCACTAAATTTCTACTGTGATGCGGCTCGGGAGGTGCATTTTGGCACCACGAGCGGCAAGATAGGTGCATCATGTCAACTTCGCAGTCCTGGCGTTCCGCCACCGCCATCCGCACCGGCCTGGTTGCCGCACTCGCCGCAACCGTCGCCGTGGGCACGTACAGCTATGTCGATGGCGCGGCTGATCCCAGTGGAGACAACGGCACCGGTGCCAGTGGCTCCGCCACCACCTCCGTCGTCGAAATCACCCCTTTCACCACCGCTGACTCCGGGGACTGCCTGACCTGGGACATCGATGAATCAGGTGTGGTCAGCAACTTCGAGCAGACCCCCTGCAGCAGCGAGCACCGCTTCGAGATCTCCGCCCGTGAAGACCTGGCCACCTACCCCTCCTCCGAATTCGGTCTCGAAGCCGCCGCCCCCGACCTGACCCGGCAGGCCCAGCTGCGGGAGGAACTCTGCTCCACCGCCACCATCCACTACCTGGATGGTCGTTATGATCCGGTCGGCCGCTATTCCATCGCACCCATCCTGCCGCCCGCCGAAGCCTGGGCCGCCGGGGACCGCACCATGCTCTGCGGCATCCAGGCCACTGATGGGTTGGGTAACCCCGTCCTGACCATCGGCCCGGCAGCGGAACAGGACCAGGCGCGGGTCTCCCAGCCCGGGGAATGTGTCTTCTTCGACAATGCCCGCGCCCCGCACATCCTGGACTGCGCGGAGGACCACCATCTGGAGACCACCGCCGTGGTCAACCTGCGGGAAACCTTCCCGGACCGGGTGCCCAGCACCGAGGAACAGGATGGGCACCTGGCTGAGGTGTGCACCGCCGCCGCCATCGACTACCTCGGGGAAGAGGAGATCCTCTACCAGTCCACCCTGCAGCCCTACTGGGCCACCATCCCCAGCTCCTCCTGGAACGGCGGCAGTCACTCCGTGAACTGTTCCCTGATGTCCGCCCACCCGGAAGGTGGCTTCTCCCTACTCAAGGGCAGCGCCACCGGTGAGTTCACCATCAACGGCAACCCGCCGGAGCCGCAACCGGAACGCGATCCACTGACCTCCGAGGGGGAAGCCGAGGGCACGGCAGTTCCTGGCGAGGCGGGGTCCCTGCAGAACTCCGCTGAAGCCCCCATCCCACAGCTCTAGAAGGGTTGTTGAGTTTCCCCAGATGACCTACCGTGTCAGCGCCGAACGTTTCGATGAAATGGTCGATGATGCGCTCGATGAAATCCCCGATGAGTTCCTGCCCCACATGCGTAACACCATCATTCTGGTCCAGGAGCGCAATGCGGAGCATCCCTCCCTGCTCGGCCTCTACGAAGGGGTTGCCCTGACCGAGCGGACTTTCGACCACACCGGTTTCCTGCCCGATGCCATCTCCATCTACAAGGCGGCCCTGGAGGATATCTGCCACAGCGAGGAACACCTGGCCGCAGAGGTGCGGGTCACCGTGCTGCACGAGGTGGGACACTATTTCGGGATGTCCGAGGAGCAGCTGCACGAACTGGGCTGGGGTTAGAGCGGGGGTCAGCGTATTTCAGGGGCTGATGCATTCTAGAGTGGGGAAACAGGGGCTTAGCATCAGGATCTGGCACCTTAAGGGCGGTTTTCCCCACTCAATCCATCATCCAGCCCCAGAGCGCGAGTCAGCGCTCTTCCTTCTCATCCATCACCACGGGATGGAAGTTCCGGCGCCGTTCCCAGGCCTGCCGCTGTGCCTTACCCAGCTCCACCAGCGTGTCGAAGAGCTCCCCTTCCGGGGCCTCCCGGCTGATCTGGGCAAGACGCTCCGTCATCCGGACGAATTGTCGACGGTAGGAGGCTGCCAGTACACGGTCCGCCCACCAGGTGGCCTGATCCGGGACGGTCCCCAGGCCGGCAATATTGGCCAGGGTGATGTGGTGGCTGCCATCCGGCCAGATCTCATTTTTACCGCTGGCATCAATGCAGCTGACCAGCGAGGCGACATCCATGGGCAGCCCGGCGCGGACCTGGGCGCGGATGAGCCGGAAGATCCGGCCGTGAACGGGGTTGAAGAAATCCGCTTCGTGGAGGTAGTCCAGCAGGTCCTTGACCTGTTGGGGCACCTTGGGTCCGACCCACATCAGGGAGCTGAGCAGGAGTGCCTCGGGGTCGATGTTCATCCCGCGGATGTCCACCGGATGTTCCTCGGGTTCCGGGGGGGAATCCGGCGAGGGGCGGTGGGTTATGGCTCATTGTGGTTCAACTCCGCTCTGGGTTTCGCCGAGAGGGGGAAGTACTCCCTCCCTTGTTGCAGCCTGTCGGGGTCTAGATCTGGTGGTCCAGGTCCGCCCAGCGCACCAGTTTCCAGGCACCGAATTCGGCGTCCCCTGGTTCCAGGACGATATAGCGGCAGTTGGCGATATATCCGGCGAAGGCGAAGTCTCCGTCCACCCCGGTGGCGTAGGTGGCGGCGGTGCGGATGGCGGTGCCGTGGCTGACGATGATGGTGTCCTTGTCCCGGGCGGCGACCTCCTCCTGCACTGATTCCAAAACGGGGCGGAAACGTTCGAGGACCTGGGGGTAGGTTTCCCCGTTGGGGAGGCAGGCGAGGGTGTCTCTTTCGAGCTGTTGGCGCAGTATCTGGGCGTAGTTCCGGTGGGTTTCCTCATCGTTGTAGCCCTCATGGTCGCCGGCGAAGACCTCGTGGATTCCCAGGCGTACATCAATCGGTATGGAGCCGGGGTCCTTGCCGGCGGCCTGCTCATAGGAGGCCATCGTGAGCACCGCGGTCTGCTGGGCACGGAGTGCCACCGAGCTGATCACCGCTCCGAGGCTGCCTTCACTGTCCTGCCCGGCGCCGAGGAAGTCGGCGAGTTCCCGGCCGACCTCATCAGCCTGGGCGCGGCCGAGTTCGGTCAGTTCCGCACCCGGGGGGCGGGTGTCCAGGATGTGGGAGACATTGGAGTGGGTCTGGCCGTGCCGCAGGAGGATGATTCTGCCGCTCATTGCTTCAACTATTCCTTTCCTTCGCGGGCGTTGTTCACCCACTGTGTGGCCTGCTCCAGGCGGGCGAGGTCCGCGGCCAGCTTATCCTCGCCGCCTTCCCCTGTCTCGGCGGGCCAGGAGCCCAGGAAGACGAGGTCCTCGGTGCGCAGCCACAGGGCCCGCAGGGCTTCGGCCAAGGGGGTGTCGTCGATGTGGCCGATCAGGTCGATGTGGAAGTTATAGCTGCCCAGTTTCCTGCGGGTGGGGCGGGACTCGATGCGGGAGAGGTCCACGCCGCGTTGGGCGAATTCGGTGAGTGCGTTGACCAGGGTGCCTGGTTCATTGGGCAGGCTGAAGACCACGGAGGTGCGGTCATTGCCGGTGCGTGGGGTGGGTACCCCCCGCGGCCCGACCGCCACGAAACGGGTGGTGGCCCCGGAGAAGTCGGCGATATTGTCGGCGATGGTCTCCAGGCCGAAGAGGGCGGCGGCGCGTTCGGGGGCGGCGGCGGCGTCGACGCGTCCTTCGGCGACCGCTTCGGCACCGGCGGCGTTGGAGGAGGCGGAGCGGTACTCCGCAGCCGGGATATTCTCCGCCATCCAACCCTTGACCTGCTGGTATCCCACAGGGTGGGTGGCCAGGGTCTTGATGTCCTCAAGTGTGGTGCCGGGGCGGACCATGATGGAGAAGGCGATGTCGAGGTCAACCTCCCGGTAGATCTGCACCCCTTCCCCGGCGGAGAGCGCATCGAAGGTCGGGGTGACGGGACCGTCGACGGAGTTCTCGATGGCCACGCAGGCGAAGGCGGCTTCCCCGGAACGCACCGCGTCGAGGGCCAGCGCCGGGCTGGACACCGCCAGCGGGGTGATCTCCGAGGTGCCGAAGACACCCGTGCTGCGTAGCTTCAGCAGGGCAGCTTCAGTGAAGGTTCCGGCGGGGCCCAGGTAGGCGACGGTTGTGCTCATGTTCCCAGCATATCCGCCCACCCTGCAATGGTTAGGGTGGAAACCATGACAACAGCCCCCGGGGACTTGAACGCCACCACCACCATGAGTCGTTTCACCGCGGCGATCGCCGACCTCAGCCCGGCGGAGCACGGCTTCTCCCACCTGGATCTGGAAGGTGCCCGGGCCCGCGCGGAGCTTCTCGACGCCCTCCCGCTGGCCCGGCGCGGTGCCTGGCACGGTCGGTTGGTGCCCATCAAGGATCTGATGGATGTGAAGGGGATGCCCACCACCTTCGGTTCGGCGCACCGCACCCGGGTGGCCACCGAGTCCGCTGACCTGGTCGAGTATCTGCTGGCGCAGGGCGCGATCATCCCCGGTAAGACCGCCACCCCGGAGCTGGGGATGACCGGGTACACCGAACCGGTGGGGTTGCCTGCCCCGATCAATCCGCTCTGGCCGGGGGAACACCGCACCCCGGGCGGTTCCTCCGGTGGAGCGGCGGTGGCGGTGGCCCGCGGGTTGGTGGACATCGCCCACGCCTCGGATGGTGGGGGTTCCATCCGGATCCCGGCGGCGGCCTGTGGTCTGGTCGGTTTCAAACCCTCCCATCATGCGGTGGGTGGGGCCTTGAGCGTGCAGGGGGTGATCACCCGCACCCTGGCGGAGACCGCCGCTGCCCACAACCTGCCTCTGCTCACCCCGGAACGGCTGCGGATCGGGGTGCTCACCACCCCGCTGCTGGCGGAGACGGAGGTGGCTGCCGCGGCACTCAAGGCCGTGGACCTGGCCGCCGGGGAGCTGTCCGACCTGGGGCATGAGGTGGTGTCCCTGCGTGCCGCGGACCTGGATTCGGCGGGGCTCTTCGAGTCCTTCCGGAAGGTGTTCAGCCATAAGGTTTCCCGGGTGTCGGACCCCGCCAGTGATATTGTCGCCTGGTTCCGGGAGACCTCCGGCCCGGATACCCCGCATGAGGCGATCCTGCGGCTGGAGGGCTCAGCCGCCGAGTTGGCCCGTGCCTGGGGGGTGGATGTGCTGCTCAGTCCGATGCTGGCTTTCTCCCCACCGAAGATCGGGGCCTTCGCTGCACTGGGCCCGGCCGGGGATTTCGAGTACCAGACCCGTTGGACCCCCTGGGGGTCGATCTTCAACATGAGTGGTGGGGCGGCGATCAGCGTGCCCCTTGATATCGGTGGCCCCCGGCCCGTCAGCATCCAGCTGGGTGCCGTCCGCACCGACAACACCCGGATCCTGGGGCTGGCTTCCCAGCTTCACCGCATCACCTCGGAGCAGCGATGACTTCCACCCCTCCCACCCTGAGCCCCACCCGGCGCCGGCGGCTCCGACAGGAACTCGCCATCGTCCTGCTGGTCACCTTCGGCATCTCCGGGTTGCGTGCCATCCTCCGCCTGATCGACGGTCTGCTCGCCGAACCGGCGCTCAATGAACAGCAGGTGGTGCTCAACGCCCCACAGTCGGAGTTTCCCTGGCTGGATCTGAGCCTGCAGCTCTGCTCCGCCGGGGTGCTCTTCGGTTATGGGGCCCTGGCACTGTTCCTGCTCAGCGGGGACGGCACCCGCCCCCACCGGGCCCGGCAGATCAGGGACTGGTGGCACGGTGCCGGCCTGGCCGCCCTGATCGGTCTGCCCGGCCTGGCCCTCTATGTTTTTGCGGTGCACACCGGCCTGTCCCGTCAGGTGGTGCCCAGCACCTTCGAGCACATCTGGTTCGAGGTGCCGGTGCTGCTGCTCTGGTCCCTGGCCAATGCCTTCGGCGAAGAGATCGTGGTGGTCGCCTGGTTGATGGTGCGGCTCAAACAGTTGGGCTGGTCACTGCCCTGGATCATCCTCACCTCCGCCCTGCTACGGAGCAGCTACCACCTCTACCAGGGCATCTCCGCCGGTTTCGGCAATATCATCATGGGTGTCATCTTCTGCTGGTACTTCCACCGCACCGGCAGGGTGTGGCCCCTGGTGGTGGCCCACTTCCTCATCGACGCCTTCGCCTTCATCGGCTACTCCGCCATCGGTGGGGATCTGAGCTTCCTGGGACTTTGACGGGGCCCCGAAGATGGGGGCCGAGGTAGCGGCCGAACCCGCGTTCTCACGGCCGTATCAGGCAGTCGGGTTATCCTGTGACCCATGGATTCACGTGGCAGCGACGAACAGCGCAGACGGATCCCCCGGGGCGAACGCCCCCGCGGGGATTTCCGCTCACCCCCCAGCTCCCGTGACCGGGGGAAAGCAGGCGAGCCGGGTGAGTTCGCCCGGGACAGTCAGGGACGTCCCATCGTGGACCGTTTCGGCCGGCCGGTGCGCAACCGCCCCCGCCCCGGCGGTGTCCCGGGAAGCACCCCGCGTCCTTCTGCCACCGGCAGCGGCGGCGGCAGCGGCGGCACCCCACCCCGGCGGCGCCCACCGCGACGTCGCGAAGCAGCCCAACCCACCCGCTTCGAAGCCCCCCAGGCAGAACCCCAACGACCCCGGCAGTACATCCCCACCCACCAACCCCCACACCAGCAACCACCGCAACCTTCCCAGCAACCCCTGCACCAGCAGCAGGCCACCCCACCGCGCCGACGCCCCCCGCGCAAAAGACGCGGCCTCCGACTCCCCAGATCCGGCTGCCTGACCCCTTTCATCGGGATCCTCGTGGTCATCCTGGTGCTCGTGGGAGCCACCACCTTATGGGCGGACTCCAAGCTCACCAGGGTGGAGGCCACCCCGGAAAACCAGGTCTCCAACACCGCCGGCACCAACTGGCTCCTCGTCGGCTCGGACTCCCGCGCCGGGTTGAGTGAGGAGGAGACACTCGAGCTGGGCACCGGTGGAGACATCGGGGTGGGACGCACCGACACCATCATGCTGCTGCACATCCCCACCACCGGTTCCGCCCGGCTGGTGTCCCTGCCCCGGGACTCCTATGTGGAGATCCCCGGCTACGGCATGAACAAGATCAATGCGGCCTTCACCTTCGGTGGTCCGCAGCTGCTGGCGGAGACGGTGGAGTTGAGCACCGGGTTGCGCGTCGACCATTACGCCGAGATCGGCATGGGTGGGCTGGCCCGCATCGTGGACTCCATCGGCGGCATCGAGATGTGTGTGGATGAGGCCATCCAGGATCCCTTGGCGAACCTGGACATCCAGGCTGGTTGCCAGGAGTTCGACGGGGCCGCCGCGCTGGGTTATGTCCGCACCCGCGCCACTGCCCTGGGAGATCTGGACCGCGTGGAACGCCAGCGTGAGTTCTTCGCCGCCCTGCTGGACAAGGTGACCTCCGCCGGGACCATCGCCAACCCCTTCCGGCTGATCCCCCTGGTCTCTGACACCGCCTCCACATTCACCGTCGGTGATAATGACCATGTGTGGCACCTGGCACGTGTGGCGCTGGCGATGCGTTCCGGGGTGGGGACCGAGACTGTGCCCTTCGCCGGTTTCGCCGACTATGACGTGGGCAATGTGGTGCTCTGGGATCCGGCCGGTGCCGAGGCCCTCTGGTCCTCCATGCGTTAACCCCCTCCTCCGGGGGCCGCATGCCCTGAACTGGCCCCCACCGGGGTGGACAGAACATCCCCCCTGTCTCAGTCCGTGAAGGACCGGGGCAGGGGGGGGATGACTGTTGGGTTCAGGGAGGTGGGTGCCGCCTAGCGGATGGTGACCTGGCGGGACTTGATGTTCTGCAGCTGCTTGTGCTCATCGCTGCTGAGCTGGGCATCATTGTCCAACTCTGCGGCGATGGCCTCGTTCACGCGCTTGAGCTCATCACCGTAGGTGTCGGCGGCGCGCTCCGGATCCAGGTCGAAGACCGGGACGATGACACCGTGGGTGCGGAAGACACCGGCGAACTTGGTGCCCTCGCCCAGGTTCAGCTCCTGGCGGGCAGCCACCCGTGCCAGAGCGTTGAGCAGGGAATTTTCCTCGGTGTCCGGGCGGACCCAACGGATGTGGGCCTTGCCGCCACCCGGGTTGACCCACCAGAGGGAGCCGGGGACATCGGTGGCCACGCGGCGGGAGGGGACGACTGCATCATTGGCGGCCTGGAGGCTGGCCTGGACCTGCGGATCCAGGGTGATGCCCTCAGGCATCCACCAGTTGAAGTCATCGGCCTCGGTGATCTCGAGGGTGGCTTCGGTGTCCAGCAGTTCCCGCAGCTCCGGCTCGCTGCCATCCGCGGCGGTGGAACCCAGGGTCTCGCCCGGCTCGGCCTGCTTGACCCAGTTCAGGGCATAAGCCAGGTCGCGGCCCGGGTTCTGGGAATGGCTGCTGGCCTGGAGGGCGACGAAGGCCTCCCCGCCGTGCTCCGCATCGCGCACCAGTGCGGCACCGGCACCGGGCAGCACAGTGGCCAGGTAGACGGTGCGCTCGATGCCCTGCACCGGGAGCTTGGCGTAGGCGGCGGGAACGAATTCCTGCAGCGCAACCAGGTCAGCTTCCATTGCGAAACCACCGAAGGGACGTGGGTCCTTCTCCAGTGCGGCCCGCTCAGCTGCGCGGGCAGCCAGCTTGGCCTGGCGGCGGCTCATGCCCTCGGGCAGATCCTCGTTCTTCTTGCTCTTCTTTGCCATGGGTACCAAGATACCTGCCGGTTCCCTCAGTTGCGGGCCAACAGTGCCGCAGCACGCCCCGGAACATTCGTGGCGAGCATGTCCACCCCCTGTTTCTTGGCCCAGCGGATGTCGGAGGCATTGTCCACCGTCCAGACATAGGTGGGTAGCCCCCACTTCCCGATGAACTCCGGGTTTTTCCGGGCCCGTTCCACCGAGATCCCCAGGCCGGTGGGGTGCCCCACGAAATTCGGCACCGGGTTCAACCACTTCTCCCAGGAGCGACGCAGATGGATCCGGTCGAGCTGGGGTGCCATCTCCTTCATCCAGGTGATGGAGGAGGCGGCGAAGCTGATGATGTGGATCCGCGGGTCGAAGAGCAGACCGTGATAGCGCAGTCTCAGCACCACCTGCTCCTCCAGGATCCGGGAGAAGCGCACGGGGTGCTTGGTTTCAATGTAGAGGTGCTTGTCCTCATATTGGACGAGCATCTCCAACAACTCATCGAGGGTCAGCACCGACTGCTTCATCGCCTCGGTGCCGAAGTTGTAGCCCCGCAGCTGCTGCAGCGTCAGCTCCGACACCCTGCCCCGACCATCGGCAACCCGGTCGATGATGGGGTCGTGAACGCACACCACGATGCCGTCCTTGCTGAGCCTCACATCCGTCTCCACCCCGTGGATATCTAATTCCAGGGCCTTGGCGAAGGCGATCTCGGTCAGCTCCGGGTAGAGCGAGGACAACCCGCGGTGGGCGATCAGTTTCATTGTTCAGAACCCCAGCTCTTGATGCGGCGCAGCAGCATCCGGTTCTTACGCTGGGAGGCCCCCAGGGTCTGGGACAGGGAGTTCAGGATGTGGATGGCGTCGTTGATGTAGGGGCCCTTGTTCAGCATCACGGCCTCGGCGCGCAGGGCGTAGGCAGCGTCGGTGATCTCGGCGCGTGCCGGCAGGCCGGTCTTGGCCAGGTTCTCCAGCACCTGGGTGGCCATGATGGTGGGCACATGGGCAGCCTCCGCGATGGACATGATCAGGCGCGGCACCTCCGCCATCCGCTCAAAACCGAGTTCCACGGCCAGGTCACCGCGGGCCACCATCACCCCGAGGTTGGCATGCCGCATCCCCTCCAGCAGGATCCCCGGCAGACCCTCATAACCCGGAATGGTCTCGATCTTGAGCACGATCCCCAGGTTGCGCACCCCCTCCGGGTCCTCCGACTCCTGGGCGATCTGCTCCAGGGTGTCCAGCAGGAAGCTCACATCCCCGGCGTTACGGATGAAGGAGATATCCGCGATATCAGCGTGCTGGGCCACAAATCGCAGGTGGGCGATGTCATCGGCGGTGAGACTCGGCAGCGGCAGATCGGTCTCGGGCAGGTTGATGCCCTTGTAGGCCGCCAATTTGGTACCGCCCGGCTTGGCTCGGATGATGTCCAGCTCCACCTCGCGGTAACCGTTCTTATTGAGACGCTTATCGACGGCCTTGGCCGCGATCGCGCCATCATCGAAGAGGACGTTCTGCCCCACCTCGATCGCCTCGACGGCTTCCGGCAGGGTGCAGCTGATCACCGGTGGTTCCTGGGAAGGGTCACAGGGGGTCTGTTCGGCGCTGAGCACCAGCTGGTCGCCAACCTCGAGCCGCAGGTTCTGCTCCAGGGGTTCCACCCCATGGACCCGGCTCTTCTCGAAGTCATGCTCCAGCAGGGTGGAGGTGGAGATATAGGCGTTCTGGTGTCCCTCTGCCAGCACCGCCCCCTCCGCCACCCGGGTGACGGTGAACTGGCGGCGGGAGTCACGGACATCCACCAGACTGATCCGGGAGCCCTCCTCCAGCTTCTCGAACCAGGCCGGATCCACCTGCAGCTCCAGGGTGGGGCGGCCCGGCAACTCCGGGGCCTCGGGGGCTTCCTGCCCGGCGGGGGAAAGCCAGAGCTTGGCCAGGGAGGTGACCTCACCGGCTTCGGTGCGGGTGACCCGGGCGCGGTTCACCGCGGGGCCCGGCTCAATCTCACCGGTACGGACCTTCGGCCCCGCCAGGTCCATGGCCACCCTGACCTCACGGCCGACCTCCGCAGCTGCGGCGCGGACATGGTCGATCATCCCCTGCCAGGCCTGTTCATCATCGTGGGCACAGTTGATCCGGGCGACCTCCATGCCAGCCTCCACGAAACCCCGGACCAGTTCCGGGTCGGTGGCCGCCTCGGCAGGCAGGGTCACCATGATGCGGGAGTGGGTGTTGTCATCAGCTTTCCCGAGCAGGAGATCCGCATGATCCTCGAGGATCTCATCAGCCCGGGAAAAGGCATCCTCGGATGCCTCCCAGGGTTTCTCCTGCGGTTGACCACCCAACGCCAGGGTCACCGCACGGGCAGCCTCAAGCCGGGCCTTCACCGCCGGTTCGGTGGTGGTCAGCCGGGTGGCACCGATCTGGGTGAGCTCGGACTGCAGCTCCCGGATGTCGAGGGTGCGCAGACGGGCGTAGTGAACCAGGTTGATGGCACCGTCACGATGGGCCGGGGCCACCGCATCAATTTCCGCAGCGTGGTTGGCCACCTCCTCATCCAGGGCGGCGAGCAGTTCATCAATCTGCGAAATAATCTTTTCGAGCCTCGGGTCCACGGTGTTCTCATCGTCCTTCAGTTTGACGGAGTCAAAATTGCGGTATTCACTTCAGGTTCCATTCTGCCCGCATCCGGGGCGTTCGGCATGCCGAAAACGAAGTTCCTCCGGGGGACTTGGGGGCCATGCCCCAGAACAACACCGCGCATCTGCTCGAGCAGCACGCCGGACCTCCCCCTGGGGTGGTTGCCCCGAGGTGGCCCCCTCAGCCGCAGTTGAAACTGACACCCTGCGAAGGTGTGATTTATCTGCCACTATCACACCTATGGCCAAACCAAGCCGCAATGAGCTGCTCCGAATGCTTCGCACCGGAGCACTTCGTGCCAGTGTCACCGGACTTCGTGGAGCTGTGATGGTGCTCGACATCGCCGCCGACATCTCCCCCGGCCTGCGGGTCACCCGCCGCCGACGCCTCCCCACCAACCTGGGTGCCGGTCTGCTCGGAGCGGAAATCACCTCCTGGATCGCCCTCTCCCCCTCCCTCCTGCCCCGCCGCTGGTGGCAGACCGCCGCCAATGTCGCGGTCTGCCAGGCCCTCGGACATGCCGCCCTGGCGGGGCTGACCTGGTCACTGGATCAGATCCCGGCGCGCTATCAGCGCCAGTTCAACACCGGGCTGACCGTTGCCTCCCGCAACACCACCCACCTGATGATCGCGGGGATGACGGCCTGGTTCACGGTCCGCAGTCTGCAGAACCAGCAGCGCGCCGCCGAGCTCATCGAGGATCCGGTGCGCCGCGGCTACCGGGAGGGGCTGCTGGGTCTGATCGTGGGCACCGCCGGTTATGGTGGCCTGCTCCTGCTCGGGGAAACCGCGCAGTACACCACGGACCGGGTCACCTCTTTCCTGGGACGATGGCTACCGGGGTGGGTGGGGTGGCCGATCGCGGCCGGCGGCGCCACCTATCTGCTGATCCTGCTCAGCAATAAGGTGGTGCTGCGCCGCCTGATCGCCGACATCACCCGCCAGGCGGAGGAACTGAACAAGGCGGTGTTCCCGGGCACCAGTCAGCCCTGGGAACCGGAGCGTTCGGGTAGCCCCTGGTCCCTGGAACCCTGGCATGCGGTGGGCTCCCAGGGCCGCGCCCTGCTTTCCGGGGGTCCCCGGGCCCGGGACATCACCCAGGTCACCGGGCTCCCCCCGGATGAGGTGCATGAGCCGATCCGGATTTTCGCGGGCCTGGTGCGGGGCCGCAGCCTGGCGGCCACCGCCGATGTGGTGCTGGCGGAGATGGACCGCACCGGGGCCTTCCACCGGGACACCCTGGTGATCCACACCTCCACCGGCACCGGTTGGATCACGGACTGGGGGATGTCCGCGGTGGAATTCCTCACCGGCGGCAACTGCGCCACCATGTCGATGCAGTATTCCTTCATCACCAGCGCAGTCAGCTACTACATCGACCATGACACCCCGGTGCAGGCCGCCCGGATCCTGATCGAGAAGATCCTGGCCCGGGTGGAGCAGATGCCGAACCCACCGAAGGTCTATGTGACCGGGGAGTCCCTCGGCGCCTACGGCACCTGCGCGGTGTTCGAGGATCTGGATGATCTGCTGGCACGCACCGACGGCGCGGTGTTCACCGGCGCCCCACGCTTCACCGACATGATCCAGTCCCTGACCGCACAGCGGGACGCCGGCTCCCCGGAACGGCTGCCGGTGATCGATGGTGGAAGCCATGTCCGTTTCGTGGCCCACCCAGCCCACCTGAACCATGACTTCGCCGGCCTGCCCTACAAGAACGCCTGGCAACACCCCAGGGTGGTCATCGGCCAGCATGCCTCCGACCCCGTGGTGTGGTGGGATCTTCCGCTGCTCTACCGGCGCCCCGACTGGCTGCGAGAGAAAGGTTCCCGCGGGGTGGCGGCCCCGGCTGCCCAACATCTGGATGTGCCACCCGGTTTCCGCTGGTTCCCCTTCGTCAGTGGTTGGCAGGTGGGCCTGGACCTGGCGATGTCCATCAAGACCCCAGGGCTGCACGGCCATAACTATCACGGGGAGTTCATGTCCTACTGGGCGGCGGTGCTGGGCACCCGGCATGGCATCCCGGTGCGGCTGACCCCGGCCATGGAACGCCGGGCGGTGACATGGATCGGGCAGAACACGGTGCGTCGCTAAGCGCGGGCGGGCTGCACCTCCCTGAGCTGCGCGCCGCCAAAGGGCCAAAACCACAGGCCGCGGTAGATGCTCCCACCCCTTGGAAGGGGCTATGACCGCGAGATGGGCAACCACTCGAGATAGGGCCAGCATCGCCGCTTCACGACGCCCCTCCCAGGTGCCATTGGCGATCGCATGATCACCCCAGGTCACCACCCAGGGCAGTGCCACATGCACGGCCCGCTCCGCAATATCACGGTAGGCGCTGAAATAACCCGACTCGTAGTTGACGCAGGAGCTCACCACCAGACGCAGCGCGCCGGGGTCAACATCAGCGGCCGGTGAGGTCCCTGGTGGTGACCACGAAGCGGAAGTAGTACACCTGCGTCGGTTGCAGTCCCCAGACCTCCACCTGGCTGGTGTGGTCCGTGGCGGTGGTGGCGGTGACTTCACCGCGGGTGATGGTTTCCCCGAACTCCGGGGTGGTGGTCACTTCCCAGACGAGGGGCACCGCCGCCGTCACACCGAGGGCAAAAGAGCTGCTATTTCACGCACGCTTCATACCTGGTGCCGGAAGTTGAATCCCAGGGGGTCACGCCCCCCTTGGTCCGACTAGGCAGACACCGGGCCGCAGGCCACACCGGTGGAGTGGTGCGGGCAGTAACCGTTCGGCACCTTGTGCAGGTACTGCTGGTGTTCGTCCTCGGCCAGGAAGTACTTCCCCGAGGGGGTTTCGCTGAGCTGCCTGACCTCGGTGGTGATCTTCCCGAAGCCATGTTCCGCCAGACGCTGACCGTAGTGTTCGACGATGCGGGAGACCTGCTCGGCCTCCGCTGCGGCATCCTCACCGAGGGTGAAGATGGCGGAACGGTACTGGGTGCCCACATCATTGCCCTGGCGGTAACCCTGGGTCGGGTCATGGGCTTCCATGGCGATGATCACCAGCTGCTCCAGGGACACCTTCGCCGGGTCATAGACCACTTCGACCACCTCGGTGTGGTTGGTGCGGCCGGTACAGGTCTCCCGGTAGGTGGGGTTCTCGGTGACACCACCGGCGAAACCGACGGAGGTGGATTCCACGCCCTCGGTCTCCCAGTAGATCTTCTCCACACCCCAGTAGCAGCCGATGCCGATGATCACTGATTTCTGGTGGGGCAACCAGGGCCCGGTGATGGGGGTGCCCAGCACCGCATGCGGCCTCGGGTTCGGCAGCACCGGGTGGGAGCCACCCTTGAGGGCCTCATTCTCCGGAACAAGTTCTGGGGTTCGGGCAAATAACCATCCCATGAGTGCAACTCCTAAATTCGGTGGGTATTTCTCTCGGGCAGCATCAGGCAGTGAGGGTTCTCCCCTGCTCCAACGCCTTGTCCCCCGACTCTATTCCGCTGCCGGGGGTCTCTGCCGCCCACCGGAGGGCGGGGCGCAGGGCGAACGGGGGCACCATTCGACTGGGGTTGTGCGGCAGCTCGCATTTATTTCATTGCTGAATCCCCGAACTTGCCTATCATGGAGTCAAGCGCGGTGAGGGTCACAGATCCTCGGCCGCGGTAACTTAGACGAAAGGTTTTACACATGGCTGTTTACGAGCTTCCGGAACTGGATTACGCCTACGACGCACTCGAGCCGCACATCGCCGCCGAGATCATGGAGCTGCACCACTCCAAGCACCACGCCACCTACGTCGGCGGTGCCAACGCAGCCCTCGAGGCACTGGAGAAGGCACGCGAGGAGGGCACCAACCCGGACCAGATCCGCGCACTGTCCAAGAACCTGGCCTTTAACCTCGGTGGCCACACCAACCACTCCATCTTCTGGAAGAACCTCTCCCCCAACGGTGGCGGCGAGCCCACCGGCGAGCTGGCTGAGGCCATCAACCGTGACTTCGGCTCCTTCGCCAAGTTCCAGGACCACTTCAACTCCGCCGCACTGGGCCTGCAGGGCTCCGGCTGGGCCGTCCTGGGCTACGACCACATCGCAGGTCGTCTGGTCATCGAGCAGCTGACCGACCAGCAGGGCAACATCTCCATCGACATCACCCCGCTGCTGATGCTCGACATGTGGGAGCACGCCTTCTACCTGCAGTACAAGAACGTCAAGGCCGACTACGTCAAGGCCGTCTGGAACGTCTTCAACTGGGAAGACGTCGCCGCACGTTACGCTTCCGCCGCCAAGTAAGCACCCCCTCCCCGGGGGCGCTGTAGCGCCCCCGGGGAGGTACACATGCCTGTTCTCGTTGAGAGAACAGGCATTTTGCTTTTCCTCTTCCTTTTCAAAAACCGCTGGTCTCCCACGCTCCCACTCCCCCACCCCAACGTGACCTCGAGTTCACCTACCGGCCACCTGGGGGCGAATCCCCCTCCTCCTACCCTGCCCTCAGGACATTCTCATCACACCATTCGGGTGACAAGAAGCTCCCCCAGAGTGCCTGTGGATGCGTTCCGGGTCACATATAAGTCTCAATAATTGTGATCTCGCCTACGCGTGCGAAACTCTCAGGAAATTGTTCCTGACCCCATTTCGCACCCCTGAGCTGGAGCTTTAGGGGGTCAAAACAAAACGGACATTTCTTTTCCGGAGGATTTTTGCTTGCCGCCTCCCCCGGAAAGGATTAGCGTGTGCGAACAGATCACGGAACGATAACGAAACTGTCACGGTAAGGCAGCTAGGAAAATGGAGAATCAGAGAATGAATTTCGAGTCTGCCGCAGCACAACAGTCCACCACCACCAAGCGCACCATTGGCCGCCGCGTCGGCGTGGCTGCAGTGGTCGGCGTCATGGCCAGCACCACCGGCGTCAGCGCCGCCAACGCCCAGACCCTGGACTACAACACCGTCCAGACCGCTGTCGACCAGTACGCCCCGCAGGCCGCCGCCATGGTCAATGACTATGTCGCCACCGGCAGCTCCGCCAGCGTCCTGCAGAACCTGCCGGTCTCCGACTACGGCACCGGCTTCGGTGTCATCGAGGAGATCGCCGCACCGAGTGTGGTCAAGCCCGCCCAGGGCACCTTCACCTCCGGCTTCGGCCCGCGCTGGGGCAGCATGCACAACGGCATCGACATCGCCAACGCCATCGGCACCCCGATCCAGGCAGTCATGGCCGGCACCGTCATCGACTCCGGCCCCGCCTCCGGTTACGGCCAGTGGATCCGCATCCGCCACGAAGACGGCTCCATCTCCGTCTACGGCCACATGTCCTCCCTCTATGTCGGTGTCGGCCAGTGGGTCTCCGCCGGCCAGACCATCGCCGGCATGGGCTCCGAGGGCTTCTCCACCGGATCCCACCTGCACTTCGAGATCTGGCCCAATGGTGTCACCCCGGTGGACCCCCAGGCCTGGCTCGCCGGGCACGGCATCTACCTCTAGGCCCGGCACCGACCGGACAGCAGCGTCAGCTATTGCTGCCCTGTTCATCCTTCGCCCGCATCAGATCGAGCGTGACCACCCCGCCGATGATCGCCGCCCGCAACTGTGGTGGCACATCAGTGGCGAAGGAGAGGACATAGGTACTGCGTCCCAGCAGTCCCCGCGCCAGGCCCGACCATTGCCGTGATACCCGGGCTGGCACGAGTTCCCCGATCCGGAACTCAAATTCGAAGTCGAAGATGTTACCGTGCAGCTCGACTATCGTCCCCTCGGCCAGGTGCATATCCACCTGCCGACGGAAGAAGGTGAACCGCTTGCGCAGCTGCGCAAGCGGTTTTCCCTGTGGTTCACGCAGTTCAAAGGTGTCCCGACCGAAGTTGAGCGTGTCCTCGATCTCCAGCAGTGGACGACCATCCGCCTCCTGGACCTGCAGCAAACGGCTGCCCATGAAGAAACGGGAGAACCCGGAACCGGAGGTGTGGATGACACCCACCACCTGGCCGTGCTGATTCTCGATATGAAAGTTATTGCTCATGAAGCTGCTCATCTGATGCAGCACCAGCAGATCCTCCTGCAGCAGCGAAGGGGGCCGCTGGGGCTGGGGCGGATCAGAAACCGGCGGCGTGGGGATATCCATTCCCCCATCTTCAGCGCCACAGTCATCCGACGCCAGACCAGCCCGGGAAAAGTTACCCCTCCGCAACCTCAGCGGGGTTCGACTACCCGGGCAGCGACAAAGGCCCGGAACTGGTCCACCGGTGGGGCCGGCTCCTCCGCCCGACGCCAGACCATGCCCAATTCGCGCTGCGCCGGAGGATCCAGGGGACGCAGCACCACCCCGGTGGGTGCGAGATAAGGGTCATCCATCGGTAGCAGCGCCACCCCAAGCCCCGCACTGACCAGTCCCGCCACGGTGGAAAGTTCCATGGACTCGAAGACGAAGGAGGGCTGTAACTCAGCCTTCCGGAACAGTTCATCCAGCAGGAGGCGGGTGCCGTAACCGGGGCGCATGGAAATGAAGTCCTCCCCCGCCACCTCCGCCAGCCGGATCGGCACAGAACCGACACCTGCCAACCGATGATCCTCGGGCAGCGCGATGGCCAGACGTTGGCGGCTCAACCGCACCCACCCCAACGGGGAATCCGGTTCCCCCGCCCCAGTGGGACGTGGCCCCACCAGGGCGATGTCCGCGGTGTCGTCAAGCACCCTTTCCACCAGGCCCTGGGCGGCGTCCTGGTGGAGGGAAAAATGCACCCCGGGATGCGCACTCCGATAGGAACGCAGCAGTTCCGGCACCAGCCAGGTTCCCAGGGAGTGCATGAAATCCAGGCGGACCGTGCCATGTTCGGGATCCATCAGGCGTCGTACCTGGCTCACCCCATTGTCGAGGGCGGCCAATGCGGCCTCCGCCTGGGGGAGGAAGGCCCGGCCCCGGCTATTGAGACGCAGCCTGCGCCCGTGGCGGTCGAAGAGGGTCGCCCCCACCTGCGCCTCCACCCGGGCGATCCGGCGACTCAGGGAGGGCTGGGAGATATCCAGATCCGCCGCGGTGTCACTGAGGTGCCCACTGGCGGCGACGGCCACGAAGCCGGCGAGTTCGGCGAAACCCAGGTTCATGCCCACCCTCCCTTCATGCAGATTATGCATGTATAAATGCTATTTCCTTCATTTTACTAATCATGTCGGAAGGGGCAGCATGAACACATGATGGAAGCGGGACTGCGGGTGGGCGAACGCACCTATAAGCGCGCCACCCTGGCCATGCTCGCCGCCGGGTTGGCGTCCTTTAACGCCATGTACAGCACCCAGGCGATGCTGCCCACCCTGGTGAAGGAACTCGGGATCTCACCCACCGCCTCAGCACTGACGGTTTCCGCCACCACCGGGATGCTGGCACTGTGCATCGTGCCGCTGTCCATCCTCTCCGAGCGTTTCGGACGCGGCCGGATCCTGATCCTCTCCGCACTGCTGGGCACCCTGCTCGGCCTGGCCCTGCCCTTCGTCGCGGGGGCCGGCAGCCTGATTCTGCTGCGCGGCCTGCAGGGCGCACTGATCGCCGGGGTCCCGGCCGTCGCCATGACCTGGCTCAGCGAAGAGGTCCACCCCAAGGACCTCGGCCGGGCGATGGGCACCTACATCGCCGGCACCACCCTCGGCGGGCTCAGCGGCCGACTCATCCCCGCCGGGGTACTTGAGATCGCAGACTGGCGCTGGGCCCTGGGAATCAGCTCAGCGGTGGCACTTGCTCTGGCGATCGCCATGGCGCTGCTGCTGCCCAGGCAGAAAAACTTCCACCCCAAGCAGATCAGCTTCCGATCGGAGCTCTCCGCCATGGCGGGGCACTGGCGCAACCCCCGCCTGAGCGGGCTCTTCCTCATCGCATTCCTCGGCATGGGATCCTTCGTCTCGGTCTACAACTTCCTCGGCTTCCGGCTGATCGAGAGCTTCGGACTCAGCGAGGGTCTGGTGGGCCTGGTGTTCCTGATGTACCTGGCCGGGACCTGGAGTTCCGCCCGCACCGGTGATTGGAGCGATAAATTCGGTCGTGACCGCACCATGATCATCGCCGCCCTGCTCATGCTGGCCGCCCTGGCACTGACAGCGGTGCCGAAGCTGGGGGTGGTGCTCACCGCCCTCTTCCTCTTCACCGCCGCCTTCTTCACCATCCACTCCGCCGCCTCCGGGTGGGTGGGCACCATCGCCACCACGCACCGCGCCGAGGCCTCGAGCATGTATCTCTTCTGCTACTACCTCGGTTCCTCCCTGCTGGGCTGGCTCTCCGGTTTCTTCTTCGCCGAGTTCGGCTGGGCCGGGATGCTCCTCTGGTTGGCGGGCATCCTGCTGGGGCTGCTGGTCCTGGTGGTCTTTCTCACCCGGCGCGAGGCCCCGACACCAGGGGCGGAGGCAGCCTGAGGCAGGGGCACAATTCCCGGGCTCTGGCCGTCGTCCCGGATGCAGGGTTAAATAAGGGCATGGACCCTCGACAGGCGAAGAACAAGGTCGGAAACTCCGCCGACCGGGCTGCCCAGCAGGCTGCCGATCATCCCGTGGTGCTAATTCTCGCCCGAAGCGGTTTCGTGGTGCTGGGGGTGCTCCACATCCTCATCGGCTGGATCGCCATCCGCATCGCCACCGGCAGCGGAACGGAAGAAGCCTCGAACTCCGGCGCACTGCAGGCCATCGCCGAAGCCCCGGGCGGCCAGGTGATGCTGTGGGTGGCGGCGGTGGCACTGGCCGCGCTCGGCCTGTGGCGGTTGAGCCAGCTGTTCACCGGCGAGGAGCTCAAGGACAAGGCCAAGGGGGCGGTCATGGCGGTGGTGTACTTCGCATTGGCTTTGACCACCTCCACCTTCGCTCGGGGTGGTTCCTCCTCGGATGGGGACACCGCCTCGGATGTCACCGCCACGGTGCTGGCGCAGCCGGCGGGCATGGCCCTGGTGATCCTCGCCGGTGCCATCGTGCTGGGGGTCGGTCTCTTCAGCATCTACCGTGGGGCCACCCGCAGCTTCAAGAAGGATCTCGAGGCCCGGGCCGGGGCCGGCAATACCGGTTCCGCGATTGTGGCGGCAGGTGTGGCGGGTTATGTCGCCCGGGGCATCGCCTTCGCCATCCTGGGTGGGTTGATCATCTGGGGTGCCTGGACCAATGATCCGGAGAAGGCCAGCGGGCTGGACATGGCGCTGCGCACCCTGGGTGAGCAGCCCGCCGGGGCGATCGCGCTCATCGTGGTCGGTGTTGGCCTGGCACTCTACGGTCTCTACTCCATCGCCCGGGCCCGCTATATCCGCATGTAGTCCGCTGCCCCTTCCCCCAGCCCGGGGAGGGGGAGCGAGTTTTTCTTTTTCTCCGGATTGCCACGTTTTTATTCGGCGGATTATGTTGGGGTCATGAGCGAGAAGCAGCCTGCCGCACCGGCGCGGAACCGCCGCAGCTGGCACCGTAAGGCCAGCAAACCGGTTTCCCTGTGGCTGGTGTCCCTGGTGGTGGCAGGGCTGATCCATCCGATCATCCCGGAGTACCGCTGGGTGCTCATCCACATCTTCACCCTGGGTGCGGTGACCAACTCGATCCTCATCTGGTCGCAGTATTTCACTGAGAAATTCCTCAACCTGCGACTGCCGGAGGACACCCGGCCAGGTCAGTTGTTGCGCATCCGGATCCTCAATGCCGGCATTCTGCTCACCTTGGCGGGGCAGATGTTGTCGGGGATGTGGGAACGCTCCTGGATCATCACCCAGGTGGGTGCTGCGGTGGTGGCGTTGATCCTGTTGTGGCATGCCGTGTCTTTGGCGCGGCAGTTCTTCCGGGCGGAACGGGGCCGTCGTTTCCGTTCCGCTGTGGTGGCCTATGTGCTCAGTGCGCTCTGCCTGCCGGTGGGGGCGGTCTTCGGGGCGATTCTGGCGACCGGACCCGGTGGTGGTTGGCATGAGCGGCTGCTCTTCGGGCACCTGGTGGCCAATCTGCTGGGTTTTCTGGGTCTGGCGGCGATCGGTTCCCTGGTGGTGCTCTTCCCTGCGATCTGGCGCACCCGGGGTGGCCCGGACCGGACGGCTGTGGTGGTTGCCCTGGCCGCGGGGGGTGTGGCCCTGGCGATCACCGCCGCGCTGCTGGATCATGCTCCGCTCTTCGGCATCGGGCTGCTGCTTCATGCGGCGGGCTGGGTGGTGGCCGGGGTCGGGTGGGCCGGCAATGTGATCACGGTGCTGAAGGATCCCCGGGACCGGGTCAGTTTCGCTGCGGTCTCCATCGCCTGCGCCCCCCTCTGGCTGGTGGGCACCCTGATCTACCTGGCGGTGCAGTCCTTCCTCACTGGTCCGCACCTGAATGAGGTGGCGGTGCCGAGCATCCCCCTGCTGGTGGGTTTCGCCGGCCAGTTGTTGATCGGGGTGATGAGCCACCTGCTGCCCAGCACCATCGGTGGTGGGGCGGGGCCCTTGCGGGCTTCTTCCCGGGAGCTGAACCGTGGGGCACTGCTGCGTTCCACCCTGATCAACGGTGGCCTGGTGTTCTGGTTGCTGGCGGATTCCTCCTGGTTGAAGATCTTCATGTCGCTGCTCAGCATCGGTTCCCTGGCGGTCTTCGTGGTGCTGCTGCCCCGCGGGGTCAGGGCCCAGGCTGCGGTGCTGCGTGGTGCCGCCGAGGCCCCGCCCATCCCGGAGAACCCGAAGCCCCGCACCAACCAGATCACGGCCGCCCTGGCGGTGCTCGCTCTCATCCTGGGCGCTTTCGGCGGCCTGGGAGGACCCGCGGCGGTGACCCCGGTCGCCCCGCAGCCCGCCAGCAGTGCCGGGAATGTCACTGAGGTGGATGTCATCGCCGGGGACATGGTGTTTGAGCCCTCCCAGGTCACCGTCCCGGCAGGGAATCAGCTGATCATCACGCTGCGTAATGAGGACGGGACCGCCCATGATCTCCGCCTGGGCAATGGCATCCGTTCGGGTCGCCTGGTGCCCGGTCAGGAGATCCGGATTGACGCCGGGGTCATCACCGCCGATCTGGCTGGCTGGTGCACCATCGCCGGGCACCACACCCGCGGCATGACCTTCGACATCCTGGTCGGCTAGTCCGCCGCTCACCATCCCCCGGGCTTAACGACGCCCCTCGCCCAGCAGCGGGGCGCCGGGGGCGCCTGCCTCCAGCCAGGCGCGTACCGCCGCGGTGGCCCGGCAATCATCACCGTTGTAGCTGAGCAGCTGAGCCCGGGCGCGGGCTGCCGCCGCGGAGTCCTCCCCCACCGCGATGCGGTAGGCGTGCACTGATTCCTCACCATCGAAACCTGCCTCCGCCCAGTGGAATCCGGCAGCCGGGGCGACGATCTTCAGCCCCAGCCCACCCGGGCCGACCAGCTGCTCCTTGACCAGGCGGAACATGTCGATCCACTGTGCTGAGGAGATGAACTCCCGGACCTCATCCTCAGCCGGGATCCGATGATCGCCATAGCGTTTCCCGGCGAAACGGCGGGCACTGCCCAGCATCCAGTGGTTCTCCCCGTGGGCGGAGTAACAGTAGGCGGCGAAGCTTTCCCCCGCCGCCGCGGCCTGCTCGCGACGCTGCATCAGCCAGGTCCAGAAACGGGCGAAATTCTCCCCCTCAGCATCCCCGCCCAGGCCCTCCCAGGTGACGAAGGGCAGGTACTCCCGGCCGTCGAACACACCCCAGAGGTAGGCCCCCTGATCCAGGTAGGCCTCCACATCTATGTCGATCTCGACATCCGCCCGCGGGGCCTGGAGTTGCGCGCGACGACGCAGCACCGGGATCTCATCCCGCCAGGCCCTGGCCAGGGCGGAGGGTTCCCCCAGCGCGGCGTCGATAAGCCCGGTCACGGTATGGATGCCCTGTTCGCGGTAGGACTGCGCCCGATCCCCGGAGAGGAAGAGACTGATCTCATCCACGGCCTCCAGTTCGGGGGCGCAGAAAGACCAGTAGCGGCAGGAGTCGCATTCCTTGACCCGCCGCGGTTGGGTGGGTGGGGTCACCTGCAGGGCGGCATCCAGGGCCTGCTGGTGGGTGTTACTGGGGGCGAGGAACACCTTGGTGCGATCCTGGCCGATGGCGGCACCCCACCCGGAGTCCAGCTCCACCTCCGCCAAGGCCCGGGCCGCCAGGCTGAGCCGGTAACCGTCGATGGCGTGGTGCCGTTGCTGATAGGGCAGTTCCGTGGGTTTGCGGGCCAGGCCGAGTCTGGTGGTGGATATCGCCAGCATGCTCGCCCCCTCCCTGGGGCGGGCGACCCGGTGATTGCTCACGATCACCGGCAGGTAGGTGCCGTGTGCCATCCGGGCCAGGGCATCTACTTCCAGATACCAGCTGCTCTCCCCGGAACGGCCCCGGAAGACCACCCCGGTGATCAGGTCAGCCTCGGCGGCCAGGGCCTCCAGGGTGTCAAACTCGGCGGACTCGCCATCGGGGATGTCGATACGCAGGAACTTCTTGGGATCGCCCAGGGCCGGAGCCTGGGGCAGGAGTGCGAACACCTCGGCGCGGGCCGCCCTCAGACGGCCCGCACGCTGCTGTCCCACGGAGCTGGGTTCAGTGTCCGGATAACGGTGCCGCTGCACCTGCCGATAACGACAACCCACCAGATCCGTGGGCTGTAATTCCAGTTCTTCGAAGTTTGCACCCACAACAGCACAAGCCTAAGCCAGGAACAAGGGTAATGTTGAATCCAGACTGCACACGGAACAAACTGGGAGTTGGACGGAAAAACATGGGCATTCTCGAGTCGATCCGGAAACGCCGCGCCAAGACCAAGGCGGAGATCCAGGCTGCCAAGGTACGCGCCAAGACCGAGGCCAAGGAGACCGCCAAGTTGGAGCTCCGCCGCTCTAAGCTGTTGGCCAGGCAGGAGAAGAACCTGCTCAACGCTGAAAAGAAGGGCCTGAAGAAGAAGCGCAAGCATGAACGCAAACTGGCTGAGACCGAGCTGGCACGCATCAAGGCGGGCCGCTTCAACAAGGACAAGGTCAGCCGCCTGCTCAGCACCTCACGCCTGCTGCTGCCGGTGCTGCTGCCCCTGGTCTATCGGGCGGTGAACGCCGGCCGCGAGAAGTTCATCGAGGCCCGCGCCAACAATCTCGGCGTCAGCAGCGATGAGCTGGCCCAGTTCTCCGGCCACGGCGCCCCGATCAAGGCCCGGATGCAGGGCCTCCAGCACAACCTCGAGAACTCCTCCCTGCCCGTGGGCTTCATCCGGGATGCCGAGGAGCGTCTCAAGGAACTCGGTGCGGCCGTGGACAACGCTGAATACATGACTCCGGAGCAGCGTCGCCGCGCCCACCGGACCATCAACCAGGACATTGATCTGCTGGTGGATGAGATCCAGGTCAAGCTCCGCCAGTAGCTGCACCCCCCTGGCAAGGCAACACCGCAGCACTCCCCCTGACTTTCCCAGGGGGAGTGCTGCGGTGCTTTTTCATGTCCGGCCCACTTAAGGGACGGATGGCAGGGGTTAGGGCAATACGCCCAGCCCCGAGGCCGGGATCAGTTGCCCAACCCCGCCGCAGTCTGCCGATAAAGATCCTCCAGAGAGCGCACCGCCGGGTCGTGCCAACGCTTTTCCACCATGCTGATCGGCAGCAGCGTGTTCTCCCCGGGACCACCCCAGAGCACAATCTCCACGGCGGTACTCTTCTTCAGTCCCACCCAGTCCAGGTCGTGCTCCATCGCCAGCAGCTGGCCGAAGGCCACTGCATAGAGCCGGATGATCCGGCCCGGCTCCGGTCGGCGGTGCGCCGGCTGGGCCGCCCAGTCCTCCCGCTCCGCCTCGAAGGCCTCGCCCAGGGTGTCGATCCCCTTGAGCAGTCCCCTGGACTCCGCGGTGGCCAGCAACCCGCCAAGCCACTCCTCTTCCACGGAACTCAACTCAACCAACTGAGGTTCGGCAGTTTCACGGCGGTCATCCGAGGGAATTTTTCCTGAAGTATCCATGCCCCGCAGGCTAATGGTTCTTTCCCCGCTTCTCAGCGGAAAAGAGAAATGACCCGAAAATCCGCCGGTGATAAGGGGGAGATAAGGGGATGAATGTCCATTTCGATGGGAAAATACACGATGCATAGCGGCTATTTACCCTCCTTCTTTCCACCACTTCCCGACTCGGGCTGCTTCTCCATTCTCAGGTCGGCACCTCGGGATGAATTCTCCACATAATTCTCCTACCCGCCAGGGGCAGGGAGGTAACCCGGATTACCCACCCACTGAAATTCAACGGAAAGACGCGCAAAGTGATTTAACTCCCCATCCCCGGACATAAAGAGAAGATCAGACACCACCTGAAGCATCATTGAAAACACGACGACACTGAATGGGGTCTCAATAAGTCCCAAAGAAGACGATGGGGATTCAAAAACCTCACCGGAATTAATATCCACCCCATAATGGAGGACCCATTTTAAGGGGGCATATTCATAATGTTCCGGGGAAGAATTTATCTTCCCCTCCCCATTTCATTATTAGATAATTTCTTGACCTGCATTTTTAATTAATTTTCCGGGAAAGGCCGGGAAATAAGCGCAGGGAGTTTCAGGGACAATATTAATGGAGGTCTCTTCCCTCATGCGGCCATCACCTATATAATTCAGTGGTGCCTCAGGCCTTTAAGTCCGGACTTTGTAACCCGTTTTAGACTTTGCTTAATGGACATGATAATTGTACAATTTCCCTGACATCAGGGTGGATATTTTAAAAACCGACATGAATACGGTGCCCCTGAATCAGGTGGCTATTTTTCAATTCATGTCAGTCATATCCATCGCCCGCAGGTACTTGATCGACGCCTCGGGTGAATCTTCACTTTCTAGGAGAATTAATGGCACGCCGGGAAATTACCCAATACTTCGACGATCTGGATGACACCCCCTTGGAAGAACATCAACTCCACGTGGTCCGCTTCTCCTATGAAGGCAGTGACTATATTCTCGACCTCTCTGAGGAAAATGCCGAGAAATTCCGCGAAATGGTGCACCCCTATCTGGAGGTCGCCCGCAAGGTCACCCCGACCCGTGGCGGCAGCGCCGACTCCCGGACCCCGGTCAACTCCCGGGATGTCCGCCGCTGGGCCCTGGAGAAGGGCCTGAAGGTGGCCAATCGTGGCAAGATCCCCTTCGAGATCATCGAGGCCTATCAGAAGGCCCACGCCTGATCATCCCTCTCCCCGGCCCCCGGTGAACTGCCCCCACTAAAAGAGGCCACCGGGAACCCCTGAGAAAGTGCCGCCGACGTTCCCGCTGCCCCCATCCCCCCAGGGGCCTCCGGAACGTCGGTTTCCCTGTTTCTCCCCCCGGCCCCCCGGCTGACCCAACCCCCTCTTAAAGCACGCCCTGCTCGCGAGCGGAGGCCACCGCCGAGGTGCGGGAACGAACCCCCAGCTTGTCGTAGATGTGCACCAGATGGGATTTCACGGTGGCCTCACTAAGCAGCAGCAGCCGACCGATCTCCCGGTTTGAGGCACCCCCGGCCACCAGCTTGAGCACCTCCAGCTCCCGCGGGGTCAGGGAGCTGCGTGGGGTACGAACCCTGGTCATCAGTTTGTCGGCGACGATCGGGGAGAGCGCGGAGTCCCCCTCCGCGGTGGAACGCACCGCGGCGAGCAGTTCCACCGGCGGGGCATCCTTGAGCAGGTACCCCACCGCGCCGGCTTCAATGGCGCCGAGGATGTCGGCGTCGGTGTCATAGTTGGTCACCACCAGCACCTTGGGTGGGGTGCTCATGGTGGAGCGGATGGTGGCGGTGGCCTCCGCCCCACCCATCACCCGGGTGCCTTCCACACCAGCCCCGAAGCGCAGGTCCATCAACATCACATCGATGCCCCCGGCCTGAGCGGCGGCGATGGCGGCTTCGGCGGTGGCAACTTCGCCGACCACCTCAATGTCTTCGGCGCTTTCGAGCACAGCCCGCAACCCCATGCGGACGATCTCGTGGTCATCTGCGAGTAGCACGCGGATCATGACAGACAACAGCTCCTTCGGATACGCCGGAGGCAGGTGGCATCCGGCTGCTGAGGTATACCTTAGCTGTTGGGGCCCACCGGTCCCGAAGCCCAACTTCCTCCCTGCTGTTACGCTCCGAATTCCGGTACTTCCCGGGGAAGAGCCACCGATACCGCGGTCCCCTGCCCCGGCGCGGATTCCACCTCAAGGCTGCCACCGAGTTCCCGGGCTCGCTGGCGCATCGCGTCCAGGCCGACATGTCCCAGGCCGACGGGCCGTTGGGCGACCTCCCCGGGGTCGAAGCCACAGCCGTCGTCCACGACGTCGAGACGCACCTCCTCCTCCCCGTAGGAGAGGCTGATGCGGCAGCGCTCGGCCTGGGAATGGGCGACCGCGTTGGCGACCGCGCCCTGGGCAATGCGCAGCAAGGCGGCCTCAATCTTCATCGGCAGTTCCCATTCCGCACCGTCGACATCCACGGCAATGTCCAGGCCGCTGACGGCCCCATGGTTGGCGGCCACCCGCTCCAGGGCACCACGCAGGGAACGCTGGGAGAGGGCGGCGGGCTGCAGGGCGGCGATCATGGCGCGGGCCTCGCTGAGGTTCTCCGCCGCCGCGGAGCGCGCCAGCTGGATGCGTTGGATGGGGGCGGCTTTTTCTTCCTCGCTCAGGGGGGAGGCGATGATCTCGCTTTCGGCGACATGCAGCAGCATCTGGATGCTGGACAGGCCCTGGGCGAGGGTGTCGTGGATTTCATGGGCGATGCGCTGCCGTTCGGCGATGACACCGGCGGTGTGCTGGGTTTTGGCCAGTTCAGAGCGGGTGGCCATGAGTTGGTCGATCAGTTCCTGTCTTTCCAGGTTGGCGCGCGCAAGCCGGCGGAAGGCGTAGTGGATGGCGAGGGTGACCAGGGCGGACACCCCGGGCCCCATCACCCCGCCGATGGTCAACCCTTCCGCCGCCTGGGAGAGGATGGCCACGGCCGTGGCCGCCACCACCGCGATCCGCCCATAGGTGTCATTCATCACCTGCAGGTAGAGGAAGAAGAGGGTGAACACCAGGTAGATGGCCACGCTGCTGACCGGCAGCATGGCGATCCACAGGCCACTGAGCAGGAACACCCACAGCAGCTGCAGCTTCGGCGACCATTGGCTCAGCAGCGAAGCGCCGAAGAAGTAGATGAAGGCGAAGAGTGAACACAGGAGCAGCGTGATCGCCGCCTCGGTCAGTGGCAGGCGGATCGCGGTGCCCAGCGCCACCACCAGCAGCACGGAGGTCAGCACATGAATGCCGTTGCGCAGGCCGTTATCGCCGACACCCGGTTCCTGCCCGACGGTGGATTCCGCTTCCCTCGGCCCTATTCTGGTCTGCATGGTTCGTACTTTACCCACCGCAGTTCTACTGTTGAGTGCTGCGCTCCTGGTCGGCTGCAGCCCCCAGCCGGGCCCGCTTGACGACGCCCCGCCCAGCTCGAGCACCCCCGTGCCCGCCACCGGGGATGGCCTGCCGGTGGATGCTGCCCCGCAGATCTCAGGTGGGCGAGAAAGTTGGGTGGAGTGCCCTTATCTGGACACCGACTGGGTGGCGGAGACCAATGGGCAGAAGGTGACCGGGGTGGGTGTCGACGACAATTTCAGCCACCCGGCCTGTGTCTTCTGGTCCTACCCGGAGCAACCCCAACTGGAGGTCACGATCCGGGAGCTGCCGGATGCTGGCACCGCCACCGCGGTGGTGGACTGGGCGGCGCCGGTCGACACCACCGAACCGGCCGAGGAGATCGAGGGATGGTCCGGGGGTCGGGCCGGGGCCGGGATCGGTGGGCACGAATCCGCGGTCTATGCGGTGGCCAAGGAGAATTGGGCGGTGGTGGTGCGCAGCAACCAGGCGCAGTCCCTGAAGGCGGAGCTGGTGGCCCGAGAGGTCATCAACAACCTCGGGCTTTAGACGGCAACCTCGTTATAGGGCAGCATCGGGGAGATCCAGGGGAAGACCACCTCCATCAACAGCAGGAAGATCAGGGCCCCGAGCACCAGGGTGATCAGGGTCTTCAGCGGCCAGCGGCCGGGCAGGTTCCGCCAATACCAGCCGTACATCTAGTTCTTCTCCAATGCGGCCGGGCGGGCATCCCCGGACGCTTCCTTGGGGGTGGAGTCCACGAGCATGGCGTGGACGATCATGCGTTGCTCATTGGAGAAACGCGGGTGGCAGGTGGTCAAGGTCAAGATCCCCCCCAGGTCCTCGGTGAGCGTCATGTCCTGGCCCGGCACCGGGGAGAGCACCCCGATATCACCGGGCAGGGTGATGTGCCGGCCCTGCACCCCGGAATAGGACCCCTGCGTGAGGGACCTGGCCTGCTCCGGGCTGAAGCAGTCCCCGGCCTGTTCCGCCCGCTCTGATGAGGTGCCGGCGATGGGTAGGATCCGGTAGGTTTCCCAGGAGTTCCGGGTCTCGATCACCACCGCATCACAGACCTGGAGGTTGCCCAGGTCATTGAAGGGCGCCCCCTTGCCCACGCGGTGGCCGGCCACCGCGAAATTACCTACCTGCCCCGGCAACTGGGTCTCCACGTAGTGACCCGGCCCGGCGAGCAGATCCCGCTCATCGGTGCCCTCGAGGATGGCGAAGTGGAAATCAGAGCCGAAGGTGGGGATGTGGAGGCGGGCGAAGGCCTCCCCCATCTCCGGGTTCAGATTCTGCCGGGGGTTGACCCGCTCCACCTCCCACTGCCGGGCCAGGGCCTCTTCGGCACGGTCCTGGCGGCGCCCGGCATCCAGGTTCGTCCAATAGGCCTCGTAGAAGACGAAGAGGAGCAGGAGCACCCCGAAGGTCAGCAGGAGCTCCCCCAGCACCTGGCTGGGCCGGGCCCGTCGTGGGCGGGGCGGGGTGGGCGTCGATACGCGTCCGGCTGCGGGATGGTTCATCTGCTTCCTCAACTCATGGGGATCCGCCTGATTCTAAGCCGGGTGTCCTGAACTGTGCACAATGACCGGGGAAAGCGGGTGGAGAATTATGCTTAGGCAGCGTCATCCCTAATTCAGGAAGGTTGTCCCCACCCGTGCTGTTGGATCTCTTCGTCTATCCGGTTTCAGGCATCATGAAGCTCTGGCACCTGCTGCTTCATGTTGTCTTCGGTCTCGACGACTCGATGGCCTGGGTGCTGTCGGTCTTCGGCCTGGTGATCGTCGTCCGGGGCCTGATCGCCCCCTTCTCCCTGATGCAGTCCCGCTCCGGACGCATCTCCGCCATACTGCGCCCCAAACTCAAGGCCCTGGATGCGGAATACCACACCCGTGCCGATAAGGAATCGGTGGCCGAGCACGCCGAGAAGCGCAAACAACTGCGGGAGGACTACGGGCACAGCACCGCCGCCGGCTGCATCCCACCCCTGATCCAGCTGCCGGTATTCATCGGCCTCTACCAGTTTCTGCTGCGCATGGCCCGCCCCGCCGAAGGTCTGGACAGTGCCCAGCGCTCCTCCATCGGGTTCCTCAGCTCCACCGAAGTTGAGGCCTTCCTCGACGGCCACATCTTCGGGGTGCCACTGCCGGCCTATATCGCCATGAGTGAGGAACAGTTCACCCAGCTGGGCACCACCCAGGGAGAGGTGCTGCAGGTGGTGCTGCCGATGCTGGCCGTCGCCATCCTCTTCACCATCCTGAACTTCCGACTCTCCTTCCACCGCAACAACCTCACCATGGACTGGGACTCCAAGGTGGCGCGTGTCCTGGGCAAAGCCCTGGTGGTCCTCTTCGTGCTCATCCCCTTCCTGTTGATCTGGCTGGCACTGGCCGGGCCGCTGCCCGCCGCCATCATCTTCTACTGGGTGGCCAATAACCTCTGGACCCTGGTGCAGGCCAACACCATCCACCGCATCATCCAACGTCAGCTTCCCCTGGATGATGAATTCATCCAGCACCGGGACCGGGCCCGCGCCGCCCACGAAGCTCGGGTGCAGGAGGAAAAGGAACTGAAGCAGCTGGCCCGCGCCGCCCGCCGCGACCCCGAACTCGCCGCCCAGCTTGCCGCCAAGGAGAAGGAACTCCAGGAAGCCCGCGCCGCCGAGAAGTCCGAGAATAAACGCCTGAACAAAGCCAAAACCCGGGCCCGCTTAGAAATGAATCGGGAAAAACGAGCCCAGAAACGGGCGGGAAAGCAGAAACCGGCCCACGATGGCGGGCCGGTTCCAGGGGACGCGGGGCAAGAGGGCGTCGCAAAGCCCGGAGACTAGATGGAGTAATCCGGCGGCGGGGCGGAAATCAGCTGCCGCGCCAGATCCCGGGCGGTCTCCAGAGGACCGGAATCCTTATTCAGGCTGGCTCCCGCCAAACCACCATCCAGGAAAATCAGCAGCTGATTGGCCTGGGTGGCACTGGGGTAACCATTCTTCTCCGAGAGCAGGTCCGTCATGGTCTGATGACACCAGCGGCGGTGCTCCCCCACCGCGGCAATGATGCCCTCCTCCGTCTCGGTCTCCGGTTTCGGGTATTCACTGGCCGCATTCTGGAAATGGGAACCCCGGTAATTATGCTCCGGTTCCTCGGCCAGACACTGGTCGAAGAACGCCAGGATCTTTTCACCCGGGTCAGACACCCCAGCGACCCGGGCCTCCCAATCCGCACGCCACTTCTGGTCCAACGCCTCCAGGTAGGCGATGACCAGGGCATCCTTGGAGCCGAAAAGCGAGTAGAGAGAAGCTTTCGCCACATCCGCCTCCCGCAACACCCGGTCAATGCCGATCACCCGGATGCCCTCCGTGGTGAAGAGATGGGTGGCACTATCGAGCAACCGCTGACGCGGGCTCGGCCGATTACGCCGCCTACTGCTGACTGACTTCGGCTTGGCGCTGGATTTACTGGGCGTCGTCCCGGGCATGTCCTGATTCTTCCTTTCCTTCACGTGCTGGAGCTTTAGTTCTTTCTGGGGGTGTTCTCCGGGAAGGGGACCTCCCCGGCACCAGCCACATCGGTGCACACCATCACTTTCACTGTGTGCACCACCGGAGCCGGGAACTTCATTCCGGTCATATCTGCTCATTCCGGGAGTGCCTGAGCACTCCCCCTCAGAGGTTTTAAGTTCCCGCTGGGCTACCCGCAACTGGTTCACACCATTGGCTGTGGATCTCCCAGCACCCCTCAGGGAGCCGCCGGTTCCGGGGCTCCGGTTCCGTCATGACTGAGTTTATCCTCCAATATAGACAAACCGGTATGTTTTAATCGAACCGTTGCAGTTCCGGAAACAAAAAAGTCTGTCTCCTGCTGTTCTACCGTTGCGTGCAGGGACAGCATCTGAGGAGTCCCTGTGGTCCGGGTTGCCGGGAAGCACCGGAAGCCCCCGGGAGAGAAGAAAACCGTCCACCGGGGCCGCTCCCCTTTTAACGGGGGAGCGCCGGTGGACGGTGAGGTTGAGAAAGTGGGGAACCAGGGGTTCCCCGACAGTCCGGCTAGACCTTCTTCCTCCCGGTGAAGAACTGCACGATGCTCAGCAGAATCACTGCACCGACCAGACAGGTGATGAAGCTGAAGATCCAGCCAGCACCCTCAACATCAACATTGAAGAGGTAGAGAATGAAGCCGCCCAGCAGCCCGCCAGCAATACCGGCAATGATATTAGCGAGCAAACCCATCTGGGCATTCTTGCCCTTAATCATGGAAGCTACCCAGCCTGCTAGGCCGCCGATGACAATCCAGCCAATGATTCCAAGTCCAAGTGCCATTTTCTGCTCCTCAATTTTTCCGCAGCGAAGTGATGCAATTTCCAAGACACGAAGGATTTCCTCCTGGGATTTCCTCCTGCCACTACTCCAGCTTGTCAGCTTGCACCGGAAACCGCTCCCTGGTTTCCGAAATGATTTCAAATCGAAACCTAAACATAAACTTTCATTGACCTTTATTCCACCTCCAAAAACTGCCCTGAACTGTGCCAAGGACACTTCGGCCGGGTTGCTGACCGAAGAGGTGCAGGACCTCGGGAAACGCCTGGGTCAAGCGTGCCGAGGATGGTCGGATGGTCGTTTAAAAGCGAAGAAGCTTCGGAAAAGACACAACCTCCGTGCCCCCGGGGAGAACCGGGGGACGGAGGTTGCGTGTCGGGAATGGGACTACTTCTTGGGGTGGCCCTCCGGACGGACAACCATCATCGGGCAGGGAGCGGACTGGAGCAGCGCGCGGGAGGTGGAGCCCAGCAGCATGCCCTTGAAGCCACCACGGCCGTGGGAGCCGACAACCAGGAGCTGAGCGCCCTCGGCCTGCTCAACCAGGGCACGGACCGGGCGGTCCCTGGTGATGACCTTCTTCACCGGGACAGCCGGGAACTTGTCGATCAGGGGCTGCAGACGCTCAGTGAGCAGCTCGGACTGCTCGCGCTCAACCTCCTCCCACTGCTGCTGTGCAGCGGAGAGGCCGGCGAGAGAAGCCTGGACCTGCATGTCCATCCAGGTGTGAACCGCAACCAGCTCAGAGCCGCGGGCCGCAGCCTCAGTGAAGGCGTACTCGGTGGCACGCTGGGAGACATCGGAACCATCCACACCGACGACGATCGGACCGTACTTGGTGTTTTCGTTGACGTGGTTGTCCTGACGAACCACCACGACCGGGCAGGAGGCGTGGCTGACCACTGCGGCAGAAACTGAACCCATCACCATGCCGGAGAGTCCCCCGAGGCCCCGGGAGCCCATGACGATCATGGTGACGTCGTGGGACATGTCCAGCAGCATATCGATCGGGCTGCCCTCAGCGATGGTGTGTCCGATCTTCAGCTCCGGAGCAACCTCATGGGCGATGTTGCGGGCCTCATCGACCTTTTCCAGGGTCTCGGCCTGGAGGTCATCGAACAGCTCCTGCGGGGGAACCATGCCTTCGGCGTAGAGGAACTGAGGCATGGTGTAGCTGGCGGCCAGACGCAGGGGAATGCCACGTTTATTAGCGGTATTTGCCGCCCAGCGAACCGCAACCTGAGAGGCCTCGGAGCCATCAACTGCAACGACGACGATATCTTCCTTGGTGGTCATGATCAGCGACCTTTCTCCTTCGAACTGTTGCACGGTTTCACCATGTTCACGAAAGCCTACGCTCAGATCTCGGATCCCACGGTTTCCGTCTCACTACCCATTGTATCCGCTCTCAGCTCATATTAAATGGGACTTGGTTATTCCCCTCATAAATTAAACCCCTCGGACTACCATTGCTGGCTGCACCGAGGGGCGGGTTAAGCTGGAGGAATATGTCTTGGTGACACAGGAGCGGCCGAAAAAGTTGTTCTCCGGTCGCGGAACAGGTTTTAGAGCGGGATCTCAACCGGGGTAGCCGGGTCTGCGTTGGAAGGGTAGGAGAGGTTGTAGAGCACCTCACCGACGCTGGCGATGATCGCGCCAATGCCCTCAGAGAAAAATTCGATAACCGGAGCAAGGATCTCTTCAAAGTTCATGAGTAGAAGATTAGTACAACGTCTCGGTAAGGTGCCACCGCTTCCCATTAAGGATGGGCTCAACGCCTCCCGGGTGAGGGTGCCCGAGGAGGCAGCAGGCATCAGCGCCCGCGATTTCGTGGAGCACCTGATCAACTCACAACGCCACCGCAGCCCCCAGGATGATGCTGCAGCGCTCGACAGACGCTTCGTGGAGGAACTGGTGGTGGACAACCGCTCCCAGCCGTATACGCCCGATGAGCCCCTGCCCGCGGGAGCGGATGTCTGGTTCTACCGTGTTCCCGCTGAAGAACCCCACGTCCCCTTTGAATGCGAGATCATCCATCAGGATGAAAATATTCTCGTGGTGGACAAACCCTCTTACCTCGCGACCATGCCACGTGGCCGCCACATCACCGAGACCGCTCTGGTTCGGATGCGCCGCAGTACCGGCATCCAGGAGCTCTCCCCCGCCCACCGCCTCGACCGGTTGACCTCCGGGGTGCTGGTGTTCACCGCGAAACCCGAGGTCCGAGGCGCCTACCAGACGCTCTTCGCCCGCCGGGAGGCCATGAAGACCTATCTGGCGGTGGCTGATCACGACTCCTCCCTGGACCCCACCCAGGGCCCCATCCTCTGGGAGAGCCGGATGGAGAAGACCCCCGGCCATATCAAGGGAGAGATCGTCGAGGGCGAGCCCAATGCCCTCACCTGGCTGACGAAGGTCACACCGGTCAGCGATGAGGAGCAGGCGGCGCTGGAAGCCGTGCACGGCCCCCTGGCCCGGCAGGCGCATTATGAGCTCAAGCCGGAGACCGGCAAGACCCACCAGTTGCGACTGCACATGTGGGCCGCCGGCATTCCCATCCTCGGGGACCCCGTGTACCCCCGCGTCTACACGGAGGAAGAGGAGGACATGTCGATCCCGATGCACCTCAACGCCCGGGAACTCACCTTCACCGACCCCTTCAGTGGGGAGCTCCGCATCTTCCGTTCCACCAGGATCTAACCCCAGACCGGGGTTGCTCACCGACAGCTACCCGCTTATCGACGCCCCCCTGGACCAAGGCCTCAGGCAAAGAGAAGGCAGGCCTTTGGAAGGGGATATGGAAACCCAAAAAAGACGGGGTGTTCAAGGAATAAAATCCTTGAACACCCCGCCTTTGTTTCTTGCATGAAGTTAAAGGTTGGCAGCGACCTACTCTCCCACACCCTCCCAGGTGCAGTACCATCAGCGCGAACGGGCTTAGCTTCCGGGTTCGGAAAGGGACCGGGCGTGACCCCGCCGCAATAAACCACCAACACACTCAAACAACACGAACCAACCACACCCCACCACACAGGGGGATGCGTGTCGTGTCAGACACTGCACAGTGGACGCGAAGCAACCCTCAAGATCACTCGTTACAAGTTACGCACAACCACCAACCCCAAGGGCC
This sequence comes from Corynebacterium occultum, assembly GCF_009734425.1. Lineage (NCBI taxonomy): Bacteria > Bacillati > Actinomycetota > Actinomycetes > Mycobacteriales > Corynebacteriaceae > Corynebacterium > Corynebacterium occultum. The sequence goes on from NZ_CP046455.1 coordinate 2,952,670, forward strand.
AGCAGATATATGTGTGTTATCGGTAAATTAGTACCGGTCACCTCCACACCTTACGATGCGTCCAGATCCGGCCTATCAACCCCATAATCTATAGGGAACCTCAAAAGAAACCTCATCTCAAAACAGGCTTCCCGCTTAGATGCTTTCAGCGGTTATCCCTCCCGTACGTAGCCAACCAGCCCTGCCCCTGGCGGAACAACTGGCACACTAGAGGTACGTCCGTCCCGGTCCTCTCGTACTAGGGACAGCCTTCTTCAAGTTTCAACGCGCACGGCGGATAGAGACCGAACTGTCTCACGACGTTCTAAACCCAGCTCGCGTGCCGCTTTAATGGGCGAACAGCCCAACCCTTGGGACCTACTCCAGCCCCAGGATGCGACGAGCCGACATCGAGGTGCCAAACCATCCCGTCGATATGGACTCTTGGGGAAGATCAGCCTGTTATCCCCGGGGTACCTTTTATCCGTTGAGCGACACCACATCCACAAGTAGGTGCCGGATCACTAGTCCCGACTTTCGTCCCTGTTCGAGCTGTCACTCTCACAGTCAAGCTCCCTTGTGCACTTACACTCACCACCTGATTACCAACCAGGCTGAGGAAACCTTTGGGCGCCTCCGTTACCATTTAGGAGGCAACCGCCCCAGTTAAACTACCCACCAGGCACTGTCCCCAACCCAGATCATGGGCCAAAGTTAGATGTTCAATCCGATCAGAGTGGTATTTCAACAACGACTCCCACACAACTAGCGTCATGTGATCTAAGTCTCCCACCTATCCTACACAAACCGAACCGAACACCAATACCAAGCTATAGTGAAGGTCCCGGGGTCTTTTCGTCCTGCCGCGCGTAACGAGCATCTTTACTCGTACTGCAATTTCACCGGGCCTGTGGTTGAGACAGCAGGGAAGTCGTTACGCCATTCGTGCAGGTCGGAACTTACCCGACAAGGAATTTCGCTACCTTAGGATGGTTATAGTTACCACCGCCGTTTACTGGGGCTTAAATTCTCAGCTTCGCCCATAAATGAGCTAACCGGTCCTCTTAACCTTCCAGCACCGGGCAGGCGTCAGTCCGTATACCTCAACTTAAACGTTTTCGCACGGACCTGTGTTTTTAATAAACAGTCGCTTCCCTCTATTCTCTGCGACCACAACCAGCTCAAGGTGTAAAACCCGTCACCAGCCATGGCCCCCCTTCTCCCGAAGTTACGGGGGCATTTTGCCGAGTTCCTTAACCACAGTTCACCCGAACGCCTTAGTATTCTCTACCTGACTACCTGTGTCGGTTTAGGGTACGGGCCGAATGTGCACTCGCTAGAGGCTTTTCTCGACAGTACAGGATCACCAACATCACCCCGAAGGGCTACGCATCACGCCTCACACACCTGGGCCGGCGGATTTACCTACCAACCCGTGCTACACGCTTACACCACAATCCAATAAGTGGCTCGGCTACCTCACTGCGTCACCCCATCACTTAGCTACTACCAGCTCAGGCTCCACGCACGCCCCGACAGACACCATCAAAGATGACATCCGAAGGATTATGGGTGGTTAGTATCACTGATTCACCATGGGCGCACACACTCGGGTACGGGAATATCAACCCGTTATCCATCGACTACGCCTGACGGCCTCGCCTTAGGCCCCGACTCACCCTGGGAAGACGAACTTGACCCAGGAACCCTTAGTCATCCGGCGGATGAGATTCTCACTCATCAATTCGTTACTCATGCCTGCATTCTCACTCGCACACAGTCCACACCCGGTCACCCAAGCGCTTCACCCCGTGCACGACGCTCCCCTACCCAATAATATAAATATCATTGCCGCGGCTTCGGCGGTGTACTTGAGCCCCACTACATTGTCGGCGCAGAACCACTCGACCAGTGAGCTATTACGCACTCTTTCAAGGATGGCTGCTTCTAAGCCAACCTCCTGGCTGTCTTCGCGATCCCACATCCTTTTCCACTTAGTACACCCTTAGGGGCCTTAACCGGCGATCTGGGCTGTTTCCCTCTCGACTATGAAGCTTATCCCCCACAGTCTCACTGCTGCGCTAACTTAAACCGGCATTCGGAGTTTGGCTGACATTGCTAAGATTGTAGTCCCGCTCAACCAACCAGTAGCTCTACCTCCGGCAAGCACCACACAACGCTGCACCTAAATGCATTTCGGGGAGAACCAGCTATCACGGAGTTTGATTGGCCTTTCACCCCTACCCACAACTCATCCCCTCAGTTTTCAACCTAAGTGGGTTCGCGCCTCCACGACGTCTTACCATCGCTTCACACTGGCCATGGGTAGATCACCCCGCTTCGGGTCCAGGACATGCCACTAAAACACACTAGTTAGTATTCGCTTTCGCTACGACTACCCCACTCAACGGGTTAACCTCGCGACATGCCGCTGACTCGCAGGCTCATTCTTCAAAAGGCACGCCATCACCTATTACAGCTCTGACGGATTGTAAGCACACGGTTTCAGGTACTATTTCACTCCCCTCCCGGGGTACTTTTCACCATTCCCTCACGGTACTAATCCGCTATCGGTCATACTGAGTATTCAGGCTTACCGGGTGGTCCCGGCAGATTCACAGCAGATTCCACGAGCCCGCTGCTACTCGGGACATAAACAACAAGAAACACAGTGTCTTCACGTACGGGACTCTCACCCTCTCCGGCAGGTCATCCCAAACCACTTCCGCTAACACCGTGCACCCTGCGCCCGGCTGGTAGACCAGACACGCTTAAATCCCACAACCCCCACAATGCAACCCCTACCAGGTATCACACATCACAGGTTTAGCCACTAATCCATTTTCGCTCGCCGCTACTCACGGAATCACTATTGTTTTCTTTTCCTGCGGGTACTGAGATGTTTCACTTCCCCGCGTAACCCCCACAACCACTATGAATTCATGGAAGGGTGACCGCCCATAACGACAGCCGGGTTTCCCCATTCGGACATCCTCGGATCAACGCTTAGTTGGCAACTCCCCGAGGCATAACGCAGCCTCTCACGTCCTTCATCGGCTCAGTATGCCAAGGCATCCACCGTGTGCCCTTAAAAAACACACACAAAACTTCTATCACGACAAGGTCGCGATGAAATTGCTTACTTACAACAAGAATAAAGATGCTCGCGTCCACTATACAGTTCTCACACAACACACCACCCACCACCACACACCCCACCCGAAGACGAGACACCTGATACGTAGATGATCAGTCACGGAACAAAAATGTTGTCCCAGACACCCAACAGCATGCCACCCCACCACCGTCAGACAGTGAGTTATCTTTTGCTCATCGACCACGCATCCAAGCGTGGGGAATCATATCCACCCGATTAAAATGCCGGCGGGCCAACAAACGTGACCACCAACCGGTGTACCCCACCCACACAGTGGATGAAAGGATTTTCTAAAGCTCCTTAGAAAGGAGGTGATCCAGCCGCACCTTCCGGTACGGCTACCTTGTTACGACTTCGTCCCAATCGCCGATCCCACCTTCGACAGCTCCCCCCTTACGGTTGGGCCACTGGCTTCGGGTGTTACCAACTTTCATGACGTGACGGGCGGTGTGTACAAGGCCCGGGAACGTATTCACCGCAGCGTTGCTGATCTGCGATTACTAGCGACTCCGACTTCATGGGGTCGAGTTGCAGACCCCAATCCGAACTGAGGCCGGCTTTGAAGGATTAGCTTACCCTCACGGGTTCGCGACCTGCTGTACCGACCATTGTAGCATGTGTGAAGCCCTGGACATAAGGGGCATGATGATTTGACGTCATCCCCACCTTCCTCCGAGTTGACCCCGGCAGTTTCTCATGAGTCCCCACCATAACGTGCTGGCAACATAAGACAAGGGTTGCGCTCGTTGCGGGACTTAACCCAACATCTCACGACACGAGCTGACGACAACCATGCACCACCTGTGAACCAGCCACAAGGGAAGACGTATCTCTACGCCGATCTGGTCCATGTCAAGCCCAGGTAAGGTTCTTCGCGTTGCATCGAATTAATCCACATGCTCCGCCGCTTGTGCGGGCCCCCGTCAATTCCTTTGAGTTTTAGCCTTGCGGCCGTACTCCCCAGGCGGGGCGCTTAATGCGTTAGCTACGGCACAGAAGACGTGGAAGTCCCCTACACCTAGCGCCCACCGTTTACGGCATGGACTACCAGGGTATCTAATCCTGTTCGCTACCCATGCTTTCGCTCCTCAGCGTCAGTTACTGCCCAGAGACCTGCCTTCGCCATTGGTGTTCCTCCTGATATCTGCGCATATCACCGCTACACCAGGAATTCCAGTCTCCCCTACAGCACTCAAGTTATGCCCGTATCGCCTGCACGCCCGGAGTTAAGCCCCGGAATTTCACAGACGACGCGACAAACCACCTACGAGCTCTTTACGCCCAGTAATTCCGGACAACGCTCGCACCCTACGTATTACCGCGGCTGCTGGCACGTAGTTAGCCGGTGCTTCTTATCCAGGTACCGTCACCTTGCGGCTTCGTCCCTGGCGAAAGGAGTTTACAACCCGAAGGCCTTCATCCCCCACGCGGCGTCGCTGCATCAGGCTTCCGCCCATTGTGCAATATTCCCCACTGCTGCCTCCCGTAGGAGTCTGGGCCGTATCTCAGTCCCAATGTGGCCGTCCACCCTCTCAGGCCGGCTACCCGTCGACGCCTTGGTAGGCCATTACCCCACCAACAAGCTGATAGGCCGCGAGCTCATCCCACACCGAAAAATCTTTCCACCACACCTCCACGATGCGGTCCTATCCGGTATTAGACCCAGTTTCCCAGGCTTATCCCGAAGTGCGGGGCAGATCACCCACGTGTTACTCACCCGTTCGCCACTCGAGTACCCCCGAAGGGGCCTTTCCGTTCGACTTGCATGTGTTAAGCACGCCGCCAGCGTTCGTCCTGAGCCAGGATCAAACTCTCCATAAAAGACAACCAACACCCCGAAGGACGCCGATCAATCAGACTGAAAAGCCCGACAACCTGACAAACAAACCACGACCCACCCCCCACAAAGAGGAACAGGCCACTGGCAATTCATCCAAAAAATTACTGATCAACCATCAGACCCCCCCTTCCCTGACGGGGAAAAACAAACGGGGATCCGACATAAAAACTTAGTCAACCATACCGACTGACCCCACCCCGAAAGATGCGGCCCATGATTTACAGTGCAAGCAACGATCTCTCACACCCGGTATGACCCGACCCACCACACCCAAACCGGATGCAGGCAGGCCACGACAAACAAAAAATAAAATGGCACACTATTGAGTTCTCACACAACACAACCACACCACCCACACCCACCACCACACAGTGACAGTCAATGAGGATCCCTGCAGCTCGTTAATTATCCCGCCAACGAAGAATGTTTTCCTACCGCCACACGAGGAACACACTGTGCTCCGGGGCGTTGTCGGTCTCGCTGACTCACATAAATATACTCACCACCCCACCAAATGACAAAACGCCAGCTCATGGCCACTAAATGACAATGCCATAGGACCATTCACCTGCCAAGAGAATCTGCAGTTCCCTTTGCCGTCTATTTAAAAACATTCTTCACCCTCCAGAGCATCTCGAGAAGAAGCAGAGGCGATTTGGGTTCGACAGAGACCGGGGATGCAGCGTGTAGCACTCAGTGGGGATTCCCATCTCTGCCAAGGCTCTCGACGGTAAATGCTGAAAGGACACTTCGATGAGCTGGGTCATCTCCCGGGCCCAGACAGGAGTGTCTTCGATCGCCTTCGGCAGGAAGGCCACGATGGTGAGCACGCCATACATGTCTTTGGACTGAGCCGGGGTTCCGAAGTCCTGGAAGTATCCTTTAATGCCTTGAGCATCAGATACGTCTTTGGCACCGAAAGTCCAGTCCTCCAAAGGAGCATGGTGGGCGGGGAGGTTGCAGACCACCAAGAGTTGGTGGAGCCAGCCGTCGAGGTTGCTCGGACGTGGTTTTCTTTTCCGCGGCGAATCGTTCAAACCGAGATCTCGGGCAAGGTCTCGCTGATCGGTAGAGTGCAGCTGAGCAAACAGCTTGGACAGATCAGAGAAGTCAAGCAGCTCCGTCCATGCCCAGACTGGGAGATGACCTGTTTGGGACGTGCTTCCAGTAGCGCGGTTCTGACGATCCGATAGCACCCGGATGAGCACCGGATAGCGGTGCCTAGTCCGGGTACCGGCGGGGCTATTATGCGTCGGCGAGGTGTCGGCGCATGTTCGGCCCGTCGAGTGCGACGATCTCGGCGTTGGCCACGATCCGGTTGAGGATCGACTCGGCGATCACCGCGTCATGCAGGGATTTGTACCAGTCCTGCGGCTCGAACTGGGAGGTGACCAGGGTCGAGCCACGGCCGTCCCGGGCCGCGAGGATGTTGAGCAGCTCCGCGACGGTGTGCTGGTTGATGGGCGTGATGAGGAAGTCATCGAGGACCAGCAGGTCGCAGTTGTGCAGGTCGGTGAGGAAATCCAGCCGCTTCTGCGAGGAGGGGTCCATGACCGCGAGTTGGTTGGCGAGATCATCGAGTCTGAAGAACCGGGCGGTGTAGAACTTCCGGCACGCGGCGTTGAGCAGCGCCAGCGCGAGGTAAGTCTTGCCGACGCTGGATTTTCCCAGGATGACCATGTTGTGGGTCTGGTCGATCCATTGACAGCTGGACAGCCGTGCGATTAGCTCACGATTGAGGTTGCGGTCGGGAAGGTAGCGGATTTCTTCTACGCAGGCGTCAGGGTTTGGCGATCTGGATGCCTTGAGTAGTTTCTGGGTCCGGCGTTGCTCCCTGGCCGTGATCTCCTTATCCAGGGCGTGGAAGATCTTCTGTGAGAACGTCCACTCATCGCAGGCGGGGTCGTTGGCCAGGTCGATGACGGTTTTGCCGAAGGCGGTCATTCGTAGCTGGGTGAACAACGTCATGTCGGCGTCGGTGAGGTGTCGATCCATTACGCCTGACCTCCTTTATCGTGGGTGGGATCTGTCTTTTTCAGCAGGGCGTCAAGGCTGAAGTGCTCAGGGCCGGCCAGGTGCGCACCGGAGGTGTCCCGTGAGCCTGGGGCCGGGTCGATGCGTGGGGCCGGCGGCGGCGCAGCATCTGTGGTTGTGGGCCGGGCATGGGCTTGGGCACGCAACCCCGCCAGGTGTTGCTTGACTGCGGTGTAGCTGATCGCCCGCGGGCGATCAGCGTCGAGCAGGTGTCGGCAGGCCTGTTCCAGTAGTGCCTTGTTGTCGCCTTTGCCCAGGGCGAGGATGTTTTGGCAGGTGCGATATCCCTGGGCTTCGATCGGGCGGGCATCGAGCACGCTGGTGATCGCGGCGACGGTGTGGGGTCCGATCTTGTGGGCCTGACGCAGGAAATACGCCCTGGACCACAGGTCCGAAGACTGCTGATGCTGGTCAGGAACATGATCGGGGTCGGTGACGTAGGCATGCTGGCGCGGGGAGACGGTATGGGTGGCGATGATGTCTGCGTCGCACATGATGGTCAGGCGGTCGCCGGTGATCTTCACATCGACATGCCGGCCGGCGAAGGTGTGGGGCACCGAGTACTTCACCGTGGCGATTTCGATGTGGTAATCACGGTTGACCTTGGATTTGCGCCAGGTCACCGGCTGCCAGCGGGATTCGGGCAGCCCAAGCAGTTCCGGCCGCTCATGCTCATCGAACAGATCCTTACGGCTGATCTGCTGTCCGCGAAACGGTGTTCTGGTGTTGATCGCGGTGATCTGGTCGGCTACCGCAGCATTGAGGTCATCCAGACTGGCGAATCGCCGGTCCGCGAGCCGGTTGATTACCCAGTTGGTCACGATCTTGACGCCGGCTTCGACGTTGCCTTTGTCCTGCGGTTTCACCGGCCTGGTCGGTACCGCGGCGGTGTGATGGTGTTCGAGGAAGTCCCGGTAGGCGCGGTTGACGTCCCGGGCCCGGTCCCCACGAGCGATCTGATTCGATGCGGTGGAGGCGTTGTCCGGGATGACAACCTGCGCGATGCCGCCGAAGAACTCGAAGGCCTGCTGGTGGGCGTCCAACCAGTTCGGGGATTTCTCATCGAGATAACCGCGAGCAAAGACCATCCCGGAGTACGGCAACGAGGCCACAAACACCGACACCTTGGTCTTGCGCCCGGTGATGGGATCAAAGACAGCCATCTTCGTGCCTGCCCAGTCGACCTGCATCGTGTGGCCGGGAGCGTGGGTGATCCGCATGGTCAGGTCATTGACGTCGACGTACTCGCCGATGATCTGGCAGAACCGCTGATAGCTATAGTGCCGCTGACCAGGGGCGCGGTCCGTGTCGAGGTAGTCAGCCCACAACACGCGCAGAGGCAGTTTCTTCTTGCCCGAGCGTTTGGTGACCATTGCGGCCACGTCGAAGGCGACGAACTCATCCGAGGGCGTCTTGCGTCCGTCGGTGAACAAGGCGTCGAGTTCTTCTGCGGTGAGGTTTTTCACCTGGGCGGTGGAGGTAAAGCCCTGCTCTTGGCAGATTCTCTTCGCTTTCGCGATGGTGGTGTGTGAGCATCCCGCCCAGGCTTCGATCTGTCGGTAGGACAGATTCTGGATCAATAGTGACATCACCAATCGGTGAGTGCGTCACGGTGTCTCCTCTTCGAGGTCCACACGCAGCCGAATTACTGCGTGTGGCCCTGAGATCACCACAGACCACCGGGTCCCGCTATCCGAAGCTCATACCGGTGCTATCCGATCGTCAGAACCGCGCTACTAAAAGCACGTCCCTAACAGATGACCGCCGTAATGGACTGAATGATGCAGGGCGACCTCATCGTTTCCGCCAAGTGCTTGATCGGCATGGTGGTAGATTACCTTTCCCAGCATCCTGCTGGTTTCAAGGTGTCCACCAACCCGGATTTTCGTCTAGAGAAAAACGAAGACCCTGAGTCCAGTCGTCCCGGCTGGGGCCCAAGGCATCCTTCCGACCCTGTCGTAACAGGTGGCAATGTCTTTAGTGCAGAACTAGTGCCTCCGCTATTCAGAAAGCATCCGCAGGCCCTCTGAGGGTGTGCAATCAGAGTTGCCGGGAGACAGCCTCAGCCAGGAAGAAACTCACCAGAAGAAGTTTGCGTCACCTTCCGATTCATTCTTCTCCCCACGTGCCGGCCTCAGCACTCTCGGATCACTGACTGTCACCATGTCCACCCCTGCCCTCTCGACTATCCTCAACGCTTCTTCATCCCGGACGGTCCAACATCCAACCTTGATGCCACGGGCCTGAAGAGTCATAATCATCGAGATTTCCAGTGCCTTCACTGAGGGAAGGAATGCGGCTGCGTTGGCTTCTCCCAGTTCCTCAAAAATCTCCAAATCAAATATTCGTGCTGGCTCCCGGAGCACACCCAGTCGGATCTTCGGTACGCGGGCAGCAAGTTCGCTGAGAATAATGTCGTGGAAGCTGATGCAGAGCACCCTCTCAAGGTCTTCTGGTCTAAATTCAAATAGCTCCGCAAGTGCCGGCACCGCTCCTGCCGCTTTCACCTCAACTTGGAGGGGAAGACTCACTTCCTCGAGGACCTCTTCAAGGGTGGGAATTCTGCTGCCATCCTGGAGGGTGATCGCCTTGATCTCTGACAGGGTCAGGGAAGCGATCGGAGAATCCAGATATGGGGAGTCGGCACTTCCGACTCTGACAGCCGTAGTGTCATGAATGACAACGATTTTGTTATCCCGGGAAGCGTGGACGTCAAGCTCAATGGCATCAGCCCCAAGGGCTTCGGCCATCCGAAAACTTTCGAGGCTGTTCTCCAGCGCCAGGTCCTCCGCACCGCGATGCGCGACAATCTTCATCTTCTCTGACTCCATTTCCAGGGCGGATATCTGCTGATGAAGATAACAGCGGGGAACCTGGCCCGCTGGAAAAGAACTCATTTTATACAGAAGAAACCTTTCCGGAGACTTCATCAATGGCTCTTTCGACCCGGGGAGAGAGATCCCTGCCGGCGGTCTGCCTGCAGCTCAATCAAGCGCTTCTCGACGCCCGTGTTTCCTGCGCTCCCGCATCGAAACTCCCCTGTTTGTGGTGGTTCTGTAGTGGTCGGCCCCACCATCTACCTGCCCCACCATCCAGGCCAGACACCCCATAACGTCACATGACGAAACCCCCACCACACCCAACCACCCTCTGGGCAACACAAAAAGAGGTAGGCCCCGGGAAGAGAAACCATGTTCTCTTCCCGGGGCCTACCCCTTATTTTTTCTTGCATGAAGTTAAAGGTTGGCAGCGACCTACTCTCCCACACCCTCCCAGGTGCAGTACCATCAGCGCGAACGGGCTTAGCTTCCGGGTTCGGAAAGGGACCGGGCGTGACCCCGCCGCAATAAACCACCAACACACTCAAACAACACGAACCAACCACACCCCACGGTGGGGTGCGTGTCGTGTCAGACACTGCACAGTGGACGCGAAGCAACCCTCAAGATCACTCGTTACAAGTTACGCACAACCACCAACCCCAAGGGCCAGCAGATATATGTGTGTTATCGGTAAATTAGTACCGGTCACCTCCACACCTTACGATGCGTCCAGATCCGGCCTATCAACCCCATAATCTATAGGGAACCTCAAAAGAAACCTCATCTCAAAACAGGCTTCCCGCTTAGATGCTTTCAGCGGTTATCCCTCCCGTACGTAGCCAACCAGCCCTGCCCCTGGCGGAACAACTGGCACACTAGAGGTACGTCCGTCCCGGTCCTCTCGTACTAGGGACAGCCTTCTTCAAGTTTCAACGCGCACGGCGGATAGAGACCGAACTGTCTCACGACGTTCTAAACCCAGCTCGCGTGCCGCTTTAATGGGCGAACAGCCCAACCCTTGGGACCTACTCCAGCCCCAGGATGCGACGAGCCGACATCGAGGTGCCAAACCATCCCGTCGATATGGACTCTTGGGGAAGATCAGCCTGTTATCCCCGGGGTACCTTTTATCCGTTGAGCGACACCACATCCACAAGTAGGTGCCGGATCACTAGTCCCGACTTTCGTCCCTGTTCGAGCTGTCACTCTCACAGTCAAGCTCCCTTGTGCACTTACACTCACCACCTGATTACCAACCAGGCTGAGGAAACCTTTGGGCGCCTCCGTTACCATTTAGGAGGCAACCGCCCCAGTTAAACTACCCACCAGGCACTGTCCCCAACCCAGATCATGGGCCAAAGTTAGATGTTCAATCCGATCAGAGTGGTATTTCAACAACGACTCCCACACAACTAGCGTCATGTGATCTAAGTCTCCCACCTATCCTACACAAACCGAACCGAACACCAATACCAAGCTATAGTGAAGGTCCCGGGGTCTTTTCGTCCTGCCGCGCGTAACGAGCATCTTTACTCGTACTGCAATTTCACCGGGCCTGTGGTTGAGACAGCAGGGAAGTCGTTACGCCATTCGTGCAGGTCGGAACTTACCCGACAAGGAATTTCGCTACCTTAGGATGGTTATAGTTACCACCGCCGTTTACTGGGGCTTAAATTCTCAGCTTCGCCCATAAATGAGCTAACCGGTCCTCTTAACCTTCCAGCACCGGGCAGGCGTCAGTCCGTATACCTCAACTTAAACGTTTTCGCACGGACCTGTGTTTTTAATAAACAGTCGCTTCCCTCTATTCTCTGCGACCACAACCAGCTCAAGGTGTAAAACCCGTCACCAGCCATGGCCCCCCTTCTCCCGAAGTTACGGGGGCATTTTGCCGAGTTCCTTAACCACAGTTCACCCGAACGCCTTAGTATTCTCTACCTGACTACCTGTGTCGGTTTAGGGTACGGGCCGAATGTGCACTCGCTAGAGGCTTTTCTCGACAGTACAGGATCACCAACATCACCCCGAAGGGCTACGCATCACGCCTCACACACCTGGGCCGGCGGATTTACCTACCAACCCGTGCTACACGCTTACACCACAATCCAATAAGTGGCTCGGCTACCTCACTGCGTCACCCCATCACTTAGCTACTACCAGCTCAGGCTCCACGCACGCCCCGACAGACACCATCAAAGATGACATCCGAAGGATTATGGGTGGTTAGTATCACTGATTCACCATGGGCGCACACACTCGGGTACGGGAATATCAACCCGTTATCCATCGACTACGCCTGACGGCCTCGCCTTAGGCCCCGACTCACCCTGGGAAGACGAACTTGACCCAGGAACCCTTAGTCATCCGGCGGATGAGATTCTCACTCATCAATTCGTTACTCATGCCTGCATTCTCACTCGCACACAGTCCACACCCGGTCACCCAAGCGCTTCACCCCGTGCACGACGCTCCCCTACCCAATAATATAAATATCATTGCCGCGGCTTCGGCGGTGTACTTGAGCCCCACTACATTGTCGGCGCAGAACCACTCGACCAGTGAGCTATTACGCACTCTTTCAAGGATGGCTGCTTCTAAGCCAACCTCCTGGCTGTCTTCGCGATCCCACATCCTTTTCCACTTAGTACACCCTTAGGGGCCTTAACCGGCGATCTGGGCTGTTTCCCTCTCGACTATGAAGCTTATCCCCCACAGTCTCACTGCTGCGCTAACTTAAACCGGCATTCGGAGTTTGGCTGACATTGCTAAGATTGTAGTCCCGCTCAACCAACCAGTAGCTCTACCTCCGGCAAGCACCACACAACGCTGCACCTAAATGCATTTCGGGGAGAACCAGCTATCACGGAGTTTGATTGGCCTTTCACCCCTACCCACAACTCATCCCCTCAGTTTTCAACCTAAGTGGGTTCGCGCCTCCACGACGTCTTACCATCGCTTCACACTGGCCATGGGTAGATCACCCCGCTTCGGGTCCAGGACATGCCACTAAAACACACTAGTTAGTATTCGCTTTCGCTACGACTACCCCACTCAACGGGTTAACCTCGCGACATGCCGCTGACTCGCAGGCTCATTCTTCAAAAGGCACGCCATCACCTATTACAGCTCTGACGGATTGTAAGCACACGGTTTCAGGTACTATTTCACTCCCCTCCCGGGGTACTTTTCACCATTCCCTCACGGTACTAATCCGCTATCGGTCATACTGAGTATTCAGGCTTACCGGGTGGTCCCGGCAGATTCACAGCAGATTCCACGAGCCCGCTGCTACTCGGGACATAAACAACAAGAAACACAGTGTCTTCACGTACGGGACTCTCACCCTCTCCGGCAGGTCATCCCAAACCACTTCCGCTAACACCGTGCACCCTGCGCCCGGCTGGTAGACCAGACACGCTTAAATCCCACAACCCCCACAATGCAACCCCTACCAGGTATCACACATCACAGGTTTAGCCACTAATCCATTTTCGCTCGCCGCTACTCACGGAATCACTATTGTTTTCTTTTCCTGCGGGTACTGAGATGTTTCACTTCCCCGCGTAACCCCCACAACCACTATGAATTCATGGAAGGGTGACCGCCCATAACGACAGCCGGGTTTCCCCATTCGGACATCCTCGGATCAACGCTTAGTTGGCAACTCCCCGAGGCATAACGCAGCCTCTCACGTCCTTCATCGGCTCAGTATGCCAAGGCATCCACCGTGTGCCCTTAAAAAACACACACAAAACTTCTATCACGACAAGGTCGCGATGAAATTGCTTACTTACAACAAGAATAAAGATGCTCGCGTCCACTATACAGTTCTCACACAACACACCACCCACCACCACACACCCCACCCGAAGACGAGACACCTGATACGTAGATGATCAGTCACGGAACAAAAATGTTGTCCCAGACACCCAACAGCATGCCACCCCACCACCGTCAGACAGTGAGTTATCTTTTGCTCATCGACCACGCATCCAAGCGTGGGGAATCATATCCACCCGATTAAAATGCCGGCGGGCCAACAAACGTGACCACCAACCGGTGTACCCCACCCACACAGTGGATGAAAGGATTTTCTAAAGCTCCTTAGAAAGGAGGTGATCCAGCCGCACCTTCCGGTACGGCTACCTTGTTACGACTTCGTCCCAATCGCCGATCCCACCTTCGACAGCTCCCCCCTTACGGTTGGGCCACTGGCTTCGGGTGTTACCAACTTTCATGACGTGACGGGCGGTGTGTACAAGGCCCGGGAACGTATTCACCGCAGCGTTGCTGATCTGCGATTACTAGCGACTCCGACTTCATGGGGTCGAGTTGCAGACCCCAATCCGAACTGAGGCCGGCTTTGAAGGATTAGCTTACCCTCACGGGTTCGCGACCTGCTGTACCGACCATTGTAGCATGTGTGAAGCCCTGGACATAAGGGGCATGATGATTTGACGTCATCCCCACCTTCCTCCGAGTTGACCCCGGCAGTTTCTCATGAGTCCCCACCATAACGTGCTGGCAACATAAGACAAGGGTTGCGCTCGTTGCGGGACTTAACCCAACATCTCACGACACGAGCTGACGACAACCATGCACCACCTGTGAACCAGCCACAAGGGAAGACGTATCTCTACGCCGATCTGGTCCATGTCAAGCCCAGGTAAGGTTCTTCGCGTTGCATCGAATTAATCCACATGCTCCGCCGCTTGTGCGGGCCCCCGTCAATTCCTTTGAGTTTTAGCCTTGCGGCCGTACTCCCCAGGCGGGGCGCTTAATGCGTTAGCTACGGCACAGAAGACGTGGAAGTCCCCTACACCTAGCGCCCACCGTTTACGGCATGGACTACCAGGGTATCTAATCCTGTTCGCTACCCATGCTTTCGCTCCTCAGCGTCAGTTACTGCCCAGAGACCTGCCTTCGCCATTGGTGTTCCTCCTGATATCTGCGCATATCACCGCTACACCAGGAATTCCAGTCTCCCCTACAGCACTCAAGTTATGCCCGTATCGCCTGCACGCCCGGAGTTAAGCCCCGGAATTTCACAGACGACGCGACAAACCACCTACGAGCTCTTTACGCCCAGTAATTCCGGACAACGCTCGCACCCTACGTATTACCGCGGCTGCTGGCACGTAGTTAGCCGGTGCTTCTTATCCAGGTACCGTCACCTTGCGGCTTCGTCCCTGGCGAAAGGAGTTTACAACCCGAAGGCCTTCATCCCCCACGCGGCGTCGCTGCATCAGGCTTCCGCCCATTGTGCAATATTCCCCACTGCTGCCTCCCGTAGGAGTCTGGGCCGTATCTCAGTCCCAATGTGGCCGTCCACCCTCTCAGGCCGGCTACCCGTCGACGCCTTGGTAGGCCATTACCCCACCAACAAGCTGATAGGCCGCGAGCTCATCCCACACCGAAAAATCTTTCCACCACACCTCCACGATGCGGTCCTATCCGGTATTAGACCCAGTTTCCCAGGCTTATCCCGAAGTGCGGGGCAGATCACCCACGTGTTACTCACCCGTTCGCCACTCGAGTACCCCCGAAGGGGCCTTTCCGTTCGACTTGCATGTGTTAAGCACGCCGCCAGCGTTCGTCCTGAGCCAGGATCAAACTCTCCATAAAAGACAACCAACACCCCGAAGGACGCCGATCAATCAGACTGAAAAGCCCGACAACCTGACAAACAAACCACGACCCACCCCCCACAAAGAGGAACAGGCCACTGGCAATTCATCCAAAAAATTACTGATCAACCATCAGACCCCCCCTTCCCTGACGGGGAAAAACAAACGGGGATCCGACATAAAAACTTAGTCAACCATACCGACTGACCCCACCCCGAAAGATGCGGCCCATGATTTACAGTGCAAGCAACGATCTCTCACACCCGGTATGACCCGACCCACCACACCCAAACCGGATGCAGGCAGGCCACGACAAACAAAAAATAAAATGGCACACTATTGAGTTCTCACACAACACAACCACACCACCCACACCCACCACCACACAGTGACAGTCAATGAGGATCCCTGCAGCTCGTTAATTATCCCGCCAACGAAGAATGTTTTCCTACCGCCACACGAGGAACACACTGTGCTCCGGGGCGTTGTCGGTCTCGCTGACTCACATAAAGTTACACACCCACCCGAGAAAACACAAAACCACTGGTCAAGGCACTGTCTTGGGATGGCCGATGAACGGGAGGTGTCGAGAGGGGAAACCTGCCGTGCACACTCCAGGGCCCGGAAGGGCTGCAGCGTCGATAAGCAAGTTTGAACAGATACCCCGACCTTTGCCACGACACCGAGCACTGCCGACAGTGATCGGTTTGAAATGTTTCATGTGAAACATTGCAGACCAACCCCAGTTAACGACCCCCTCGGCTCCAATAATCGATATCGATGCCCCAATGCCAATAGAGCAGTCAGATAAACAACTGGTTTCTCAGGGGAAGGCGGAAGGATTGATCTCAGTATTCAGTGGAAGCCTCATCGACACCTGGGGATCACCCTGGGATGAACTGCCACTTAGTCCGTTGCCGCACTGGTGGCCAAGATGAACACTGGAAAGTCCTCACCTTCGGGATAGTTCTGCGCAAGACATTCAAGCTGGGCGCATATCTCACTGTCAGCGAACTCACCTGACTGCCAGTAGGTATGGATTGAGCTGTTCATGCCATCACCGCACCGGCACCCCGTGGTGGGACCTCCCCGAGAAATTCCACCCCCCGGCAAACGGTAAGGACGCGTAACAGTCACTTCAGAACAACTGGCACCTGAGACGCCTGATCCAGCAGGCTCTGCGCACCGATGTGAGAGCTGCCGGACAGATCCGCTGGAGATGTCAAGGGGAGGCCGCAGTCCAGCACATACCAACACGCGGTGACTTTAACGAGGCATAAGTGACTGAATGGCCAGCGATCCGATGCTTCCCGAAGGGTGGGCGACATGGGGACAGCGCCCTGCACCCGAAATTCGATGATCGAAAACCTCAGCAGAAAATAGACCAGCTGGTAGTTCGCCCACCCCTTGATGCAGGCACCAACCTGGGGCACACCATGATGAAACGAAATTCTGCGAGAATAGGAAGCGGCGGGGCACAGACGCCCGCCATAAAGAACTCACCGTTATAGATCGAGAAGAAACTACCCCAGGGGATATCGTCCGCTAACTAGATCGCAGGAGAAGACATCCACCCTATTAACTACGATGCCTCCCCCACTTCGCACCTTGTAGCTTCCACAGCCATCCCAGTCTCATTCCTCGAGATTTTCCACTACCCGAGAATCAGTTCTGGCATCACACCCCCACCCGGACTCCAACTCGGTCTTGCACCAGTCAGCGGAAATTCTCAATAACGATAAACCTCGAAACCGAGACGGATATTTGGGCGCTTTCCGATTTCAGAAAGTGGAATGAAGTTCTCCCAGCGCTATCCCGGAAGGTTTCTTGGAGGCCTCTGGTGAGGAAGACGAAAGGGATGCATTGAATCTGAAGAGGTCTCCCCAATTCTAGTGACCTGATTACCCACCCATCGACGGTCCATAGCCATCCTGGATCTCTGCGCACGCTCCCCCGTGACCGCTCTCAATTCACATTGAAAACCTGGCGGTCCACTTGTCAGATCCACAAATGTTTCACGTGAAACTCGCCTACATTTTCCTCTCTACTCTGCAGGGAATTCCATCGGGATTCCCCTCGGCATGGGGGACAAGTTTGAGTGGCGCCCTGAAAGAACCAGAGCGACTCCCCACCCCCCTCCCCCACGAGTACCCGTCTTAACCTCGACCACACTTCCCAGGGGTATTCGGCGCTACACAATCGGGCCAGCTCTGCCCCACCCCAGGTTTTAGACCTGCTGGTTTTAATAATTCTTTATGGGCTGGTCGATCTCAGTGTCCTTCCCGGACCCAAAGAGCACCAGCGGTGCTGGGGATCAGCAGTCTGGGGTCGAAGAAATTCCTCTCAGCGGACTCCACATCCCTGGCGCACAAGGATCGACGGGCACCCGATATCTCCATTTCTGGGTTGGATGCTGGAAGGCCCGCGGGATAATCAATGCACTCCTGGCCGGAGTGCCTAAGAACGGTTGGACTGCCGGGGTCACCCAGGCACACCGCTTCCTTGCCTGAGCGTTCCAGCAGCACTCAGACAGGCTCCACGGCATCTAGATCGAGGCCAGTGGATAAGCGATCACCGGATCATGTCTCGACCACTTGGCTGGCGGCAGGGCCTGTCCCGTAGCCGGGGAGAGAACCGTGCCGTCTCCATCCGGTGAATTCACACTCGGGAAATGGGATCTGAGATGAGCCCCCTGATCGGCAAAATCTCCAGCCCAGGATCTCACCGCCCCGCTGGCAGTCACGGGTGCCAGTTATAGGAATGCCAATGTGTTCCTTAGCGCTTTAACCAAGCTGGGAACCGAGTACATCATTCAGGTTAAATCCACCATGAGTCCATCTCGCGAGCGGGTCGTAGGAAATCCCACCCACCCCAGGGGGCCGGCCTGTCCAGCCCGGTTCTAGGGCGAGGCGCTGTCAAGGGATACGGCCCGACTAAACAGTTCGAGCACCTCACTGACCTACGACTAACCGCGGACAAGGCCCGCCAGCACCGTTACTGACTGAGTACCTCGCAAGCATCAGGAAAACTGAGGAGCTACTGGCTGTTGATCCTGTCCACCGACACCTCATCGAGCATCTGGAGCGGTGAGGGAAGGCCTGTCAACACATTGATCAATATCTACCGAGAGCTCAAACATGGTTTGTGTCTGGGCTAACTCCAGGGATCTCACTGATCTAACTGTGGACACCACGCCATCGTGGTCGCGGCAGGACATCTTTCCCCTACGGCAATATCCCGATCAACAACCTCGCCTCCAGAGCTCATAAACCACATAAGACTTCCCAGGGAATTAGGGCAAGACGATGGATAGCCCTCATGAGCATCCCGCTCTCGGGCGCCCCGATCCGGCTGTTCTGCATCTCCGACTTTGGCCATGATCAAGGGCCTAGTTGCCCACAACCGATTGCTTACCGCAGAACCCTCCCCCAGGCCATATTTTGCGACTTCATCTCGATGGAGCATCCCTCTGAGAGTCAGACAGTTCCGCCCTCCACCGTTACCCGTCTCGGCCGGACTGGTCTTCACATTCAGGATCCCTTTCATCATTCAGGTAGATGAATTAGTACTGCGTCAGGCAACCTTTGCCCTTTTAATGATGCCGGCTCGGGTGATGACTTTCCGGAGGATCAGACCGGTGGTGTGGGTATTACGCCAGGCGATGTAACGACGGATCATCCGCGCCGACTCCCGGTAGCTGGCAAAGTCGGTGCCACCCAGCACGAAGTAGCGCAACCCGGTGAACTGCGCCTTGATCCGGTTCAGCCAGGAACCTGAGAGCGGCGTGTAGGCGGATTCCACGTTATTGGCCTCCGCCCAGTCCCCGACCCGACTATCGACCTGGGTCGAGCGGTGCGGGGAGAAATTATCCAGCACAATCCCGATCCACACCTGTGATGGGTGCAGAGAACGTAGATAACGGCGAAACGCGAGGAACTGCGTCCGGGTCTTGGCTGGTTTGATGTGGCCGTAGAGCAGGCCAGTGGACAGATCAAAAGCGGTCAGCAGGTGACATACCCCTGCGGGCGGGTGTAGGTCGCTCGTCGTCGACGACACCTCGGGATCCTCTCGGCCCGGTACCGTCTTACCGTCGGCGATGGCGTAGAGCTCAAGCACCCGATTCTTTTTGGTCTCAAAGTCAGGGTCGGTCGAGGTTTTCCATGTTTTGACAGCCCGGGAAGGAGCCACCTTCCTCACGCAGCAGCACGCGGAGTCCTTCGTCGGAGATGTCGTCGACCACCCCCTGGTCCATCAGGTGGTGTGCGAGCTTCGCCAGACTCCAGGCGAAAAACGGCAGATCGTGATCGACGGGGCGGGAGAGGGTGATCTTAGTAATCTCGGCCCGTTGGTCGAGGTCGAATTTTCTGGGCCTGCCGCCGGCGTATTTCGGTGTCAGGGTCGGGGAGTCGAAGCAGTCGGTGCTGAAGGCATGGATGACACTACGGACTCGGTCGGGGCTGGTGAAGGTCACCTCGGCGATGGCGGTGGGGCCCATGCCCTGGGCGGACAGCAGGATCATCTGGGCGCGGCGCCAGGTCACCACAGGTCCGGTGGTGCGTCGTACGGTGCGGAGTAATCGGTTGCCTTCGTCATTGGTAATCTCCCGGACCCGAACACGGTTCGGCGATAGCAATTCTCCTCAGGGAACAGGGCCGGATGTGATCCTTTAAGCCTGCAACCCCGACCACCGCATGGTCAACCGCTTTCTTTCCTGTCCGAATATGAACAAGACCCGAGGGCCGAGCGGCCCACGGGGAAAAGTTCACAGCCGCAGTACTAAGGTCAGAATTTTATCCCGGGCAGCAATGCTCGAGCTCATGCTTGGACAACTACCGTCATGTGCTGCCCTGGATGCCCCCTGCACCCTTCGTGCCTCACCCCTAACATCCCCGAGTGTGCCGACACAATCTACTGCAGCCGGATAAGAGCCAGCTTCGAGGTGGGAGCTGGAAATCCCCTTCAGTCCCACTCCCCTCCCCCACCAGATCCATCTGTAGAAATAAAATCTCCCATGTTTCACGTGAAACTATGTGAAACATGGGAGCTTTCAACCTTTAAGCACTTCCCCCTTAAATAAACCCCGGGATCTCCCAGACCAAGTCCTGGAAAGCAGTGTTTCTGTCTTTCGGCAAAGCAAGCTGAATGAAAGCAAGCTGAATGAGAGCATCAGGATAAGGAACCATCGCGGACCTCGCGCTGAGTCTGACTCCCGCCGCCACCTCCTGAGCGCCGTTGCCGGCGTCGATCACGTTGACTGCCGTCACGCTCTTCGCTTGCTCCAGGCCGTTCAACGACATATACCGCTTCTGCCGGATCCAGGGATCACGCTGCTCCGCCAAGACCACATCAACCAGGCGGGCCACAGCATCACAGCAATGAAGATAAATTCAACTCGGCCAGACTGATCATCATCCTGACACTCGAACCCCGCCAGCACGGCGCCCTGAACCATCAGAACCACCGGACGGAATTCAACCTTCCACATTTGGTAGACATACCTCGCCAACTCGAGCATGGTCAGCGCCCTGCATCAGGGATGCAGGGCGGTGACGCGCGCGGGTATTTGGTACTGAAGTTCTGGGGATCGGGTACCCACGTTCTGCTCATCGGGTACCGGGGGTAATTAGCTGCGATCCTGTGACCGACGGCTTGCGCACAGTGGACGCGCAAGCCGCATGGTCAACAAAGGAGACCCGCAGATGACCGACTACCGGCCCATTTTGCTGTAGTTGCACGACGGCAGGTCCTACACCCAGATCGCCTCCTACCTGGGATGTTCCCGCCGCACCATCAGTCAAGCCCGAACTGTCCTGGATGCCCAGGGCTTCTCAGCCGCAGACATCAAAGCCCTGAGCACCACCGACCTGGAGATCTTGTTCCCCGATCACCGACGACGCGACCCTGGTAGGTTCGTCCAACCGGATTTCGAGGCCGTCGCCCACCGCCGGAAAACCTGCACACGCATCACCCGCAAAGTCGAGTGGGAACGCTACCGGAAACTTCCCGCCGCACCCGGTCTGGAGTTCTACTCCTACCCGCAGTTTTGCTCTCTGTTCGACGACTACGTCCACGAACATGAGCTGACCACCCAACTCGACCACCTTCCCGGGGAAAACATGCAGGTCGACTGGGCCGGTGAGACGATGACGGTGGTTGATCCGTTGTCGTCGCAGCGCTACCGGGTCTACCTGTTTGTCGCGAGTCTGCCGCACTCCGGGATGATCTACGCCTGCGGATGTCTGGATATGCGGATGCGTAACTGGTTGCAGTCCCACCAGCAGGCCTTCCGCTATTTCGGTGGCGTCCCCAGGGTGGTCATCCCTGATAATGCCACGACCGCGACTTCCCAGGTGGCCCAGGGCACCCGGGTGAGGGATCTGACTGATGAATATTTTAAGTTCAGCACCTACTTCGGTTTCGGTGCCGTCGCCGCGCGTTCCTACACCCCCAAAGACAAAGCTCATGTGGAAAAGAGCGTGGACATCGCTGAGCGCTGGATCATCGAGTACCTGGCCGACCGTAGTTTCTTCAGCCTGGAGGAATGCAACGAGGCAATCGCTGAGCAGGTGGAGTGGATCAACCACCGGGATCAGTTCCGCGGCCGGTCCCAATCGCGGTGGCAGCTGTTTGAGCAGTATGAACGTGATCAGTTGCTGCCGCTACCCGATCATCCCTGGTCCTGGGCCGTGTGGCGTAAGTCCAAGGTGGGGATGAACTACCACATCAGGGTCGACAACCACTTCTACTCCGTGCCCTGGCAGTTGGCGGGGAAAACCGTCGAGACCTGCATCCTGGACGACGCCATCGACATCATCCACGACACCGACATCGTCGCCCGGCACCGGAAAGGCCCCCGCAATTTCCAGTACTCCACCCTGGATGAACACGTGCCACCCTCACATCAGGATCTGCGTACTCGGTGGGACAGGCAACGCATCGAACAGTGGGCGGGAAGTCTAGGAGCTTCTACCTTCGCGGTCATCGAGCAGATGTTTAACGCCAGGAAAGTCGAAGCTCAGGCCTATAATAGCTGCCTTGCGGTGCTGGCACTGTCGAAGGATTTCTCCCGTAGTGAACTCGAGCAGGCCTGCGACGTCATCATCCGCACCCGCCAGGTGCCGTCGGTACGCAGGATCAAAGAGCAGCTGACCGATCATCGCAAACATCCCCCAGTCACGGTAGAACCCACCGACCCCGCAGCGTCGACGACCCCGGGTGTGAGGTTACCCTCGAGTAGTGGACACCCAATGAAGATGGGCCACCGGCCCATCAGTCAAGGATGCCTACCGATATGTCTACGAGGAAGAAGTACACCCCGGAGTACCGGCCAGGTTGCCGCCCGACTGGTCATCGACACCGGCCGGCCGATCGTCCAGGTCGCCCGCGAACTGGGAGTCAACCCAGGACTGTTGGGTCGCTGGGTCAAAGCAGAACGCGAACGCTCTGGTGAGATCCCAGCCACCGAGCTGGAAACTGATGAACGCACCGAACTGGATCGGCTGCGCAAGGAAATCGCCGAACTGAAGATGGACAACGAGTTCCTGGGAAAAGCAGCAGCCTTGCTTGCGTCGAAGCGCAGTCAACCCCACGGCGCGTAAAGAGTTCCTGGCGTCGCTGGTCAAGCCAGCGTTGCTGGTACTAGATGATTTTCTGGCAACGACGGTGTCTGACCATGCGTTGTTCCAGGTCTTCAATCTCCTGGTCGCCCGGGAGAATTCCTCGACGGTGCTGACCAGCCAGCACCAACCAGAGTACTGGTACTCGGTGTTCACGGATTCTGCTGTGGCGGACGCGGTGTTGAGCAGGCTGTCGAATAATGGTCTGCTGCTACGGCTGCGGGGAGAGGATATGCGCACACGTACGGACCTGAACGTGGATCATCCTTATCCCAATACCACGATTCCGAGGCATCTGCGACGCGCAGAACGATAGGAGGGGGTGAAAACAGCGGTACCGGAGGTTCAGACCTGCGGTACCGCTTCACCATATTCCCGGTCCCCGAAACAAGCGCAGGTCAGGGCGGGGGCGAATAAGGACTCTCCCCCGCGGCCGTAGCGCCCAGGAACCCTCCCCTTGATTCCATTCAGCCCCAGGGCCGCCCAGCCACGAAACGCCAGACCATTCGTTGGTTGTGGTGGTTCTGTAGTGGTCGGCCCCACCATCTACCTGCCCCACCATCCAGGCCAGACACCCCATAACGTCACATGACGAAACCCCCACCACACCCAACCACCCTCTGGGCAACACAAAAAGAGGTAGGCCCCGGGAAGAGAAACCATGTTCTCTTCCCGGGGCCTACCCCTTGTTTTTTCTTGCATGAAGTTAAAGGTTGGCAGCGACCTACTCTCCCACACCCTCCCAGGTGCAGTACCATCAGCGCGAACGGGCTTAGCTTCCGGGTTCGGAAAGGGACCGGGCGTGACCCCGCCGCAATAAACCACCAACACACTCAAACAACACGAACCAACCACACCCCACGGTGGGGTGCGTGTCGTGTCAGACACTGCACAGTGGACGCGAAGCAACCCTCAAGATCACTCGTTACAAGTTACGCACAACCACCAACCCCAAGGGCCAGCAGATATATGTGTGTTATCGGTAAATTAGTACCGGTCACCTCCACACCTTACGATGCGTCCAGATCCGGCCTATCAACCCCATAATCTATAGGGAACCTCAAAAGAAACCTCATCTCAAAACAGGCTTCCCGCTTAGATGCTTTCAGCGGTTATCCCTCCCGTACGTAGCCAACCAGCCCTGCCCCTGGCGGAACAACTGGCACACTAGAGGTACGTCCGTCCCGGTCCTCTCGTACTAGGGACAGCCTTCTTCAAGTTTCAACGCGCACGGCGGATAGAGACCGAACTGTCTCACGACGTTCTAAACCCAGCTCGCGTGCCGCTTTAATGGGCGAACAGCCCAACCCTTGGGACCTACTCCAGCCCCAGGATGCGACGAGCCGACATCGAGGTGCCAAACCATCCCGTCGATATGGACTCTTGGGGAAGATCAGCCTGTTATCCCCGGGGTACCTTTTATCCGTTGAGCGACACCACATCCACAAGTAGGTGCCGGATCACTAGTCCCGACTTTCGTCCCTGTTCGAGCTGTCACTCTCACAGTCAAGCTCCCTTGTGCACTTACACTCACCACCTGATTACCAACCAGGCTGAGGAAACCTTTGGGCGCCTCCGTTACCATTTAGGAGGCAACCGCCCCAGTTAAACTACCCACCAGGCACTGTCCCCAACCCAGATCATGGGCCAAAGTTAGATGTTCAATCCGATCAGAGTGGTATTTCAACAACGACTCCCACACAACTAGCGTCATGTGATCTAAGTCTCCCACCTATCCTACACAAACCGAACCGAACACCAATACCAAGCTATAGTGAAGGTCCCGGGGTCTTTTCGTCCTGCCGCGCGTAACGAGCATCTTTACTCGTACTGCAATTTCACCGGGCCTGTGGTTGAGACAGCAGGGAAGTCGTTACGCCATTCGTGCAGGTCGGAACTTACCCGACAAGGAATTTCGCTACCTTAGGATGGTTATAGTTACCACCGCCGTTTACTGGGGCTTAAATTCTCAGCTTCGCCCATAAATGAGCTAACCGGTCCTCTTAACCTTCCAGCACCGGGCAGGCGTCAGTCCGTATACCTCAACTTAAACGTTTTCGCACGGACCTGTGTTTTTAATAAACAGTCGCTTCCCTCTATTCTCTGCGACCACAACCAGCTCAAGGTGTAAAACCCGTCACCAGCCATGGCCCCCCTTCTCCCGAAGTTACGGGGGCATTTTGCCGAGTTCCTTAACCACAGTTCACCCGAACGCCTTAGTATTCTCTACCTGACTACCTGTGTCGGTTTAGGGTACGGGCCGAATGTGCACTCGCTAGAGGCTTTTCTCGACAGTACAGGATCACCAACATCACCCCGAAGGGCTACGCATCACGCCTCACACACCTGGGCCGGCGGATTTACCTACCAACCCGTGCTACACGCTTACACCACAATCCAATAAGTGGCTCGGCTACCTCACTGCGTCACCCCATCACTTAGCTACTACCAGCTCAGGCTCCACGCACGCCCCGACAGACACCATCAAAGATGACATCCGAAGGATTATGGGTGGTTAGTATCACTGATTCACCATGGGCGCACACACTCGGGTACGGGAATATCAACCCGTTATCCATCGACTACGCCTGACGGCCTCGCCTTAGGCCCCGACTCACCCTGGGAAGACGAACTTGACCCAGGAACCCTTAGTCATCCGGCGGATGAGATTCTCACTCATCAATTCGTTACTCATGCCTGCATTCTCACTCGCACACAGTCCACACCCGGTCACCCAAGCGCTTCACCCCGTGCACGACGCTCCCCTACCCAATAATATAAATATCATTGCCGCGGCTTCGGCGGTGTACTTGAGCCCCACTACATTGTCGGCGCAGAACCACTCGACCAGTGAGCTATTACGCACTCTTTCAAGGATGGCTGCTTCTAAGCCAACCTCCTGGCTGTCTTCGCGATCCCACATCCTTTTCCACTTAGTACACCCTTAGGGGCCTTAACCGGCGATCTGGGCTGTTTCCCTCTCGACTATGAAGCTTATCCCCCACAGTCTCACTGCTGCGCTAACTTAAACCGGCATTCGGAGTTTGGCTGACATTGCTAAGATTGTAGTCCCGCTCAACCAACCAGTAGCTCTACCTCCGGCAAGCACCACACAACGCTGCACCTAAATGCATTTCGGGGAGAACCAGCTATCACGGAGTTTGATTGGCCTTTCACCCCTACCCACAACTCATCCCCTCAGTTTTCAACCTAAGTGGGTTCGCGCCTCCACGACGTCTTACCATCGCTTCACACTGGCCATGGGTAGATCACCCCGCTTCGGGTCCAGGACATGCCACTAAAACACACTAGTTAGTATTCGCTTTCGCTACGACTACCCCACTCAACGGGTTAACCTCGCGACATGCCGCTGACTCGCAGGCTCATTCTTCAAAAGGCACGCCATCACCTATTACAGCTCTGACGGATTGTAAGCACACGGTTTCAGGTACTATTTCACTCCCCTCCCGGGGTACTTTTCACCATTCCCTCACGGTACTAATCCGCTATCGGTCATACTGAGTATTCAGGCTTACCGGGTGGTCCCGGCAGATTCACAGCAGATTCCACGAGCCCGCTGCTACTCGGGACATAAACAACAAGAAACACAGTGTCTTCACGTACGGGACTCTCACCCTCTCCGGCAGGTCATCCCAAACCACTTCCGCTAACACCGTGCACCCTGCGCCCGGCTGGTAGACCAGACACGCTTAAATCCCACAACCCCCACAATGCAACCCCTACCAGGTATCACACATCACAGGTTTAGCCACTAATCCATTTTCGCTCGCCGCTACTCACGGAATCACTATTGTTTTCTTTTCCTGCGGGTACTGAGATGTTTCACTTCCCCGCGTAACCCCCACAACCACTATGAATTCATGGAAGGGTGACCGCCCATAACGACAGCCGGGTTTCCCCATTCGGACATCCTCGGATCAACGCTTAGTTGGCAACTCCCCGAGGCATAACGCAGCCTCTCACGTCCTTCATCGGCTCAGTATGCCAAGGCATCCACCGTGTGCCCTTAAAAAACACACACAAAACTTCTATCACGACAAGGTCGCGATGAAATTGCTTACTTACAACAAGAATAAAGATGCTCGCGTCCACTATACAGTTCTCACACAACACACCACCCACCACCACACACCCCACCCGAAGACGAGACACCTGATACGTAGATGATCAGTCACGGAACAAAAATGTTGTCCCAGACACCCAACAGCATGCCACCCCACCACCGTCAGACAGTGAGTTATCTTTTGCTCATCGACCACGCATCCAAGCGTGGGGAATCATATCCACCCGATTAAAATGCCGGCGGGCCAACAAACGTGACCACCAACCGGTGTACCCCACCCACACAGTGGATGAAAGGATTTTCTAAAGCTCCTTAGAAAGGAGGTGATCCAGCCGCACCTTCCGGTACGGCTACCTTGTTACGACTTCGTCCCAATCGCCGATCCCACCTTCGACAGCTCCCCCCTTACGGTTGGGCCACTGGCTTCGGGTGTTACCAACTTTCATGACGTGACGGGCGGTGTGTACAAGGCCCGGGAACGTATTCACCGCAGCGTTGCTGATCTGCGATTACTAGCGACTCCGACTTCATGGGGTCGAGTTGCAGACCCCAATCCGAACTGAGGCCGGCTTTGAAGGATTAGCTTACCCTCACGGGTTCGCGACCTGCTGTACCGACCATTGTAGCATGTGTGAAGCCCTGGACATAAGGGGCATGATGATTTGACGTCATCCCCACCTTCCTCCGAGTTGACCCCGGCAGTTTCTCATGAGTCCCCACCATAACGTGCTGGCAACATAAGACAAGGGTTGCGCTCGTTGCGGGACTTAACCCAACATCTCACGACACGAGCTGACGACAACCATGCACCACCTGTGAACCAGCCACAAGGGAAGACGTATCTCTACGCCGATCTGGTCCATGTCAAGCCCAGGTAAGGTTCTTCGCGTTGCATCGAATTAATCCACATGCTCCGCCGCTTGTGCGGGCCCCCGTCAATTCCTTTGAGTTTTAGCCTTGCGGCCGTACTCCCCAGGCGGGGCGCTTAATGCGTTAGCTACGGCACAGAAGACGTGGAAGTCCCCTACACCTAGCGCCCACCGTTTACGGCATGGACTACCAGGGTATCTAATCCTGTTCGCTACCCATGCTTTCGCTCCTCAGCGTCAGTTACTGCCCAGAGACCTGCCTTCGCCATTGGTGTTCCTCCTGATATCTGCGCATATCACCGCTACACCAGGAATTCCAGTCTCCCCTACAGCACTCAAGTTATGCCCGTATCGCCTGCACGCCCGGAGTTAAGCCCCGGAATTTCACAGACGACGCGACAAACCACCTACGAGCTCTTTACGCCCAGTAATTCCGGACAACGCTCGCACCCTACGTATTACCGCGGCTGCTGGCACGTAGTTAGCCGGTGCTTCTTATCCAGGTACCGTCACCTTGCGGCTTCGTCCCTGGCGAAAGGAGTTTACAACCCGAAGGCCTTCATCCCCCACGCGGCGTCGCTGCATCAGGCTTCCGCCCATTGTGCAATATTCCCCACTGCTGCCTCCCGTAGGAGTCTGGGCCGTATCTCAGTCCCAATGTGGCCGTCCACCCTCTCAGGCCGGCTACCCGTCGACGCCTTGGTAGGCCATTACCCCACCAACAAGCTGATAGGCCGCGAGCTCATCCCACACCGAAAAATCTTTCCACCACACCTCCACGATGCGGTCCTATCCGGTATTAGACCCAGTTTCCCAGGCTTATCCCGAAGTGCGGGGCAGATCACCCACGTGTTACTCACCCGTTCGCCACTCGAGTACCCCCGAAGGGGCCTTTCCGTTCGACTTGCATGTGTTAAGCACGCCGCCAGCGTTCGTCCTGAGCCAGGATCAAACTCTCCATAAAAGACAACCAACACCCCGAAGGACGCCGATCAATCAGACTGAAAAGCCCGACAACCTGACAAACAAACCACGACCCACCCCCCACAAAGAGGAACAGGCCACTGGCAATTCATCCAAAAAATTACTGATCAACCATCAGACCCCCCCCTTCCCTGACGGGGAAAAACAAACGGGGATCCGACATAAAAACTTAGTCAACCATACCGACTGACCCCACCCCGAAAGATGCGGCCCATGATTTACAGTGCAAGCAACGATCTCTCACACCCGGTATGACCCGACCCACCACACCCAAACCGGATGCAGGCAGGCCACGACAAACAAAAAATAAAATGGCACACTATTGAGTTCTCACACAACACAACCACACCACCCACACCCACCACCACACAGTGACAGTCAATGAGGATTCCTGCAGCTCGTTAATTATCCCGCCAACGAAGAATGTTTTCCTACCGCCACACGAGGAACACACTGTGCTCCGGGGCGTTGTCGGTCTCGCTGACTCACATAAATATACTCACCACCGGTGATTAAACCAAAACGCCAGCTCAAGCCGCCATTGGCAGATATTTAGCGGGGTCGTAGCTTCATCAGTTCCCGCGTTCCCCCAGCCGTGAACCAAACCAGGATCGAATTCCACCAGTGAAGGGAACATGGCGCAGTGCCATCTTCGGCAGAATCATCGCAAAGCCCAGATATTGGAGAAAGAGGAGTCCGAGTACTGTGCCTCCACCAAGAGTTTCCAAGGCCAGCAGCACCAGGAGAACAGTCGTGGTTGCGATGAAAGCCAGGCTGGCCCACCAGGTGCTGCCCCGGCTGCCCAATTCGAGCAGGGTGATCAAGATCGGGAAGGTCAGAGCTACGCCCAGGAGAACCGCAACGGTGGTGACCGTATTTTCGCTGACACCCACCGATATATAGAGTGCGCCAAAGATCAACACCATCACAGGCCCAGTCAGCCCGATCAACGCAGTTTGCTGGGCCCACCGGATCCTGCCGCCACCGAATAAGATCCAGGTATCCAAGGATCCTCCCAATGCTTTCATCACCGGGACAGCTGTCATGAAGGCGATCGTGAGAGCAACGCTAAAGCTCCTCAGCGCATCAGGCGTCTCCAGGAATGCACTGATCAGATCAATCACCAACACCACCATCAGACAGCTCCCCCAGAGTCCCAACCAGGTTTTGAGTTGTGGGGCCCGGATGATCTGGTTCATCGGTGTCATTGCCAACCAGCCGACAGTGGAGCTCCCCTTGGATTCAATGCGCGTCTGCGGGGTCTCCGCCCATGGCTCCTTCGGGCGAGGCAGTCGAAGCAGCCTATAAACGAGCACCGTCAGGATCCCGCCGGCCAGAATCCAATCGGTTCCAGGGGAGAAGGTCACGGCCGCTACACCCAGGGTTGCCAGCATCAGTATCGCCAACCCCGTACTCAGGATCTGTTTGTGCCGGGCCCAGTGTATCCGACTCAGATTCACTGCCTGGTAGTCCCGGAAGTCAGGACTGAAGTTCGACAGGTAGACCAGCACCAGGAAAACAAGAAACCATCTTTGCCAGCCAGGTGCGGCGATGGCGGCCAGCAGCGTCATCCCGATTCCAAAGGGCAGCAGGATGAGGTTATAGGGGGTCAGTGCCAGATGTCTGAAGAGCTGAAACTCATGTGAGGTACGGTTCATCGCTTCTCTCCGCTCATGGCCAGTACCGCCTGTTCCAGGGTGATCCCGGAAACCCGCAGGCGTCCGCCGATCTGATGGGCGAGGTCATAGGCGGCGTCGGCAAGCGCCGGCTGCTCACGCAGATCGATGATGCTGCGGCGGCCGATGGAGATCTCCTCCCGGCGCAGTTCCGGCACTGAGCCAAGCTGACGGAGCAGCCTTTCAACTTCTTCCGCGGCCCCGAAGACCTCCAGGATCTGTTCCGAGAGTTCATGGGCGGGACCGTTGATGCGCACCTCCCCAGCCTTCAGGTAGAGAACGGTATCCAGTAGCTTCTCTGATTCATGAAGATGGTGGGTGGAGAGCAGGATCGTGCGCCCACCACGGTCCATCTCTTCGCGCAGGATGCGGTAGAACTCTTCACGTTTCCGTAGGTCCAGCCCAAGATAGGGTTCATCCAGTAGGAGGAGCTCACAACCGGAGGCAATTGCCAGCACCAGGGAGGTGGCTGATTTCTGGCCCCGAGA
This sequence comes from Corynebacterium occultum, assembly GCF_009734425.1. NCBI lineage: Bacteria > Bacillati > Actinomycetota > Actinomycetes > Mycobacteriales > Corynebacteriaceae > Corynebacterium > Corynebacterium occultum. Next base: position 2,983,846 of record NZ_CP046455.1, read on the forward strand.
GAGGGAAGAGTAAGCCTTCCCAAAAGGTAGCTCGAAACGTTTACTGAGCTCCAGCGCCCGGCCCTCATTCCAACTATTATAGCGGGCCGCGGCCACAGCCATGAGTTTCCTGGGTGACCAGCTGCCGGGGAGCGGGGCGTCGATACCCGCCAAAATGGTGCGGTCCAGAACCGTCGGGTTATCGAAGGGGTCAACTCCGAAAACTCGAAGCTCCCCCTCATAGTGGAGCTGACCTGCCAGGACCCGCAGCAGCGTGGTCTTACCGGCGCCATTTTCCCCGATCAACCCGTGGATGAGACCAGACGCCAGGGTGAAGTTCAGCCCCCGGATGACTTTCTCTTTCTTTCCATAGCCTGCCGCGAGCCCCCGGGCATCAACCATTACTCTGCTCATGTCATTGCTTCCCATCACTTGGCGAATTTTCCGGTTTCCGGAAAACCTCGGCGATCATTGCTGTTGTGGCGGATCCGGTGGTGGAGATAGAGGCCCAGCGCAATGAGCAGCACACCGATACTCACCTCAATCCAGGGTTTCGACATTCCTGGATCACTGAGGATGTTGTTGCTGAAAATGACAGTGAAGGCGCCCAGACCGCCTAATAACGATTGGCCGGCGGTCCCGTTCTGCCCGGCCACCGCAACCAACACCAGCACTATCCCCAGCCACAGGGGTGCCAGGGCCAATGCCGCAGGGACGAGGTGACCGAGCCCTTCCCGGGGCAGAACATTCCGGAAACCGGCAGTTCCCAGCACAGCTGCGGCAATCAGCAGTGAGATGAGCGGTGCAAACAGCGCTGCACCGGTAGTGGACCAGGACCATTCCTTCCGGGTCAGACCCAGCGCCTGCCAGGTGGCCAGGGATGCGGTACCGCTCAGAATGGGCGCCACCGGCACAACTACCGCCGCCCACAGAGCCAGAGCGCGCAGCACCATTGCCAGATAGGAGTCATGGCCAGCCGTCACAGCCCACGCCATCCCGAGTACCGCCCCGAGGGGGATGCTCCAGCGCAGCATCGGCACCCACAGCAGCCGATGGGCAACACCTCCTCGTGCCGCGGGGCCGCTCAATGTCGAGGTGCTGATACCCTCCCAACCCCGGCCTTCCGAGGTCATCCTGTCCAGCGTGAGGCCGATGTCGACGGCAAGGATGACCATAGTGATCCCCAATGCTCCCATCCACCCGGCGGGCGACAAGCCAGGAAGCGTCAGCAGGGCGACCAGCAGAAGCACCGGCACCGACACGATCAGCTGCTGTCGTATCGCCGCCAGCCGATTGAGTCCCAGGGCCCGCCAGATCTGGCGGTCACCTGCGATATAGGTGATCAGGAGCAGGCTGAGCACGGCATAGGAGACGAGCTTGATGCCCGGGTTTCCCAGCGCTGCGATCAGGCCCCAGAAGGGAATGAGGAAGAGCAGCAGGAGCACCAGAACCCAGGGACGGGAAATACTCCGCAGCTGACACCCGGCGAGATGCCAGGGGGAATCAACGGTGGTGATGTTCATCTTCAATCCTTTTCCAATAAGGCGGTGAGAACTTCATCAAGGCCGCTGGGCTCCACCTGCAGAGCCGACAGATCAAGTTCTTCCAGTGCACTGCGGGGGAGAATCATGCGTGCGCGGCCAGTCACCTCCGCCCGGGCCAGCGCTGAATCAATCAGCGGCAGCTGCGCCCCGGAAACAGTGACATAGGTTTCGGTGAGCTCCTCGGCACCGTGGTGGTGATGGACCCGACCATCACGTCCGAGGACCAGGAAGGTATCCAGCAGTTTCGCCGATTCCTCGATGTCATGGGTGGCCAGCACCACGGTCCGGGGGAACTCCGCCATCTCCGCCAGGAGAGCGGAGTAGAAAAGGGTCCGGTTATGTACATCCAGGCCGAGGTAGGGCTCATCCAGCAGCGTCAATGGCGCGCGTGCCGCCAATCCGATGATGATGCCGACCATGCTGCGCTGGCCACGGGAGAGGTTCTCGTACTTCTCACCGGGATCCAGGGAAAAATCCTCAGCCAGTGTGAGGGCGGTGGGGCGATGCCAGTTGACATGGCGCACCGCTGCAGCTTCGAGGATGATGCGCACCTCCCAGGAACCGGGAAAGGGTACGTCGATCCCCGCGTAGACGACCCGGTCCATGACCGAGGCGTTGTCGAAGGGATCTGCACCGAAGACCCGGAGCTCACCACCTGAGCTCCGGACCTGTCCGGCGATCATGCTCAACAAGGTGGATTTGCCGGTGCCGTTGCGCCCCAAGAGGCCATGCAGGTGGTTCCCGAGCAGGTCCAGGTTGAGTCCGCTGAGCACCTCTTTTTCCTTGTAGTTCTTTTTCAGGCCACGGGCCCTGACAACTGTTGAGAGGGAGTGTTCTGCGGTGTTCATGTGTACAATCCCCGGCTTTCTGCGACGGCGTCGATAAGTTCATGGATCTCGGACCGGGCCACCCCCAATTTGATGGCTTCATCGATGAGTGGGGCCAGATAAGCTGCGGCAAATTCTTCTCGGCGACGTTTCATGATTAATTTTCGCGCTTCCGTTGTGACGAACATTCCCAAACCGCGACGCTTCTCCAGGATCCCGGTCTCCACGAGCAGAGCCAACCCTTTCCTGGCGGTCGCGGGGTTGATGCTGTGAAAGGCCGCCAGTTCATTCGTGGATGGTGCCTGCTGCCCGGCCCGCAGTGATTCATCGACGATGGAATCTTCAACGAGCATCGCGATCTGCCGGTACAGGGGTGCGGCAGTTTCGTCCATCAACCCACCTCCAGCTAGTTGGTTAGTTACTCATGTAATTAACCCTATCGGGGATGGCGATACCCGGCAATAGCAACGCTTTTCCCACTCCCCGGAGCACCCCAGACTGAAGAGTGAAAAACCCGCGCGGCGTCGACGTGCGGGGCCCAATTAAGGCATGCTTGAGGGTGACAACTTTTAAAGACAACGTAAATGAACGGAAATTAGGAGCCATGCTTGAACGCACACAAGTATTCGTCGACACTTCCTACCTATTGGCGAGCTTCTACAATTCCTGGGAGACCGGCGCCCGCGCCCAATTAGAGATTGATCTTCCCGAGGTCGTCGCAGTTCTCGGGAGCATGATTACCAACCAACTACACCAACCAGTTCACCGGCAGTTCTGGTACGACGGCATCCCGGATTCCGGGCCGCACCGTTACCAGCGCGCCCTGCGTACCTGCGATGGAGTACTCCTCCGCGCAGGTCAGCTCATTGAATGGGGCGAACGTCGTACCCAGAAGGCCGTGGACACCCGTCTCGTGGTGGACATGGTGCTGGCTGCGGTGCGCCAGCAATGTTCGGATATTGTCCTGGTCTCCGGGGATGCGGACATGATCCCCGGTGTCCAGGAAGCCACCAACGCCGGCATCCGGGTTCATCTCTACGGCTTCGGCTGGGATTCCATGTCTTCGGCACTGCGTCACGCCTGCGACACCACCACTATCCTGGATCCCCGGGAAGATTTCGCGGAGTGCATGCAGCTCCAGGTCCTGGAGGGTCCGGTGCCGCCGGCGGTACCGACCAAGCCCATCGGGGATGCCGAGCCCCTGGATGACACCAGCCCCACCACGGTCCCCAGCAGCGCCCTGCGCCCCGGCCCCCCGGCCACCCCGGCGGAGAAGAGCACCCCGGTGGAGAGCCCTGCGGAGATCTCAACCGAAACCCACGTAGACACCTCAGAGCCCGAGGCAGAGGCACAGCCGCAGCCCGAGCCGGAGCCGGAGCCCGCTGCGACGCTGCCAGATCCTTCCCCCTGCGTCGCTGCTGATGCCGGAAGCACCGACACCCCGGTGGAGCAGCTGCCCGGCGCGGAACCGGCTACCCCGACCGCGCAGAGCGAGGCGGAACCCCAGCAGCAGCTGGCGGAGCCCACGCCGACGTTGCCTGAGGGGGACGTCGATAAGCAGGAGGACTCCCCGGTTGAGGAGGAGACCCGGAAGGCCGCCAAACCGGGCCCCCCGAAACCCTCGATGATGGCGCCGCGACGGAAGCTGCGTTCACGTTATGTGCCGCTACCCAATGAGGTGTGGGTTTCCGCGGGTTCGCAGACCCCTTTTGATGTGGGCCAGCAGTATTCCTCCTGGTGGTACGACAATGCCGCCACCGCAGAGCAGCGGGATCAGGCGCATCTGCTTTCCGGGGGCGGCCTGCCTCCGGAGATCGATCGTCCCTTGCTGCAGTTCGCCTGTGAAACCCTGCATGAATACACGCTGAGTGAGTCGCAGCGCGTTAATCTGCGGGATGGTTTCCACGCCGGGATCCGTGGCGTGCTGCTCAACCGCCCCTAGAATTAGCCCTGGAAACCGCCCTGACCATTCCTGGTCGGGGCGGTTCCCGTATTTTCCCGGAGGCGCGGCAGCGGTCCTACTGCTGGCCGTTGGCTGCGCCCGGCTTATCCTGGCCCGGCTTATCCTGGCCCGGCGCGCCCTGATCCGGCTTCTCCTCCGCAGGAACCTCCGGGGAAGCTTCCTCGGAGGGTCCCGGTGCTTCCCCGGCTGTCAGCTGGTTGCCGCCACCCATCTGGGCGCGGATCTCGGCGAGGCGGGCGGAGGCCTTCATGTCGGTGCCGGCGGCCTGAATTTCGGCCATGCGGTCCCCGACGGTGCTCTGGGTCAGTTCCTGGGCGCCGAGGGCGTCTGCGTAACGACGCTCGATCTTCTCCCGCACCCCGTCCAGGGTGGGCACCGAGGTATCGGGCTTCAGCGCGTTCATGGAGTCCATCGCCTCCGTCGCAGTCTCCTGCATCGCGGCCTGGTCGGCCTGGGCGCGCAGTGCGTCGATCTGGCTGAGCTGCTCCTTGAGGCGGATCTCAGACTGCTTCTGCTGCTGTTCGGCCTGCTCTGCGGCGGCGGCAGCCTGGGTGTGCTGTTGCTTGGCGCCTTCGATCTGCTGCTCCACGGCGACCAGCTGAGTGGCGAATACCTCGGCGGTGTTGTTGAACTGGGAGGATTTGGTGTTGTCCCCTTGGGCTGCGGCCTGGTCGGCGGCGTTGAGTGCCTGGCGGGTCTGCTCCTGCAGCTCCTTCTGGGAGGCGAGCAGCCGGTCCAGTTTCATCTCCAGCTGCTTCTTGTTGCCGATGATGGCGGCCGCATGCTGGGTGATCTGCTGGTGCTGTTTCTTGGCGGCCTCGGTGGCCTGCTGGATCTGTACCTTCGGGTCTGCGTTTTCGTCGATCTTGGAGTCGAGCGAAGCCGTGAGATACTTCCAGCCCTTGCTGAATGGGTTTGCCATGTTGTCTTAACTCACTTTCTCGGAACCCTGGGAACGACATTGCCTCCAAGAGTACTGGGATCTGCGCCACCTCGCCGGGGATTCCCGCCCTTCGGCGGCTCGCTTATCGACGCCGCGTCCCCTCCCCGGCATGCGGACAGGGCCCGACACCCCCTGCTATTTCATGGGGGCGTCGGGCCCTGCGGCCGTGACTAATGCACCACGGCGGTGCTAGGACTCAAGGGGTTTTAAGCCTTGTCCTCCTGGGCTTCCTGGGCGTCAGCCTCAGCGTTCTGGGCGGCAACCTGGCGGCGAACCTCATCCATGTCCAGGGCCTTGATCTGCTCCAGGGTGTCATCCAGCTGAGCCGGGTTCATGACACCGGACTGGCGGTAGACACCAATGCCGTCGCGGAAGAAGAAGAGGGTGGGGACAGCGGAGATTTCCAGGGCTGCGGAGACACCGGGGTTGGCGTCAACGTCGAGCTTGGTGAACTTGACCTCCTCGTGCTTCTCGGAGGCCTTCTCATAAATGGGGGCGAAGGACTTGCAGGGGCCGCACCAGGTTGCCCAGGCGTCGACCAGCACAATTCCCTCGGAAGACACGGTGTCGTTAAATGTATCTTCGGTTACATCAATCGTTGCCATGACGCAATCTCCTCAGTTCTATTTGTATGGTCACTACAGGACCAATTCAGGGTCTCAGTCGGAACAACATCGGCAGGTAACACTTCATTCCCCACCGCGTCGGCTTCGGCCGCCAAGTTCCGCGCTGCCCCCAGGGTACGGAAACCCCGTTCCCCGGTGCAGCATCAGATCACCGCAAGAAGTGGGTCACGTCCCCGGACGGCGTGGCCCGAAGAGAGGAAATAATGACCAAGAACTATGTTGTCGAGGGCATGACCTGCGAACACTGCATCTCCGCGGTCACCGACGAGATCACTGAGGTGAAGGGCACCCAGGGTGTGGACGTGGATCTGGCCACCGGCAATGTCGCTGTCACCGGTGAGGGTTTCAGCGATGAGGCAATCGTCGCCGCCGTTGCTGAGGCCGGCTACAAGGTGCGCGACTGACGGCGCCTCACCCACAGCACATTTCCAGGGCCCGACTCCCAGAGGCACAGACCTCCGGAGGCCGGGCCCTGAACACTTTCACCCCCGAATGGACCTGCCGGGGCATCCCTCCCCCCGGAGTATCTTCAAACCAGCGCATGTGGGCTGGGCAGTCCATGCGTTTCACTTCCTTAATTTTCGAGAATGGATCATTTCCTATGACGGAACCGAATTTTCCGGACCCTCGGCCCGGAGCTACACCACCCACCACAACCATGAGCCGAAATGCTCGGCTGGACCGACTCCCGGTCACCGCCAAGCATCGCCGGCTGCTCTTCGGCTCCGGCATCGGCTGGGCCCTGGATGCCATGGATGTCGGCCTGATCTCCTTCATCATGGCCGCCCTGGCGGTGCACTGGAACTTGAGCGCCACCCAGACCTCCTGGCTGGGCTCCATCGGATTCGTCGGCATGGCCCTGGGCGCCACCTTCGGGGGGCTGCTGGCGGACCGGATCGGGCGTCGCCAGGTGTTTGCGCTGACTCTGCTGGTCTATGGACTGGCGACGGGCGCTTCAGCACTGGCTGGCTCCCTAGCGGTGCTGATTGCCCTGCGTTTCCTGGTCGGCCTGGGCCTGGGTGCTGAACTTCCGGTTGCCTCCACCCTGGTTTCCGAGTTCGCACCCCGGAAGATCCGGGGTCGCATGGTGGTGTTGCTCGAGGCTTTCTGGGCGGTGGGCTGGCTGGCTGCTGCCCTCATCGGCGCCTTCGTGGTCTCGGCCTCCGAGAATGGTTGGCGCTGGGCCCTGGCGCTGGGCTGCGTGCCCACCCTCTACGCCGTCTACGTGAGGATGGGACTACCGGAGTCGGTGCGCTTTTTGGAGAAGAAGAACCGTCACGAGGAAGCGGAGGAGATCGTCGCCGCCTTTGAGGCGGAGGTCGACCCGGCCGAGCTGGCGGCCATTGATGAACGGGGGCGTCGTGAAGCGGAGGAGGGGGTGTCCACCCCGGAGCAGGACGCCTTCGCCCGGGAGGATTCCATCTGGTCGCCGCTGCTGCGGCGTCGGACCGCCGCACTGTGGATCATCTGGTTCTGTGTGAACCTCTCCTACTACGGGGCCTTCATCTGGATTCCCTCGTTGCTGGTGGACCAGGGGTTCACGCTGGTGAAATCCTTCACCTTCACGCTGATCATCACGCTGGCGCAGTTACCCGGTTATGCGGTCGCCGCCTGGCTGATTGAGAAGTGGGGCCGTCGCATGACGCTGGCCACCCTGCTGCTCGGTTCAGCCGCGGCAGCCGCCTTCTACGGCACCGCAGAAACTGAGGCCATGATCATCCTGGCCGGCTGCCTGCTGTCCTTCTTCAACCTGGGCGCCTGGGGTGCGCTCTACGCCATCGGGCCGGAGCTGTACCCCACCGCGGTACGTGGGGCCGGTACTGGTGCAGCCGCGGGATTCGGACGCATCGCCTCGATCATCGCTCCGCTGATTGTCCCGCCGATCCTGATCTTCGGGGGGCCACTGCTGCTCTTCGGACTGTTTGCCCTGTCCTTCCTCATCGCCTCCGCCGCGGCCTTCACCCTGCCGGAACAGCGCGGCAAGGTCCTGGAGGTCTAGCTGAGGTACTGGCGGGCGACCTGCTGCAGCCGCTCCAGGAGAGTTCGGGGCTCCTGGGGTTCGGCGAAGTCAGCGAGATCGCGCGGCAGGGTGAGCAGGGTCTTACCCTCACCGTGCTCCACCTTGATGTTCTCATTCAGTTCAATGGTGTCGGGGTTGAAGTCTCGGACGAACATTGCTTTTCCTCCTGGGTATTGATCTAAGTCAGATCAGACATCTTCATGCCCTCTCAGACATCCGATCATTTGCCCCAGAATAAGCTATTTTCGCAGCTCAGTCACCGTTGGAAAGGCATTCCTAAGCAAGGTATGCTTCACCTGAATTGATTAGGAAAATCTGTTGAGCAGCATTTATTAACAAGTACTCACGTATTAAAAGGTGCGCCCTTGGGGGCGCTGGAACACTAAACAACCACCCCCGTGAGCAAAATCACCTTTTGACCCACCAGCTTATCGGCACCCCCAGGGCCAAAAGCACACGTGGATCTATCCGGCCCGCGGCATGCTGACAAACCGGGAGTAGTGCAGCTGGTGGGCGACCATCACCGTGTCAATCGGGCCACCACGGTGCTTGGCCAGGATGATGTCGGCCTCACCGGCACGCTCCGAGTCACGGTCCTGGGAATCCGGACGGTAGAGCAGCATCACCATATCGGCGTCCTGCTCCAGGGAACCAGACTCACGGAGGTCAGCCAGCTGCGGTTTCTTATCCGTACGGGCCTCCGGGCCACGGTTGAGCTGAGAGATCGCGATGACCGGCACATCAAGCTCCTTGGCCAGCAGCTTGAGGTTACGGGAGAATTCCGAGACCTCCTGCTGGCGGGACTCAACCTTCTTGCCCGAACTCATCAGCTGCAGGTAATCGATGATGATCAGCTGAAGATCATGCTTCTGCTTCAGGCGACGCGCCTTGGAACGGATCTCCATCATCGTCAGGTTCGGGGAGTCATCGATGAACAACGGTGCCTCCGAGATCTGCCCCACCCGGTTGGCCAGCTTCGCCCAGGCCTCATCCGTCATCCGGCCGGAACGCATATCGGAGAGCTTGATTTCGGTCTCGGCGGAAAGCAGCCGCATCGCGATCTCGGACTTGCTCATCTCCAGGGAGAAGATCACCGAGGCCTTGCCATGGGTGATGGAACAGGAACGCATGAAGTCCAGACCCAGCGTCGACTTACCCACACCGGGGCGGGCGGCGATGATGATCATCTGGCCACCGTGCAGCCCATTGGTGAGATTGTCCAGGTCCTCGAAACCGGTGGGCACACCGGTGGCCACACCACCATGGGCGGCGAGCTCATCCAGCTCATCCATGGTCGGCTGGAGGATATCGGCCAGCACCGCATAATCCTCACTGGTGTTGCGCTGAGAGATCGCGAAGACCTCCTGCTGCGCCATGTCCAGCACCACATCAACTTCCGCACCCTCAGTGCCCTCATAGCCCAGCTGCACCACGCGGGTGCCGGCGTTGACCAGACGGCGCAGGATCGCCTTCTCGGAGACGATCTCGGCGTAGTAGCGGGCATTCGCCGCCGTGGGCACCGAAGAGATCAGGGTGTGCAGATAAGGGGCCCCACCCACCCGCTCCAGGTCATTGGTGCGATCCAGGCGGGCAGCGACGATAACCGGGTCAATCTCCTTGTTATCGGAGAAGAGGTCAATGATCGCACCGTAGATCAGCTGATGGGCCGGCTTATAGAAATCATCCGGGGTCAGCTCCTCAAGGATCTCCACGACCGTGGTCGGGGCCAGGAGCATCGCACCGAGCACACCCTGCTCCGCCTCATTGTCATGGGGTGGCTGGCGGAACTCAGTGGCCGGGGACGCCGGACGGTTCTCCCGGCGCCGCGCCGGGCGGTTCCCACCGCCACCACTGCCGCCACCACTGCTGAAGGCCGGGGTGGGTAGGGCGGGGCCATAATCCGGTCCCGGATCATCAAACTGCACCGGGGCATCCTGATCGGAAGGCGGCACATAATCATCATCGAAGCTGGCATCGGAGATTCCCGAGGTCATCGCGGTTCCACCCTTTCATCCCGGATCAGCTGACTCGAGCCTTCACTCTAGCCGCGCGCTGCATGCAGAGTCGAAGTGCCAGCTCAGCGGTGGATAACCCCCAGTCCAACAGGCGCCGGAAAGCGGGGTTATCCACAGGGTGAGAGCTACTCGTTTGACTCCTTCTCCATCCGGTTGATGGCATCCGCTGCGCGAATGAGCGCCAGGTGGGAGAAAGCCTGGGGGAAGTTCCCCGCCAGCCGCTGGGTCTTCGGGTCATATTCCTCTGCCAGCAGCCCCACATCATTGGCGTAGCCGCAGAGGCGTTTCATGTCCTCTTTCGCCTCCTCCAGGCGGCCGGAGACAGCGTACTGCTCCACCAGCCAGAAAGCGCAGATCAGGAAGGGGTACTCATCACCCGCCAGGCCGTCCAGCCCGGCTTCGGTGCGGTAGCGGTAGACCAGGCCGTGCTCATCCACCAGGTCCTGTTCGACCTTGGCCACCGTGCCCAGCATCTTGGGATCATCCGGGGCGATGAAGCCGGTATGCGGCAGCTGCAGCAGGGAGGCATCCACCTCGGTACCCTCATAGGTCTGGGTGAAGGAGTTGAGCTCCGCACTGAACCCCCGGGTCAGAATCTCCTCGCGGAGCTTGTCCCGGTAGTGGATCCAGGTTTCCACATCCCCCTCGAAGCCATACTCCTCCACTGCTCGGATGCCCTCATTGAAGGCCGCCCACATCATCACCCGGCCATGGGTGAAGTAGTGGAGTTCTCCCCGCATCTCCCAGATGCCGTGATCCTTGCGGTCAAAATTGGAGATGTTGTAGTCCAGCAGGGCAGTCTGCAGGTTCCAGGAGTAGGGGGTCTCCGGGTAGCCGGCATCACGGATCCTGGCCAACGCCAGCATCACCTCGCCCACGACATCCGCCTGATACTGGTCCGCGGCACCATTGCCGATGCGCACCGGACGGGAGTTCTCATAACCTGCCAGGTGATCCAGCTCCTGCTCCGGCAGCTGACGCTCCCCACCGAGCCCGTACATGATCTGCAGGCGCTCCGGGTCGCCGGCCACCGCACGCAGCAACCAGTCCCGCCAGTCGGCGGCACCCTTGATCAGGCCATGGGAGACCATGACCTCAACCGTCAGGGAAGCATCCCGCAACCAGGTGAAGCGGTAGTCCCAGTTGCGGACCCCACCGAAATCCTCGGGCAGGGAAGCCGTCGCAGCGGCTGCGATGCCACCGGTCTCGCGGTGCGTCAGTGCCCTGAGCACCAGCAGGGAACGCACCACATGCTTACGGTTCACCGTCTCCGTGTCCAGCCGACTCAACCATTCCTCCCAGAAGCTCTCCGCCTTCCACAGCGCGGCCACCGGTTCCGCTGGGACGGGTAGCTCCCGCCACGGGCGGAACCAGGTCAGGTTCCAGGACCGCGACTGTCCCTCCCTGATCCGGAAACGCCCCGTCAGACGGGAAGCCGGAGCACCGGAAGGTTCCAGCACATCGCCCTCCTCCTCCCGCCTTTCCTTGCTCTGATGCAGCAGGGGGCCACTGATCAACACACCATCCGGGCCGGCGGTACAGAGCAGACCCATTTCCTCTGAACCAGGAACCTCGGTGGGACGGAACCAGGGTTCCACCCGGGCGTAACTGAAACGCACCCGCATGTCATGCTCAATCTCAACCTCACCACTGAGACACTCCACATAGCGGATCAGGTTCGCCTGCTTATCGCCCGGCGGCATGAAGTCGGTGACCCGCGCGGTACCCCGGGGCCCTTCCCAGAGGGTTTCCAGGATGAAGGTGTTGCCCCGGTACTGCCGGGACATCACCTTGCCGTCCACGATCGACATCTTCCAGCGGCCATCATCCGGGGTGCCCAGGATGGCGGTGAAGATGGCATCGGAGTCGAATCTGGGCAGGCAGAGCCAGTCGATGGACCCCTCACGGGATACCAGTGGTCCGGTGTGCAGATCCGAGAGGAGGGCATAGTCCTCCAAGGGAGTGCTCTTATGAGCTTTCTTCACTGATTGCGGCAGCTGATTCGACACGGTCATATGTCCGTTCTAGCGGAAAGTGCGGGCTTAGGTCAGGCTCTCCGCTTTATGGTAGTGAGTTGCAACTCGCCGGGGGCCCACCGGGATCCGGAAATGTTGGGCCGGGGCCACTGTATACAGTCCCCGAGGAGAAGATTCCAGCGTCTGAATCGTCTCAAAAATAAGTCCCTGTCCACAGGGGCTGTGGATAACTTGGGGAGAAGCGGTGAAAGAATCAACGATTTCGGTGGAGAGTTGTGGATAACCTGTGGATAACTCTTGGATAACGCTGCGGACAAAGACCCATTCATGCTGGTCACCGCCCTTTCCGAGCTGTGGACAACTAAGCGGAAATAGTGAATAAACGCTGTCACCAGCAGGTTTGACAGAGCGAAATTAGGTAGCTAGTGACATTGGTGCAGCTAAAAGCGGTACAACGACAGATTAAATCGAGGGAAACAACCCACATTTATCCACAGTTATCCACAGGGTGAGCAAGGACTCTCACGATGGGGCTGATCCGGGGCATCACAAGGAGCCCCCCTTGGGGGTGACATGAGTGCCACCCAAGGGGGGTGGAAATGTCCGAAGACCCCGGACACCGGAGGAAGCGGGGCTTCCCACCGATGCGGGGTCTTCGGGTGCTGTTGTCGTTGGGCTAGAAACTAGCCGCCGTCTGACGCGTTAAATTACGCGGCGACGACCTTAAAGTTCACCTTGGCTGCGATGTCATCCTGCAGCTGGACCTTGACCTGGTAAGAACCGGTCGACTTGATCAGGTTCTTCGGAACCTCGATGTTGCGCTTGTCCAGAACCGGGCCGCCAGCTGCCTTGACAGCGTCAGCGATATCACCGGACTTGACGGAGCCGAAGAGCTTGCCCTTGTCAGAGGTACGCACTGCGACGGAAACGTTCTCCAGTGCTTCCAGCTGCTCGCGAATCTCGCGGGCGTGGTCGAGGTCGCGCACTGCACGAGCCTCCTGGGCACGCTTAATGCCCTCGATCTGCTTCTGAGCACCACGGGTGGCAACGATGGCCAGGCCGCGGGGAAGCAGGTAGTTGCGTCCGTAGCCGTCCTTGACCTCTACGATGTCACCGGGGACACCGAGCTTGTCAATGGCGGCGGTGAGGATCAGCTTCATGATCCCTGCCTTTCATTGTTCTTTCCCCGCCCAGTGGCTTGAGCCTGATTCCGGCCGGGGAAGTGTGAATTCAGTTGATGTGTATTTCTTGTCGATCAGAACGGAGGTTCATCGTCGGCACCACCGAAACCGCCGGCAGGCGGTGCGGAGTTCCACGGATCATTGTCAGGAGCGGGAGCCGATTGATTGGACTGGTTCCCACCACCGAAGCCACCCTGGCTGCTCTGGTTCCCACCAAAACCGCCCTGGCTGGGCTGAGCGGGCTGAGCGCCCCCAAAACCACCCTGGCTGCTCTGGTTCCCACCAAAACCGCCCTGATTGCCCTGGTTGCCGCCGAAACCACCCTGGCCACCCTGGCCGCCTTGGTTTCCACCAAAGCCGCCCTGGCTGCCGCCGCCACGCGGGGTACGCGTGACCTGTGCGGTAGCGAAAGTCAGGGACGGGCCAACTTCGTCGACCTCGACCTCCATCACGGTGCGCTTCTCGCCCTCACGGGTTTCATAGGAGCGCTGACGGAGGCGACCGGTCACGATGACGCGCATACCCTTGGAAAGGGATTCAGCGACATTCTCCGCGGCCTGACGCCAGACATTGCAGGTCAGAAAAAGAGCTTCCTGATCTTCCCACTGGTTCGTCTGTCGATTGAACTGACGAGGAGTGGAAGCGATACGGAAGTTCGCCACCGCCGCACCCGAGGGGGTGAAGCGGAGCTCTGGGTCAGCAACGATGTTGCCAACCACAGTGATGTTTGTTTCTCCCTGAGCCATGCTTGATGCCTTCCTGCTGTGCCTTCTCGGTGACAATGATCCTGGATGGGCCAATATGCGCCCCCATCGGGGCGCAATTCATCCCATCAGGGGTGCCTACGAGTGGGTGTTTTTAAAATCCACCCACCAGTATCCACTCTTACTTGTCGACGCGCAGAACCTTGGTACGCAGAATGCTCTCGTTCAGGTTCAGCAGACGATCGAGCTCCAGCACAGTTGCCGACTCGCACTCGAGATCGACGACCGCGTAGACGCCTTCTTCGTTCTTGTTGATCGGGTATGCAAGACGACGCTTGCCCCACACATCAACCTTCACAACCTTGCCATTGTCCTTACGGACAACCTCAAGAAACTTGTCCAGGGACGGGGTAACGGTGCGTTCATCCTGGCTTGGATCCAGAATGATCATGATTTCGTATTGACGCACGGACCTCATCACCTCCTATGGTCTAGTATTTTGGTTCGGCCACACCCCGGTTGGGCATGGCAGGAGGGTCGTTGCGTCAAGCAACCCCTCCAAGGTACCGCAATACGCCCCCAAAACGTTAATCCCCGCCGGTGGGAATCAACGGGGATTCAGCAGGCTCATCTAAGGAGCGCTGCCGACAGGGGGTTGCAGGGTGCGAAATCAGTCATCCACTTCGATGACGGTGCCATCCGGGCGGATGTCCACCTCAATCCAGTCGAGATCGATCTCCCAGTAGTCGTCGTCCTCCCACTCCGCGGTGGCGCAACCCTGTGCCACCGCATCGCTGACCTGCTGCTCACTGAAACCCTCTTCACGACGCTCCCGATCCCCCTCGCCGCTGTAACCGCTGACCTCGCAGGGGGCCGAGTTTCCCCGGGCCGCCTCCTCCCCACCATCATCCTCACGGGGTGGGGTGTTCTCAGCGACGCTCTCCGCTGGCGCCTGGGTGGGTTGCTCCTCGACCGTCTCAACCGGGGTGCTGATCGCTACGGTGCTGGTGCCGGGGTTGGGTCCCTCCGAACCGGCGCAACCGGTGAGAAAGAGCGCTGCAACTCCGCTGAGGGCAATGATGGTGCCTCGGATGCCACTTCGGTTCATGGTTCTTCCTTTCATCTCAACAGGGCACTGAACTGGCCTTTTTCTTATATTTCCCAGCTTAGGGAGGAAGCGCGGGGAGATTAAGGGCTTCGGGCCGATTCTGAATGAACTCTCATGTTTCCTTCTGTGGACATAGCCGAGAAGCAGCACCTGTCAGAGAAGCTTTTCCCTGAGATTTCCTGAGGTCTCCGCCCCGCCTCCCCTGGGGTCCGGCAACAAAAAACCCGGCAGCCCCCTGCTTACAAGGGGGACTCCCGGGGATTTCCTCGAGGCTCAGCTGGCCTATCCGGGTGAGGTGGCGACGGTCACGGCAATGGTCACCGGCACCACGGTCACCAGAAGCAGTGCGATGATCAGCAGTGCGGTGATCAGCACCTTCGACTTCTTGTACATGAATGCCGCGAAAGCTCCGCCGGTGCAGAGGAAGCCGATAAACACACTGGCCATGGTGATGATCATCCAGATGTCAGACAACTGCTCACGTTCCTTATTCCTTGAGGTTCCATTCCGAGGTCCGGCTGCCCGGCGCGCCGATATTTCCCGAGGCATCCGAGGCATCCGGGGTTTCTGAGCCGGCCCCACCTTCGATCTTTTCGGGGGCGTTCAGGGTTTCCGGGTTCTGCGGATCAGGTCGCGATGCTCCACCTGTTGCTTCCTCTTCATTCTTGCCCATGCCGCCGAGACGGAATCGATCGACCTGCCCGAAGGCTCCGGCGAGGGGGTCCAGTCCGTGGTGGGACTGGGACACCTTGTCTTCGATGCGGCCGAGCATCTGGAGCACAACGAGGACCATCATGGTGATGATGAGTCCGTCGCGGGTCAGGATGACCAGGTCGAGCATCCCGCCGGGCAGTCCCTTGTTGTCGGTGCCCATCATGTGGAGCATGAGGACGGGCCAGACGAGGGCGTCGACGATCATCCAGGTGAGCAGGAGTCGCCAGCGGGGCAGCGCGAGTACGGCGGGAATAACGAGCCAGAGGGAGTACTGGGGGCTCCACACCTTATTCACCAGCAGGAAGGCTGCGACGATGAGGAAGATGAGCTCCGCGACGCGGGGGCGGCGTTGGACGCTGATGCCGAAGATGGCGATGGCGAGGCAGGCGCCGATGAAGAGCAGCAGGGTGAGGGTGTTGAGGATGGTGGGTTCCCCACCACCGCTGTCGAAACCGGGCCATCCGGTGGTGCGGGAGATGACCGCGTAGATGGTGGTCCATTCCCAGCTGCGTTCCCGGTTGAGTCGGAGGAATTCATTCCAGGCGGCCGGGTAGGCGAGCATCACGGGGATGTTGACCAGGAGCCAGCTGATGATGGCGGCGCCCAGCATCTTGAGGAAGGGGCCCCAGGTGCGGTTGCGTACGGTCAGCACGAGGTAGGCGCCGAGGATGTAGAGGGGCCAGAGTTTGAAGGCGGTGCCCAGGCCGATGAGTATGCCGGCCCAGAGGGGATGGCCGCGTTTGACCGCGAGCACGGCACCGGCGACCGCCATGATGGAGGGGATGTCCCAGTTGGTGAAGGCGTGCATGATCACCAGGGGGGAGGCGGCGACGAGTACGACATCCCAGATCCGGTTGCCGGCGAGTTCGGCCATCATGCGGATGGTGATGACCCACATCAGGGACATGAAGGCTGCGGTGAGGGCGAAGTAGAAACCGGATTCGGGGATACTGTGTCCGGGGAGCAGGTCGATCACCGGGTAGAACACCCGGGTCAGGAAGCCCATGAGTCCCTGGAAGAGTCCGCCGAGGACGGGGTATTCCATGTAGCGGGTGAGGTCTCCCTCCTGCCAGGAGTAGGCGTAGGGGAAACCTCCTTCGTCGAGTCCGCGGGCACCGTAGAGGGGGACGATGTCGTTGTAGCAGAAGGAGGCGTACTGCCGATTTCCGGACCAGTCCAGTCCGACCATCCCATCTTCCCCGCGGCTGCCGAGGGTGCAGTTCGCCTTGGCCAGGTAGCCGAAGGAGAGGAACACCAGGGAGGTCAGGATCAGGGTGCGCAAGGGGGTCCACCAGGCCTGACGGCCGATACGGGCATGGTGTCCGAGGGGGCCACCGAGGAAGGTGATGAAGCCCCGGCTGATGCTTTCACTGTGGGCTGGTGAGACCCGTTGTTCGGGGTGTCCGATGTCCGGGGCGCTTGGTGGGCTGCTTGTCATCGCTGAGCTCTTCTCACGTGGGGGACTCTCCTTGTGCTTGTTTTCCTCCCCCACCGGAGGTGCTGTTCCAGGGGGGCCACCGAGATTCGGTGAGCGAAAATATCCTTTCCTACCGTAGGCCAGCCGCTGAGTTCCCGGCGCGGCCATGGGGTAGCTCTCGCCCCCTGTGCTTTGCGACGCCCCGTGCCCTGCCCCTGAGCAGGCAAAAAGCGGCCCCTCCGAGGGAGGGACCGCTTGATGTTCATCAGGGTAGTGCCGGGATTTCTATCTCGGGGATCACCAGACCGGGGGCAATTTCGATGCCACCTTCATCCCCACCGCCACCATCGTCTTCCGGTGCGGGGTTGCCACCACCGGTTTCAGGGGGTGCGGGGGCCGGTGCCGGAGCCGGTGCCGGTGCCAGGGATTCCTCGGGCGCCGGGGCCACTTCCTCGCTCTCGCTGGGGGCGGGGGCCGGAGCAACCGGTGCGACCGGGGCCGGGTTGTAGATCACCGGCGGCGGGACGTAGGCGTTGCCATTGCTGACGCTGAGGCCGTTGCCCCAGTTGATGGGCTCGGGGTCCGGGAAGTACTCGATGGGCTCATCGACCAGGGAGTCATCGAGGATGTCCTTCCAGATGTCGGTGGGCAGGCCCGCGCCGTACATGTTTCCGCCCCAGGGGGTGAAGATCGGGGTGTTGTCCTCGGTGCCGACCCACACGGAGGTGGCCAGCTGCGGGGTGGTGCCGACCATCCAGGCGTCGCGGTTGTAACCGGTGTCGCCGAGCTGGGTGGTGCCAGTCTTGGAGGCGGAGATACGGCCCCCGTCCAGGGCACCACCGGAGTAGTCGGCGATGGGCTGCATGGCGTACATGAGGTTGTTGGCCACCGCCTCGGAGACACGGCGTTCGCCTTCCTGACCCTGGAATTCGTAGAGCACTTCGCCGCTGCCGGTTTCCACACGCTCGACGAAGTGCGGCTGGTGCCAGACCCCTTCGTTAGCGAGGGTGGCCAGCGCGATGCTCATGTCGAGGGGGCGGGACTGGTACTGGCCGAGGATGATGCCCTCATAGGGGAGGTCACCGTTTTCGGTCAGGGTCTCCGGGATGCCGGGCAGGGAGGTGGCCATGCCCAGGGCGTGTGCCATGTCGGCGGTGTCCTGGGTTTCATTCTCCAGGTCCTGCTGCAGGCGGATGAAGCTGGTGTTGTGGGAGAACTTCAGGGCCTCGCCGATGGAGCAGTAGCCACAGGAGCCGCCGCCGACATTGGAGATGGTGATACCACCGGGGATGGTGACCGGGCCGGAGTCGTAGAGGGTGGACAGCGGGATGCCCTGCTGGAGAGCGGCGGCCAGGCCGAAGATCTTGAAGGTGGATCCGGTCTGCAGGCCGGCGTTGGCGTAGTCCCAGCCGGTGGCGTCCTCGCCACCGTAGTAGCCGCGGACCGCGCCGGTGTCGGGTTCCATGCTCACGGCGGCGGTGCGCAGGTTGTCGTTCTGGCCCTCCATGTTGGCGTTGACCGCTTCGACGGTGGCCGCCTGGACCTCCGGGTCGATGGTGGTGGTCACGATCAGACCCCGGGTGTTGACCTCATCCTCAGTGATGCCCACGCTCGCCAGCTCCGTCATGACCTGGTTCTTGATCAGGCCGTTGGGGCCGGTGGCTTCGGTGTACGCGGAGACGGTGGCCGGGTCGCGGGTCTCCGGATAATCCAGGGCAGCACGTTCCTCGGCACCGAGGGTGCCGATCTCGACCATGCCGTCGAGGACGTAGCTCCAGCGGGCCTGCGCGGCCTCCGGGTTGGTCCAGGGTTCCAGCTGGCTGGGCAGCTGGATGGAGGCGGCCAACACGGCTGCCTCATCGGGGCCCAGCTCAGTGACCGGCTTGTTGAAGTAGGCCTGGGCGGCAGCTTCCACACCATAGGCGTTACGGCCGAAGTAGACGGTGTTGAGGTAGGCACCGAGGATTTCGTCCTTGGACCATTCATTGGTCATCTTGACGGAGTAGACCAGCTCGCGGGCCTTGCGGACATAGGAGTGCTCATCACCGACCAGGGTCTTCTTGACGTACTGCTGGGTGATGGTGGAGCCACCGCCCGCGGAGGCATCACCGGTGATCTGGCCGATCACCGCGCGGGTGAAACCGGTGATGGAGAATCCGGGGTTGGTGTAGAACTCACGGTCCTCGGCGGCCAGCACGGCGTTCTTGACGTAGTCCGGGATTTCTTCGACGGACACCTGTCGGCGGTTACCCTCCGGAGGCACGATCCGGGCCAGCTCGGTGCTCGAGTCGGAGGCCATGATCTGGGAGACCTGGGGGGTGGGGAGTTCCTCTGGTTCCGGCACATCCACCATGACGTAGGCCGCCAGGAAGGCGCCTAGCGGGAGGAGGATCGCCAGGAGGACAGCACCGATCAGCGTGCGCCCCACCCAGGGGTTCCGCTGTTTCTTTTTCGCAGCCCGACTGCGCTTAGCGGGTTCGGTGGTTTTCCGCCCCGCAGTCGCGTCTGTGTTCTTTTCTGCCAACTTCAGTCCCAATCATCGATGTTGCTAACTGAGGAGCACACTACTGTGTGTCAGTGCTTCGTGGAAACCTGAAAACACCTGGAAACTGTGCTGAAGCTGCACGGATATCTCTCAGGTGGCGGAGGCGCTGACCTCTCGCAGCAGGTGATTCCAGCGGCATACGGGGCAAACCTCAACGGTGTGCACCCGCAATTCCCGCCCGGTGGATACGATCTCTTCGATCTCCGCCGCACTTCGGGCAGTTCCGGACATCCGACCGAGTCCGTCTCCGTGGATCCACAGCACCTCTCGGAGCTGATCGGACTCACAGACGGGACAGGACCCGGTGGCTGGGGTGCCGTGATAGCGCGCCGCGGTGACCAGGAGAAAATCTGCGTCGCAGACCGTGTCCCGGGTGACCGCCCCCGCACGCCAGCGTGCCAGCAGGTTACGTTTCTCCCACTGGTGACTGATCTCATTGCGATAAACGACCACCCGCACAGTCTAACGCACCCCAGGCACCCCCGGACCCGGCTTCGGGAGCCGGGGGCAGGGGGGCGTCGCCAAGC
Source organism: Corynebacterium occultum (assembly GCF_009734425.1). Classification (NCBI taxonomy): domain Bacteria; kingdom Bacillati; phylum Actinomycetota; class Actinomycetes; order Mycobacteriales; family Corynebacteriaceae; genus Corynebacterium; species Corynebacterium occultum. Next base: position 3,003,935 of record NZ_CP046455.1, read on the forward strand.
GGGTTTCCTCCCTGCTTGATCGATCAACCCTGCTACTTGATCGATCACGTCCGGCGCCTGGGCCTGTCCCGCAAGCTGGTGAACCTATGGTGAGGGCAATGAGGGTGCCGCCCTGATGCGGGCATCCCCACACAATAAACATTGAAGGAGTCAAGAGACCGTGAGTGAAACAAAGATCCGGGTCGCCATTGCCGGTGTGGGTAACTGCGCCACCTCGCTGGTGCAGGGAGTCGAGTTCTACCGGAACACTCCCCCCGGAGAGAAGGTCCCGGGTCTGATGCACGTCCAGTTCGGTGACTACCACGTCAGTGACGTTGAGTTCGTCGCCGCTTTCGATGTGGATGCCGCGAAGGTGGGCCAGGACCTGGCCGTCGCCCTGGAGGCCTCCGAGAACTGCACCATCAAGATCGCCGATGTCCCCACCACCGGGGTCACCGTCCAGCGGGGCCCGACCCTCGACGGCCTGGGCACCCACTACCGAGAAGCCGTCACCGAGTCCGAGGCTGATCCGGTCGACGTGGTGCAGGTACTGAAGGACGCCAAGGTCGACGTCCTGGTCTCCTACCTGCCGGTCGGTTCCGAGCAGGCCGATAAGTTCTACGCCCAGGCCGCCATCGACGCCGGTGTCGCCTTCGTCAACGCCCTGCCCGTCTTCATCGCCTCCGACCCAGAGTGGGCCGAGAAGTTCCGCGCGGCCGGTGTCCCCATCGTCGGTGATGACATCAAGTCCCAGGTCGGTGCGACCATCACCCACCGTGTGATGGCCAAGCTCTTCGAGGATCGGGGGGTCCGCCTGGACCGCACCATGCAGCTGAACGTGGGCGGCAACATGGACTTCAAGAACATGCTCGACCGGGACCGCCTGGAGTCCAAGAAGATCTCCAAGACCCAGGCCGTCACCTCCAACCTGAAGGATGGTCCCCTGGCCGGCAAGGTCGAGGACCGCAATGTCCACATCGGCCCCTCCGATTACGTCGCCTGGCTCGATGACCGCAAGTGGGCCTATGTCCGCCTGGAGGGCACCGCTTTCGGTGAGGTGCCGCTGAACCTGGAGTACAAGCTCGAGGTGTGGGATTCACCCAACTCCGCCGGCATCATCATCGACGCCGTCCGGGCCGCCAAGATCGCCCTGGACCGTGGCCTGGGTGGGCCCATCCTGCCGGCCAGCGCCTACCTGATGAAATCCCCGCCGGTTCAGCTCGGCGACGACCAGGCACGCACGGAGCTGGAGGCCTTCATCATCGGGGCAGAGGACTAGAAAACCTGGTTTCCAGGCCTGGTGACCCCATTTTCAGCGTCACCCGAAAAGGCTGTGAGCACTGGTTTCACCCTTTTGGGGGGCGCTGAATGTGTGCTGGGACAAGCTTTGAAAGTGAGTGGGTTGCCTACCACATACTTAGGCGGACATAACAGTTTTACCCCCCATGCAGGCTAGGCTGAGATGCATGAATTCTCCCACCCCCGAGGAAGTCGCACGTCGGATCCGCCCCGCGCTCACGAAGCTCTACGTCATGTACTTCCGACTTTCAGAGCAATCTTCGTTGACCGGCCCGCAGCTCTCCCTCATGACCCGACTGCAGGAAAACGGTGCCTCCCGCATCAGCCACCTGGCGAAGATGGAGGGCATCCGCATGCCCACCGCCTCCAATGCGCTGCACCAGCTGGAGCAGCGCGGCATGGTTGACCGCATCCGTGACACCACCGACCGTCGTGGTGTCCTGGTCACCCTCACCGACCTCGGTGCCACCGAACTGAAGCGGGTCGGTGAGGAACGCACCAAGTATCTCGCCGAGATGTTGAGCACCCTCGACGACAAGCACCTGGCGAAGGCTGATGACCTCTCCGAGCTCATCAATACCCTCGCTGAGACCTATGGCACGGTCGCAAATTCGGAGAAAACGAACTAAGAGGCCATAATTGGGGTTGAATCACCTGAACCCCGACCTTCTTGCACCTCTGATCTGAACTCCGCCAGGAATGCCGAACATCGAAACGTACTCTCAGGACCCCAATGACACGCTGCGTGTCCTCGTCGCTTGGCGCCCAGATGGGCGCGGCTCCGAAAGCCTCGAGTTCGCCGCCTGGCTGGGTCGAACCACCCAGATCCAGGTCCGGGTCGCAACCACCTTCCTGCGCCCCTGGCCCGCAACTTCCTTGGGCAAGCTCGGTGGCAAGTACCGCAAGTGGATCGAGCGGGAGGCCGCGGCCTGTGAAACCAAGGTCCGCAAGGCCCTGAAGTCCGTGGGCCTGCCCGAGGAATGCTGGGATGAGCAGATCTCCGTCTTCTCTGACGGCCCCTCCGAGGCGGTGTTACTGACCCAGGCCGCCAATGACTTCAATGCCGACCTGATGCTCCTGGGTTCCAGCTCCACCGCCCCCAAGGGACGTTTCCTGGCTGGCTCCACCGCAGATACGCTGCTGCACTCCTCGCCGCAGCTGCTGGGTCTGGTACCGCGCTCCCCCAAGCTCTCCAAACGGGGCGTCACCCGCATCAATTTTGCCCACCTGGGTGAGAACCCGGAGGAGAACAGCAGTCTCTTCTTCGCCGCAGACCTGGCCTCCCGCTGGGATATCCCACTGCGGATCCTGGCCTTCTCCCCCGGCGGGCTGACCTCCAGCACCGCCAGCGATCAGCTGGACCTGAGCACCCATCTGACGGTGGAGTGGCGGGAACATTCCCTCGCCATGCTGGACCGCTCCCGGGACGCGGTGATGGACCACTGGCCCGAGCTGAGCGTGGAAACCGATATCGGCTCCGGCTCCGGCTGGGCCGGGGCGGTGGATGCCCTGAAGTGGAAGAAGGGCGACCTGCTCTGCCTCGGCTCGACCCCGCCCGGCCCCATCGAGCGGGTTTTCCTCGGCTCCACCGCAACTGAGGTGCTCTCCCATGTACAGGTGCCGGTGATCGTTCACCCGGTGCGCAAGCACTGACCCACAGCTGAGAGAGGTCCCACCATGTCCATCACCCCACACGCCTTCGTCACCGGAGCCAGCGGAGGTGTCGGCCGGGAGATTGTGGCCCGGCTGCTGGCCCGCGGCTGGCGGGTGACCGCCCAGTACCGCAGCAGCCCAGGCACCGCGGCCGCCACCTGGTGGCAGGCGGACTTCACCCGCCCCCTGCCACCCCTGGAGATGCCGGAGCGTCTCGACGCCCTGATCCACTGCGCAGGGGTCGCCCCCGTCGGCCCCACCCAGCACTTCGGGCGGGAGGTGTGGGAGGAAACCATGGCTGTCAACCTGCACGCCCCGGTGGACCTCAGCAACCGGCTGCTGCCGGCACTCAAAGCCGCCCGCGGACATGTCATCTACATCAACTCCGGGGCCGGGCAGCACACCCGCCCGGAGTGGACCCTCTACTCGGCCAGCAAATTCGCCGCCCGGGCCTGGTGCGATGGATTGCGTGGGGAAAACCCCGAGATCCGGGTCACCTCGGTGTACCCCGGTCGGATCGCCACCGAAATGCAGCGTCGTATCGTCGGCGAACTGGGGCAGGCCTGGGAGCCGGAGAGTTTCCTCAGTCCCGGCACCGTGGCGGAGACGATCCTCAACGCCCTGGAAACCCCCGGTGATGCCCATCCCACCGAGATCACTCTGCGTCCCCGTTAAGGTGCGCGTACTAGAGTGAGAACTCAAGAAAGGTGGTGGTCCACACATGAGTAAATCGGACTCCCCCGACAGTTCCGGCGCCAAGAAACAGAAGCCTTATGGTCATCCCGAAAATGACCTGGTGACGGATTATGACTACACCAACCGACCCATGCCCGGCCCCAGCACCGTGGAGGACCTGGCCGGCCAACCGGACCCGGTGCTGATCCGGGAGAGAAACCGGCAGTCCGGTCGCCAGGCTCTCTTCTACGCCATCGGCGCCATTGTCACGCTGCTGCTGGGCGGCTTCCTCCTGCTGCTCCTCAGCCGGATGATCGGCGGCCCCTACTGTGAGGCGGGGGAGGCAACCTGGATCTGCACCGAGTTCACCCGGATCGCTTGGCCGGTGTTCACCAGCGCCTATGCGGCCCTCACCCTGCTGGGCTGCGCCATCATCATGGTCCGGAAGCTGAACCAGCACCTGCGCTGGTGGCCCTGGATGGCGGCCTTCTGGTTCCTGCTGCCCATGAACATGCTGTGGATGACCTCCGTGCTGCCGCTCGCCATCATGGATGGTGGCGGTAACCTGCTCTTCTAAGCTCGGAGCTGCCCCTGAGAAAAATGAGCCACCCCTTCCTGCAAGATCAGGGAGGGGCGGCTCATTTTTCTCATCCAGCTGTACTAGTTGGGTTGCTTGTCCTAGCGGGCTTCGGCGGCGGCCAGCTCAGCCGCCACCTGTCGGCAGTCTTCCCGACCGCAGTGCCGGGAGGCCACGCTGCCATGACAGTCCGGGCACATCAGCACCAGCTCACGGCAGGTGTCCTCATTGACGCAATGCTCGAATTTATTGCTCGGGTCACCGCAGTGGATGCAGTGCCCCACGCGCTTATAATCCTCACCGAACTCCATGTGCATGCGCTTGTCGAAGACATAGAGGGAGCCTTCCCACAGGCCCTTGTTGCCGTATTTCTCGCCGTAGCGGACGATGCCACCGTCGATCTGGTAGACCTCCTTGAACCCCCGGTTGATCATCAGGGAACTCAGGACCTCACAGCGGATGCCACCGGTGCAGTAGGTGACCACCGGTTTGTCCTTGAGGTCATCATATTTTCCGGACTCGATCTCGGCGATGAAGTCATGGGTGGTCTCCACATCAGGGACCACGGCATCCCGGAACCGGCCGATCTCGGCTTCCATGGCGTTGCGGCCGTCGAAGAACACAACCTCATCGCCATGCTTCTCCACCAGCTCATTGACCTCTTCAGGTTTGAGGTGCACGCCGCCGCCGACGACTCCCTGATCATCCACCTTCAGTTCCCCGGGGACACCGAAGGCGACGATCTCATCGCGGACCTTCACGCTGAGCTTGGGGAAGTCTTCTGCCCCACCCTCGGACCACTTGAACTCCATGTCATGGAAACCCGGGTAGTCCTTTGTCTTGCGGAGGTACTTCTTGCAGGCGTCGATATCACCGCCGACAGTGCCGTTGATGCCGTGTTCCGAGATGAGGATCCGGCCTCGGAGGCCGAGACCCTCGCAGAGGTCACGTTGCCAGAGCATCACGGCTTTCGGGTCTGCGATGGGAGTGAACTTGTAATAGAGGAGAATCTTGCTGATGGCCACAAATTCAGCCTAGTTCGCGGGGCCCAACCCAGTCTAATCTTCCCAAGGGAAAGGCATCTGCGCTGCTCAGAGGGTTTTATTCACCCACGCCGGGGAGAGGGGTCAGCGCTTCCGGTAGAGGGCCTTGCGCTGGTACTTCGGCTCCGAGGTGACCAGGATGCCCAGATTTCGGAAGATGCCCTCATCCACCGAACCCAGGATGGTGGTGGTGTGGGCATCGCAGGACTGCAGGTTCTTCAGCTCCCGCAGCGCGGAGCGGGCGTCCTGGCTGGAGGCCCCGGAGACCGAGAGGGCGATGAGCACCTCATCGGTGTGCAGGCGGGGGTTGCGGGAGCCCAGGTGCTCGGTCTTGAGGGTCTGGATCGGCTCGATGGAGGAGGGGGAGAGCAGGTCGATGTCCCGGTCGATGCCGGCCAGGTGCTTCAGGGCGTTGAGGAGCATCGCGGCGGAGCAGCCCAGCAGCTCCGAGGTTTTGCCGGTGATGATGGTCCCATCAGCCAGCTCCAGGGCTGAGGCCGGGACACCACTCTCCGCCTCCACCTGCAGGGCGGGGGCCACCACGCGGCGCTCCTCGATGGAGGTGCCGGCCTTGCTCATCACCATGGCCACCCGCTGGGAGAGGGTGTCATCAAGTTCATCGCGCCGCTCCTCCACCAGTGCCTTGTAGTAGCGGCGGATGATCTCCTGGTTGGCGGCGTCCCGGCAGGCCTGGTCATCGGAGATGCAGTAACCGACCATGTTCACCCCCATGTCGGTGGGCGATTTATAGGGAGAACTGCCGTTGAGCTTCTCCAGCAGGGTCTTCAGCAGGGGGAAGACCTCCACATCCCGGTTGTAGCTGGTGACCTGTTCGCCATAGGCCGCCAGGTGGAAGGGGTCGATGACATTGATGTCATCAAGGTCCACGGTGGCGGCCTCATAGGCCAGGTTCACGGGGTGTTCCAGGGGCAGATTCCAGATCGGGAAGGTCTCGAACTTGGCGTAACCAGCTCTAACACCCTTCTTGAAATCGTGGTACACCTGTGACAGACAGGTGGCGAGCTTGCCGGACCCAGGCCCCGGCGCGGTGACCACGATCAGGTCCCGGCTGGTTTCGCTGTAGTCATTACGGCCGAAACCCTCTTCGGAGACAATCCGGCGGGTATCGCTCGGGTAGCCGGGGATCACGTGGTGGCGGGCGACCTTCAGGCCGAGACGTTCCAGGCGTTCCATGAAGACCCGGGCCATGGTGTTGTCATCCTCGAACTGGGTGAGGACGACGTTCTCCACCAAAAAGCCCCGTTCCCGGAAGATGTCGATCAGGCGGAGCGCATCCTCTTCATAGGGGATGCCGAGGTCGGCGCGGACCTTCTGGCGTTCCAGGTCCTTGGCGTTGATGCACACCAGGATCTCCAGCTCGTCCTTGAGCTGCTCCAGCATCGCGATCTTATTGTCCGGGGTGAAACCGGGCAGAACCCGGGAGGCGTGCATATCGTCGAAGAGTTTGCCGCCCATCTCCAGGTACAGTTTGCCGCCGATGGATTTGCGTCGCTCCTGGATCTGCCGCGATTGCATTTCGATATAACGTTCACGATCAAATCCGGTGCGGTGCGGCATCAGAATAAGCCCTTCTTCGGTGGCATGGATGACGCCCCACGACTTTACCCGTCACCCCGGGGTTCCGGGAAAGGGGCCGCTCCGGATGCAGGCCCCGGGGTGTTTTGCGACGCCCCCAGGGGGGGCAGCGGGGCGTCGCAAAGCACTGCCCCGGAAGTCCGGGATGATTCGGGGCTACTTCAGCAGTACCGAGGTACCGGGGAAGCTCTCGGCGAAATTATTCGGCAGCGGGGCGATGAACACATTTTCGGTACGGGTGCGGGTGATTTTCCACTCCCCGTTTTCACGGCGGAAAGCATTGTTCAGACGGCTGGAGCGCAGCAGTGACTTTCCGTCGGAGAAGAGCCAGGGCTGCATGTGGATCCACAGACCGGTGGCCTCATCCCCATCCACGAAGATCTGCTCCGAAGTGAGGTAGTGGGCGTTAAGCAGCAGCTTCGGCTCCTGATCTTCAGGCCAGAAACGGTTGAAGTGAGCCCGGATGTCATCCTTACCCTCCGCGCGGCCGAACTGGCCGGTGTAGTATTCGCCGACACCCTCCCAGACCGCGTCCTCGGTGTACAGGTCCAGGATCAACTCGATACGTTCCTGGTCGCTCACCGGTGGGTAAACCGGGCAGGGAGTGTCGCAGAGGTACATGTAGCGGGCCTGGATGCGGCGGATATCAGCCTCCGCCTCCAGGACGTCAATCCGCTTTGCCAACTTGGAGATCAGTTCTTCAGTCATGCTCTCTATCTTTCTGTTCTAGTGGTTGCGCTCGGCACGTTCGATGTCCTGGATGACCGCCTTCGAGCGGGACACCCACTCCCGGATCTTCGCGCCGGGAACCCCACCGGGGAGCTGGGCCAGGCGCAGGGTCATGGTGTACTGGCCGGAGGGATCCTTCACCGGGAAGACGATGGATCCGATGTCATAGGTTTCGTTGTCTACAACTTCTCTCGGTTCATAATTGACGGGGGTGGAACCGATGGTTTCCCTGATGCTGCGTTCCTCAATCGGGGTGAGGCTGATCTTCTTGTATTCCTGGGTGGCGCGAATCATCTGCTCATAGGCGGCAGAGCCCTCCTCCGGTAGGAAAGCCAGGAGGTAGCCCTGCTCCCGCATGAATTCCAGACGGCGGCGGTGTCGTTCCTGCAGCTCCTCGGAGGGGTTCTTCAGCTTATTCATCCACCGCTGCTGTAACTCCGGGGACTTGTCGAAGAAGTAACTGTCCCCGATTGGCGGGACCAGGGGAAAACGGCTCGCCAGACCGCCTTCGCGGGTGGCGTCCGCGGAAAGTTCCGAGAACACCGTCGCCATCTCATCATCACTGACTGCGGCAAAGACCGAGACTTCACATCCAATTGAATGGGCCAGGTCGCGCAGCTGGTCGCTGGCATTGTGGGCGGCGTGGATCGCCGGGAGGATCTCATGGCTCATGCGTGATCCAGACTCCAGGCCTGCGAAGCTACCGTAGCCACCCTGGAAGAAGAGCAGTGGGGGCACCGAATTGGTCACCTGCAGGTCGGAGACCGCACAGAGCACGATCCAGTGGTCGCCGGCCTCGACAACATCAGCGATGGTGGTGTCAACCCAGGCGATGGAGTTGCGCAGCACCGGGTCCCCGGAGGGGGAGGGGTACCACTCAATGCCGTCGAGCTTGTTCTCCCAACGCTGGGCGATGGCCAGCATTTCGGCCTGCTGCTCCCCACCGAAAATATTGATGCACAGGGAACTGCAGGTGCGCAGCTTCTGGAAAGTGCGGGAGGTCTTCATCGGCATGAAGGAGACCAGCGGTGGATCCAGGGAGACGGAAGCGAAGGTACCGACCACAAGTGCCAGGATCTCACCCTCCGGGCTGCGGCCGGTGACCACAGCCACACCGGTGGGATAATGGCCCATGACTTCGCGGAATATCTTTGGGTCAAAGGTGTCGGGAATGCTGACGCTCATGGCGGATCAACCTGCTTTCAATACTGGCCGGGGGATTTCCGGGTTTTAGTTCAAGGCCTGGTGGGTTAACTGGTGGTGACTGCTGCGGGGCGGGGTTCCGGGTTCAGATGCTTGGCCTGGAGCTTGCGGCCCAGCTTCTCCGGGCGGAGCAGCAGGGCCGAAGCCAGTCCGGCAACCAGTAGGAAGATGCCGGTGATCAGGAAAGCGGAGTGCACTCCACCGGCCATGGACGAGACCATCTCAGCACTGGGGGCAACACCCTTGGCGGGTGCCACATAACCGGCAGTCGTCATCATCCAACCGACCAGGATGGGGGAAATGATGGCACCGATGGCACCGAAGCCACCCAGGGTGGCCATCATGATCGGACGCTGTTTCGGGCCGACTGCATAACCGATCGCAGAGGCGGCCATCGGGAAGACCAGACTGCAACCACCGGCGATGGACAACAGCACCACGGTCAGGGAACTGGGCACGATGGGGGTCAGCAGGAAAGCCACACCAGCCACGGCGGTGGACAACCCGAAGGGAACCGCAATCGCGAGGTGGGCACTCTTGCCCCGCTGCATCATGCGGTGGCCGAGGGCACCGAGACCGAGCAGTACCAGAGCGCCAAGGATCCAGGGGAAGGTGGTGACAAGCCCCACCTGCGGCAGGGAGAGCCCGACCACGGTACCCAGGTACTGCGGCAGCCAGGTGGTCAGGAAACCCTGAACCCAGAAGTTTGAGGCGGCACCGAAGAGAGCCGCAATGAAAGCGAGGCTAAACAGGGCTCGCCAGATATTAACCGGCTTCTGGGCATCGACTAGGTCGGTCTCCACGACAGCCGGAACCACGTTCTTATCGCCAGTCGCGAGCGACTCAGCGTTCTCCGTGGAGGTGGCGGACTTGGAGCCACCCGCCTTGTAAGGACCGTCACCACCGAAAAGCACCCAGGTGACCACCCAGATCAAGCCGAGGATACCCAGAGCGCCGAAGGCCCAACGCCAACCCCAGGCGCCAATCACCCAGGCGATGAAAGGGGCCGCTATGACGGGGCCCAGGGTGGAACCGATGGCCACCAGGTTGGAGGGCAGGGCCCGACGCGAGGGGTGGAACCAGGTGTGGGCAGAAGTCAGTGACATCGCCGTGGCTGGGCCCTCAGCACCACCGAGGATGATGCGGGTGGCCAGCAGGATGGCAGCACCACCGCCGAGCAGCATGGGGAACTGCATGACCGCCCAGACCACACCCATGGCCAGGATGATCCAGCGGACTGAGATCTTCGAGGCCAGGATGCCCGTCAGTACGGACACGATGGAATAAAGGAAGAAGAAGGCACTGCCGATGAAACCGAATTCCGTGGCACTCAACCCGAGCTCCGACATGGCGTGTGGGGCTACGAGCCCCAACACGGCCTTATCCGCGAAAGCGATGATCTGGAAAACGACCAGCAGGCCGACAATGACCCAGGCACGGGTGGTGGGCCGATGTCGGTTCCGGTTGATGCGTGCGGCTTCCTCCGGCTGGAGCCCCCGCACCGGGGAATTAGTAACCGTCATTTCTGCTCCGATCCCCGGCGCTTCGGCCGGTTCCTCACTGTTGATGTGCCAAAAAGGTAACTGTGATTCGCCTTACACAGCTAGGGGGGAAACCTTTAGTCGAAGATTGTTTCCTAGCCCGATGCACTCCCGTAACCTCAGTCACAGAATCGCCGGGACAGGCAGCCCCTTCCGGCATGATCCATCACCCAGCAGGAGACCCCGATGACCCCGCCCAACCGGAACAAATTAATCAGCGAGCAGGTGGCGGCGGTGAATAGCGGCACCACCTCGGAGTCCGCACTCGCCGCCACGGTTCGCACCGATATCCTCCGCTACGAGGCAAAACTTAAGGCCTGGGTCGCCTTCAATGATCTCGACACCGAGGTGAGGGAGGCCACCCCTACCGCTTCGGAAAGTAGTTCCACACGCAATACCCTGCCACTGCGGGGCATCTCGGTGGGGATCAAGGACATCATTGACGTGGCCGGTCTGCCCACCCGCTGTGGCTCCCCCGTCACCCCTGCCACCCCGGCCAAAACGGATGCTGCCTGTGTCACCCGTTTCCGAGAATTGGGGGCAGTCATCCAGGGCAAGACGGTGACCACCGAATTCGGTTATTTCAATCCGGGGCCCACGGTGAATCCCTGGAATCATCAGCACACTCCAGGTGGCTCCTCCAGTGGTTCGGCGGCCGCAGTCGGGGCCAACACCATCGCCCTCACCCTTGGCACCCAGACTGCCGGGTCTCTCACCCGCCCCGCGTCCTTCTGCGGGGCGGCCGGCATGGTGCTGGCCACTGGGTCTACCTCCATGGCCGGGATTTCCGGCCTGAGTGAGACCCTGGATTCCCTGGGACTGCTGACCCGCAACATCGATGATCTGGACTATGTCTACTCCGCCTTCACCGAACTGGAGTACCGGCCTGAACCGAAGGTCGAGGATGTAACTCTTCACCTCTGGGACGGTTCCGACCTGCTGCCCATGGCACCGCAGATGAACAGCCTGCTGGCGGAACTGCCTCGCTTGGCCGCTGATCTCGGGCTGGGATATCACCCCTTGGACTGGTCCGATCATATTAATACTCTGGTCGATGACCACCGCATCATCATGGGCTACGAAGCCTCCCGCACCATGGCCGACACCTTCCGGGAGCACCGCGACGAACTCAGCCCCCAACTACAGGAACTGCTGTCCGGTGGTGCCGAGGTCGATGAGCTCTCCTACCGGGAGGCCCTGATCCGCCGCGATATTTCCCGACGTTCCCTGGAACGTCTGCTGGGCGATTCCGGTGTGATCGCCGGCCCAGCCGCAGCGGGTCCCGCTCCGGAGTGTTCCCAGGGCACCGGCTCCCCGGATCTCAGCCGCGCCTGGCAGCTGCTGGGTCTTCCAGTGGTCATTGTCCCCGGCGCGAAGACCACCTCGGGTCTGCCGCTGGGGGTTCAGCTGGTCGGCTTGCCGGGTTCGGAGAAACGACTGCTGAACCTGGGTCGTCGCCTTGAGGGTCTGCTGCGCAGGGTCCCCTCCTTCTCCCAAACCACCTCCAACCCCACCCTGAAGGATCTGACATGGTAATCAAACCCCGCCCCGTCAACCACGCCCGAACTTTTTTGACCTGCTACGAAGACACCTTCAACTACGGCTGGCATCATGTGGACCTCTTCGTCCATGATGAGCTGGGCCGTGAGGTGAACTGGGTGCATTGGACAGTGGAAGCCGATGGCCCCGAAGCCGCCGATGAGTCTGTCCGCAAGGAGGAGCCCCAGCTGCGTCGCACCAGTGAGTGGAAGCATCAGGTCAGTGCCTTTGGCATGAATTACTGGACCGCTGATGCCACCTGGGACTGAGTTAGAGTGAGTATCCCCTCGTCCCTCTTTCGTCTCCGGAATGGAAGCGTCATGACTCAGCCTGAAGAACAGTTCTCCCCCATCGTCTATGTTGTTGACGATGATCCGGAGCTGTGTGAGTCCGTGTCCTGGTTACTGGGCAGCGCCGACATCACCTGTTCCATCGCCAACAGCGCGGATGAGTTCCTGGCGCAGTTCGACCCGAAGCGTCCAGCCTGCCTGGTGCTCGATGTCCGCATGCCCCGGATGAGCGGTACCCGCCTCCAGGAGAAGCTCAATGAGATCGCCCCACATGTCTCCATCATCTTCGTCTCCGCCCATGGAGACATCAACATGTCGGTAGCCACGATGAAGGCGGGCGCCCAGGATTTCCTGGAGAAGCCCTATGATCCGCAGCGGCTCATCGATGCTGTGCAACTCGGCGTGGAGAAGGCCTCCCAGCGTTTCCTTGCCCATGTCCAGCAGCAGGAACTAGCGGAGAAACTGGCGCTGCTGACCCCTCGGGAACGTGAGGTGCTTCGCCTGGTTATTGAGGGGCTACCCAGTCAGAACATCAGCCGTCGACTCAGTATGAGCGTGAAGACGGTGGATGTGCACCGCACCCGGATCAAGACCAAGACTGATGCGGAGAGCATCGGCACCCTGGTGCGGGATCTGCTGCGTTATGACGTAGAGGTGCCCTGAGCCACCCTCATGGTCCTGTCCAGCCCCGCCACGGCGGGGTTTTTTGAGGACCTGGTGTCGATAAGTGGCGAACAACCCGGACAAGAATCAGAGCCGCCCCCACGACCTGGTGTCGTAGGGGCGGCGAAGCCAAATGCGCCAGGTGTGCTAGAAGTACTCGAGTACCAGCTTTGTCCCCTTGGTCCGGGAGACACAGACGGCCATGGTCTCTCCGGCCTCACGCTCAGCCTTGGTCAACACACTGTCGCGGTGCTCCGGGGTACCTTCCAGCACCTCCATGATGCAGGTACCGCAGATACCCTCCTCGCAGGAGGTGTCGATGCCACAACCGGCCTCATTGAGCACATCAACGATGCTGCGTTCCGCCGGGATATGATAGGTTTCACCATCGAGTTCGACATCGAATTCGGTGTTGATCTGGTCCGCATCGGCCTCTGCGGGCTTGAAGTTCTCGAAATGGATGGCCTCCTCTGGAAGCTTCTTCCCCGCGATCTCACGCACTTGGTCCATGAAGGGCGCTGGGCCACACACATAAAGGTGGGTGCCCTCCGGGACGGACTGAACCATCTTGTCCAGATTCTTCCGCTGGGTGTCACGGTCCACACCGAGATGGGCGTGGAGCTTGTCCGGGCACTTCTCGGTGAGCAGCGGAAGGAAGGCCGCCTCCTCCTCACTGCGGGCGTAGTAATGCAGATCAAAGGGGATATCGCGGACATCCATGTAGCGGGCCAAACTGAGCATCGGGGTAATGCCGATACCACCGGCGATCAGCACATGGTGGGAAGCACTCTCATCCATCTGCAACAGGTTTCGGGGAGCGGAAATCTTCAGTTGGTCGCCCACCTGCAGGTCGTGGAGTGCTTCAGAACCACCACGACCAACTTCCTCCCGCTTCACTGCAAAGAGATAGGCATTGTCACCGTCTGGCCGGCCGCAGAGCGAGTACTGGCGGGTCAGGGAGGTCGGACCCACCACATCAATGTGGGCGCCGGGTGAGTAATGACCGATGGGGGTGCCATCCGGCAGCGAGAGGTAGAAGGACTTGATGGTGGGGGTCTCCTGGACGATGTCCGAGACCACGACGTCGATGAGAGACATGTCTGCGCTCCCCTTTCCTATTTGTCTTTCAATGGCGGTCAGCGGACGTAGAGTCCACCGTTGATGTCCCAGCAGGCACCGGTAACGAAGGCTGCGTCTTCATCTGCCAGCAGCGAAACCGTTTTGGCGATGAAAGCCGGATTTCCCAGTCGCTGCACCGGGATGCCGGCGATGACCGAGTCCAGTTTCTCTGCCGGAACCGTCTGGTGCACGATCGGCAGATCATGCGGGCCGGGGGAAATGGCATTGACAGTCACTCCCTTTCCGGCCAGCTCCCGGGCGAACACCTTGGTCGTGGTCAGGATCGCACCCTTGGAAGCTGCATAGTGCCCACCGGTGGCGGTTCCACCGTTCTGTCCTGCGAGGGAAGCCATGTTGATGATCCGCCCATAACCCTGTTCCGCCATGGCGGCACCGATGACCTGGCAGCCGAAGAAAATGCTGTCGACGTTGATGCTCAGGATGCGGTTGAACTCAACCTCATCCAGCGTCATCAGATCCGCGGCCTTGGTCACCGCGGCATTATTGACCAGGATGGTCGGGGTCCCCCAGGCTGCGGTGATCTCAGCCAAGGCATCCACGAAAGACTGTCGCTTAGCGACGTCCAGATGAATCGCCCGGGCAGTGGAACCATCCGGGGAAAGCTCGGCCGCCAGGTCCGCGGCTTTATCAATGTCGATATCGGCCAGGTAAACCTTGTTGCCCTCGGCATGTAGCTGTCGGACGATGAACTGGCCCATGCCACCAGCGGCGCCCGTGACTACGGCAACGCCGGGGTGCTGCGTATTCTCTGCCATCTGCTGTCCTTTCCCTAGATCAGGAAGCCGGCGGCGTTGACCGCGTCTTCACTGTTGAGGAGACGGGCGACCTTCTCCGTGATCTTGTCACCGGAATCAGCCAGGGCAATGGTGTGGGTCAATTCCGCACCGATGGTCTGGAATTCATTGCGTTTGAAGGCAGAGAGCAACTGGGCAGAACGCAGCACCACCTGGTGGTCGTTGACCTCTGTGACGGTGAAACGGGAGATCACCCGGACTGTGCGGGCCGCCGCCACGGCGGAGGGGGCATAACCCTGCATCATGCGTTCCACACGGAGACGACGCATGCGCTTATCGTCGTAGACCATGTTCAGGGATGAGGCGTAGTCGGTGGTCTCCGCATCGATCGGGATCACATACATACCCTCGTCAGTGAAGAGCTCCTCCCAAGCCGGGTAGTTCTTCTCGTCGAGGAGGGTGGCTTCCTGCCACACCAGTTCAATCGCACGCAGCACGCGCGGGTCATTGAAGTTATGCAGTTCAGTCATCGCTCATCATCTTCTTCCACATGTAGTAAGCCTCACGCATACCGGTTTCATCGGTGACGTGGGAGGTCTGCCAGTTTTCCTCGGACTTGTATTCGCGATTGAGGCCGCGGTTGATCATGATCGGCATGTTGGGGTTACCGCCGGCTCCGATCTGAACACGGTCCCAGCCTTCGGCATCATCCGGGCTGCCGAAACCGAAGGGCCCCTGGAAGTGTTCATGGATACGGAGGCGCTCCTGGTTAATGATCTCCGGCCCGCCCTCCATACCGAGTGCCATGTGCCAGATCTCGGTCTCATTCACCGAGATCGGGATCAATACGCGAAAGAAGGAGGATGACATCGCAATATTCGGGAAGAAGTTCAGGTTGAAGCCACAGCCGTGCATGGAGCGCATGAAACGGCGGATCCGCTCCGGAGACTCACCCTCCGCTTCGAGCTGATCGACGATGTGCTGGAAACGGGGCTGGATCTCCTCGGTGCCGTCATCAATGTCGAGGTCCAGGTGGGCGGTTGCCATGATGCCGACACTGTGGCCGTTGCCCAGGGCATGGGTTTCAGCTGCGGGGTCATCCATGAAGGACATCATGTCGGCGGTCTCGGAGTCGACGGAAGCCATCCAGGACTTGTGCACCATCGGGAAGTGGTAACCGTCGGTGGTGTTCTCCAGCTGGATCTTCCAATTTCCCTTGAAACGGAACTTGTGGACGCCGATCACCTTGGTGGGGTAACCGTTGGCCTGCTTGAAGAAACGCTCCATCCAGATCTTGGCATCACCCAGGTGATCCTCCAACGGCGGGGCGTCCTCATTGAAGGTCGCAAAGATCATGCCCAAGTAGGACTCGGTGCGCAGTTTCTGCAGCGGGAAGTCCTCTTTGTTGAGGATGCCTTCGTAACCATCCGGGTAAGGGACACCTCGCAGGCGACCATCCAGGGTGTAGGACCAGTTGTGGTAGGGGCAGGTGAAACCGTTGGCCTTACCCTTGCGCTGGTCACAGACGGTGGCACCCCGGTGGCGGCAACGGTTGAGCAGGGTGTTGAAGTTTCCCTTACGATCTCGGTTGACGATCACCGGCTGGTCACCGACCTGGGTGGTCTTGAAGGAGCCTGCCTCCGGGATTTCACTCTCGTGAGCTACCCAGACCCAGGTCTTGTAGAAGATCTTCTCCATCTCTTCCTTGAAGATCTCCGGATCAGTGTAAAGCCGACCGGCGATCCGATCATTCTCAACCAGACTGGCGAATCCGCTCGTGGGTTCCTGTGTGGTGGTCATTGTTCTTCCTTCAAGTCAGTGGGGGTGCGTGATTTAAGAAGCTGTGTTGGTTGGGGGCGCTCAGAGTGCAACATCATCGCGGATGACAAGTTCCCGACCCATGCGCGCCTCGATCTTGAAGTAGCGCCATAGTGCGTACTCCCCGACCATGATGGTGCGCAGCAGGTTGCAGACAGCTTTCACGGTCGTCTGGTCTTTGACGTCCGCGAGCACATAGAAAGTCCAGGGCCAGCCGTCAGAGGGACCGACCATGTGAGAGTCGTCATCAAAAGTGCCGATGACCTCAACCCCCTCCATGTCCCGCAGGCTGGTCAGGAATTCCTGGGTGGCTACCCACACCGGTCCGATCTCCGATTTAGGCAGATCAAAGAAGTTCTGGTTGTTGCCGACGCAAAAGAGGGTGCGCAATGATTCTTGTGACACGAAAAGAGCTCCTTATATATGGGTGATAACTGGGGATTTTGATCAGGGGAAACTAGGGATACCCGGGTCCAGGTTCAGCATCACTGCCCCGGCGGCCTCAAAGGTGAACTCCTGCAGCATGGCGTGCTGGGCCGGGATCAGACCGTCCCGCACATAGCGCTGTATTGGATGCGTCGAGAACATCGCACCGGTTCCTACCACGTTGTAGGCGGCCAGAACCACATCCCGGCCAACATGCGCGGCCTGGGTGGCGGCCAATCGCAGCATCGCCTTGTCCTTATCGGTGATCTCTTCACCAGCGACCGCCTTGGCCCAGACCTCCTCGGTTGTACCGTAGAAAAAGCCCTGGGCGGAACGCAGGTCAGCCTCCGCCTTAGCCAGGCCGGTCTTGTAAGCCGGGCGATTACCTTTGGCTGGTCCACCGGTGACCGAAGTATTCGCAGCACCAACCTCAGTGATGTAATCCAGGGCCCCTCGAGCTGCACCCAGAGCGACCACGGCGAGTACCTGAGCCGCGTAGGGCAGCACCGGGTAGCGGGTAAGCGGTTCATCGATTTTCGGTTCTCCACCCCGGATAAAGGTGAGCTCCTCCGGAATGAAGACCTTGGTGGCCCGGACATTGTGGGAACCGGTGGCCTTCATGCCACTGACATCCCAATTTTCGATGATCTCAACCTGACTGCGGTCGACTAGGCCAGTCAAGGGTTTACCGTTCGTCTCGGGGCCCCCCTTGAGACCGATGCCCAGCAGGTCCGCACCCTTACAGCCGCTGGCGAACTGCCACTCACCGGAACAGATGTAACCACCCTCCACCTTCTCCGCCTCGAACATAGGGAACATGCCGGCCGCGAAAGCGATGTCCTTGCTGCGGGAGTAAAGCTCCCGCTGGGTCTCCACCGGAAGGGACGCGAAGTAGACCGGAGCGGAACCGAAGCTGGCAACCCAGCCGGTGGCCGGATCCACAGCGGAGATCTGCTCGACTTTCTTCATGAACTGCGCCGGCGGGAGGGGCTCCCCACCAAACTGCTCTGGGATGGCGACACGGAAGATGCCCGCCTTCTTCAGCAGCGAGATGAAATCCCGGGGGACATAACCCTGTGCATTGAACTCATCGCGACGTTCGCGCAGCACCTCGAGTGCATGCTGGAAAGCCGCATCTCGGGCAGCGCCCGCGGGTTCGGCAACGACATCACCCAGGGTGAGTCTGCCTTTCTCGGTTGCTAATGCCATGACCATCTCCAATATCTGCGACTCCGGTTGCTTTAGAACTGATGCTATGGCGCGTTTCACAGTCCCGGTATTAGGAAAAACCGGCAGGTGACTAAGCAATTCTTTAGTTGAGAGCATGAAATCACCGATCCACCTGGTCTTTACGTGGATCTAGGATGGAGATATGAACCCCAGCACCGAAGACCTTCTTGCGATGGTCCAGAGTTCCCACGCCGGGATACTGATCCATGAGATTGACACCCTGCGTGTCCTCTGGGCCAATCAACAGGCCTGCAACCTCTTCCAGTACAGCGTCGATGAGTTACGTGCCCTGAAAGCGCACCACATGAGCGCTCAAGATGAGCGTTACCGTCGGGAAGATGGTGTGGCCTGGTTGCACTCCGCTGCGCTCTACGGTTCCAGCCGGCGAGAGTGGAAGTATCAGGCGGCTGATGGCACTGATTTCCTGACCGATGCTGATGCCACCCTCATCCCCTTCCAGGGGCAACAGGCAATCATGGTGGCGATGCGGGTGATCAACGAAAAGGAGGACCCCGCCAAAGGCCCGGACTGGATAGCCACATCCCTGGAGCGCATCATCTCTCACACTGCCTCCGGAATCCTGGTACTCGACACCGCTAACCGGGTGACCCGGGCCTCCCCTTACGCTGCCGGGCTTTTCGGGGAGAACTCCTCCACCATCATCGGGAAAAGCATTTCAGATCTCGGCACCACCAATCCGGTGGTCTCCGAAGCCGAAATGCAGGCGGCCATGGAAAGCCCGGAGGGCAAGATCAATTTCCGGTTAAAAGTCTGCACCTCAGGCAATAGCTACCGCTGGTTGGCCAGCTATCTAGAACATGTTCGGATCGACCGAAGCAATTACCGGGTGCTCATGGTCAGGGACATCACCGATCGGGTGGAGGCGGAGCAGCGGGTAGCCGCCCAGCAGACCCAGCTTCAATACCTCAGCCGTTACAACGCCATGGGTGACATGGCCATGATCTTGGCCCATGACCTCGGCCAACCGCTGGCTGCCTCCCTGAACTACCTCAGTGGGCTCAAGACCCGGATCAGTTCCTCTCAGCTGGATCCGAAAATGGTCCGCTATGGCATCGAAATGGTGGAGAAACAACTCAACCGGGCCTCCGATATCGTTTCCTCGGCTAAACGTTATGTGCGCCGCATCGAGAGCACCACCTCCACCTTCAATCTGCCAGACGCGGTGGAGGAGTCCCTCTACTTCGTGCGCTTGCGGGCCGAGGATGCCGGGGTGGAACTCCATGTCGACCTGGGTGGTGAGGAGCTATTGGTGGAAGGAGAGAGCGTGCTGATCGGGCAGGTGATCATCAACCTGTGCATGAACGCCATCGATGAGATCTCCCACCCGGAAACCGAGGTCAAAAAACTAGACATCACGCTGCGGGAGTTCGGCGGTATCACCAGCCTCGCCATCGCGGACCGAGGACGGGGGATGGACACCGTGCCCGCCGAACGCCTAGCAGCAGGAGCCTTCAGCTCCAAGGAGGATGGTTCCGGGATCGGGCTGATCATCTCGGAACACATCGCCCAGCGTCATGGCGGCACCATCCAGTTTTCCCCCAATGAACCCCGAGGAACAATCGCCACTCTCTCCTTACCACTGAAATCCGTGAAGGCCTCGATCGGGGAATAACTGCCGGGACTGTCCTGGTGTGGGGTTCCCTTGTTCTGGGTTTTGGCCTTCGACTTCATTCAGTACGGGGAAATAATCTTTCCTCAGGGAACTCAGCCCCCTTGGTCAGTACTTCATGCCCATCCCCACCCTCCGGAAAGGAAATAGGTTTCCCACTCCACATAGTGAGGCCCTCACTGGTGCTGAGTGTAGCCACCCCCTCGGTAGCGCAAACCCGGCTCATTAGACTGATGTCCATGCCTGAAGGTCATGTCATCCATCATCTTGCCGCCAAGTTGAACACCCACTTCGCCGGCCAGCGGCTGCACGCCAGTTCCCCTCAGGGGCGTTTCGCGGCGGAAGCCGCCCGCCTGGATGGGGAACAGATGGGTGTGGCGGAGGCTTTCGGCAAACATCTCTTCATTGAATTCGATGCTGATGATCCGGCCCATATCGTCTACATCCATCTCGGTCTGATCGGCACCCTGCAATTTGAGCCGGAGGCTGCGCCCCGCGGCCAGGTGCGTTTGCGGCTCAGTGACGGGGAGCTGGCCGCTGATCTGCGGGGCCCCCAGTGGTGTCGCCTGATCACCGAGGCGGAGCGTGGCGCGGCCGTCGCCAAGCTGGGAGCGGATCCCATCCGGGATGATGCAGATCCAGAGCCGATCCGGCTGAAGGTGCAGCGTTCGGGGCGGAGTGTCGGTTCATTGCTGATGGATCAGAAACTTTTCGCCGGGGTGGGCAATATCTACCGGGCGGAAACACTCTTCCGGCTGGGGATCTCCCCTTTCCGGGAGGGGAAGAAGATCAGGCGCAATGAGTTCGACTCGATCTGGGCGGATCTGGTGGGTCTGATGAAGGAGGGGGTGAAAGCCGCCCGGATCGACACGGTGCGGCCCGAGCACACCCCGGAGGCGATGGGGCGGGATCCCCGGAAGGATGATCATGGTGGTGAGGTTTATGTCTACCGGCGTACCGGGCAGCCCTGTTATATCTGCGGCACCCCGATCCGGGAGCAGGTGATGGAGGGCCGCAACCTCTTCTGGTGCCCCACCTGCCAGAAGGGATAGGCCCCGCCGCTCCCCCTGCCGGGACCAGCACGATCATACTAATACGACCGTGCTAGTTCACCGGTACAACCTTCGTGGGATCGCCCAGGGTGGGGCCCAGGATCACCAGCACCAGGAAGACCAGCACCGCCAGGCCGCTGAGCAGGGTGATCAGGGTGTGCCAGCGCTTTCCGCCCCGGCCCGCCAGCCAGGCACCGAAGAGCCCGCCGAGGGTGTTGCACACCAGATCATCGATATCGGTGCGCCCCAGGGCGAAGGAGAATTGGGTGAGTTCGATGGCCAGGCTGAACAGTGCCGCCATGCCCGCCACCCGCCACAGTTTGCCGGGGCCGAGCAGGATGGCCGCCAGGGCACCGAGGGGAACAAAGAAGGCGAAGTTGCCCAGGTAGTCGAAGAGTGGGGCGAACCAGCTGGTGGCGGCGAAGATGTCTTCGAGGGGGATCAGCTCCAGGGAGCGGACCTTCTGGTTCTCCGGTTTCCACAGCAACCCGATGCTGAAGAAGGATTTCAGGGTGGTCAGGGCCAGCACCACGAGGGCGAAGGCCAGCAGGGTGAGACTCACCCATATGCGTCGGGGTTCGGCACATTTCAGCATGCCACTGAGTATATGGCGCTAGCCTGACGGGCATGAGCTTCCAGATGCCCCTGCAGTTCGTGTACACCGTGGCCCAGGTTCGTCGGGCCGAGAAGCATCTTCTCGAGGTGGAGAACTTCCCCGACCAGCTGATGCAGGAGGCCGCCCGTGCGGTGACGGCCGCAGCCCGGGGCATGCTGGCCGCGCCCAAACCCCTGACCGCGGAGTCGGGTCGGGTGCTGCTGCTGGTCGGTGCCGGCGGTAATGGTGGGGATGCCCTCTATGCCGGCGCCTTCCTCGCGGAGGAGGGCATCGGGGTGGATGCGCTGCTGCTGGGTAGGGATGGGAGGGCGCATGCCCCCGCCCTGGCGGCTTTCCGGGAGGCCGGGGGCAGGGTGCT
Organism: Corynebacterium occultum; assembly: GCF_009734425.1. NCBI lineage: Bacteria > Bacillati > Actinomycetota > Actinomycetes > Mycobacteriales > Corynebacteriaceae > Corynebacterium > Corynebacterium occultum. The sequence goes on from NZ_CP046455.1 coordinate 3,025,726, forward strand.
GCCGGTGTTGCCGCTGCCCCATGAGTACCGTCTCTTCATCGACGGCATCCTGGGGATCGGGGGCCGGGGTGGGATCGCCCCGGAGGTGGCCGAGCTGGTTGATGACTGCAGCAGTCAGGGCATTCCGATCCTGGCCGTGGATGTTCCCTCCGGGATCAACGCCGATACCGGCGCGCTGCCGGAGAAGGTGGCCGTCCAGGCCCGTGGTTTCGGGGATTCAGAGGCACAGCTGCGCACCCAGGTGGTGCCCTCCCATGTGCGTGCCGATGTCACCATCACCTTCGGTGGGCTGCGCCACGCACATGCGGTGGCCCATGACTGCGGGGAGGTGATCATGGCGGACCTGGAGCTGCCTTCCGAAGGGTGGTCAGCTTCCTTCAGCCGGGCGCTTTTCGACGCCCTCATCGAGGACCGGGGCCACCAGGTTCAGCTCAGCCGCGCCTGGGCCCCGGAGCAGCAGCGTTTCGACTGGTCCACCGCCGCAGACTTTGAGTTCCAGCAGGTCGGTTCAGGAACCCTCGGGTTAGCCACCGAGCCGGCGGCAGAGGCGGACAAGTACAGCGGTGGGGTGGTCGCCATCTGTGCCGGCTCCCGGGATTACCGCGGGGCAGGGGTGTTGAGTGCCAGGGGTGCAGTCCGGGCCACCTCTTCCATGGTCCGTTATATCGGGGAGGGTGCGGCCGAGGTGATCCGCGCCTTGCCGGAGGTGGTGGCCCACCCAGATATCAGCAGCGCGGGCAAGGTGCAGGCCTGGGTGGTGGGCCCCGGTCGGGGAACTGATGAGGTGGCCCAGGCGGAGCTGGCAGAGCTCCTACAGCGGGATGAGGCCCTGCTCATTGATGCTGATGCCCTCACCCTGCTGGCCCGGAATTCACAGTTGCGCGCCCTGCTCCGGGAGCGTGCCACCCGCCAGGCCCGCACCCTGCTCACCCCGCACGCCGGGGAGTTCCGGCGTCTGGCCGAGAGCCTGAACGCTGAAAACACCGGAGAAGCGCTGATCCCCGACCCGGATGAGGACCGCCTGCGGGCCACCCATGCCCTGGCCGGGGAACTGGGCTGCGGGGTGCTGCTCAAGGGGCGGCGCACCGTCATCGCTGCCGGGGACCGGATCCAGGTGGTGGATGCCGGTTCCTCCTGGGGGGCGACCGCCGGTTCCGGGGATGTGCTCTCCGGGATCCTCGGTGCCCTGATGGCCCAGCATGAGGCGGAGCGGCCCCGGGTCAGGGAACGCTACCCGGATCTTGAGGCAGCGGAATTATTCTCCGGCTATGAGGAGGCGGTGACCGGGGTGAGCATTCATTCCCTGGCGGCAGCCCTGTCCGCCCAGACCCCGGAAGGCCCGGCCCCGACCTCCGCCTCCCTGATCGCGGCGGCGATCCCCCGGGCCAACGCCCGCCTGGCTACCCGGCGCGCCCCGTGACCACCCCGGCCACGACGTGGAAGTCCCAGCTGATGCCGTTCTTGGTGAGTACTTCCGGGGCGATGTCGGCGGGCAGGATCTCTTCGCGGCTGCTGCCGTAGCCGAGCAGGTATTCATCGAAGGCGGGCAGCCGGTAGTCGGTTTTGAGGGCCTGGTCCATGTCGGCGCCGTTGACCTCCAGCTGCCAGGAGCCCATGAGGTAGGTGGTGTCGTTGAGTTCGATCTCCACCACCTGGCGGGCGAGGTGGGCGGCCCGGGTGGCGTCGGCGATCTTCAGTCCGGTCCACCAGGCCAGGTCCCGGATGGTGGCGGGGCCGTGGGCGTGGAAGTAGCGGGTGCCCAGTTCAGCGAGGGCGGCTTCCCCTTCTAGTACGCGTGGCTGGACGGGGAGGTCTGCGATGTGCAGGAAGGTGTCGTCCCGGCCTTGTTTCGGCCCCTGGACCACCTCCCCTTCCCCACCGAGGGCCCGGATCAGGTGGGGGCCGCGGCCTTCTCCGGGGTCGATGCCGACAGCGGCGAAGATCTCGTAGGCCTGGGGGCGGGGCAGGGGTTCGCCCTTGAGTTCCCGCAGCCGGGTGTGCAGGGCGGCCCGGGCGGTTTCGAATTCTTCCGGGCTGATGCCCAGTTGGGGGCGTCGTTGTGCCTGGGCGCGGGCCACCCGGGGGCTGCCCAGCCGCATCAGCCAGGTGGCGTCTTCGGTGGGCATGAAGTGGAGGGTGCCGCGTTGCGGCCAGGCCCGGGTGATCTCCCGTTTTTCGACGGCCGCGTGCACCACTGCGGCATCTACCCCGGCGCGCAGTGCCAGGGCCTGGATCCCGGCCGGGTATTTCTGGCCCTGCACCGCCAGCATGTGACGGGCGGCCTGCACCGCGGTATGGATCGGTTCCCGCGCTGCGCTGGGTGCCAGGGCCTGGGCGATCAGTCGCCTGGCGCGGAGTTCCGCGAGATCGGCGGGGTGGTTCATGGTGACTCCTCAAGGCAGGCACTAGGCATCCCCCCTGATCCTAGCGCCGCGCCGGGCATGTTCAGCGGCAGCTAATCTGAGGGCCGGGGTTTGTGCTTCCCCCGAAAAACCATATACTTGATATGTCAACAATTGTGGAGGGGAAGTCATGTCAGGACACAACACGCACCACGAGGCCATCATCATCGGCGGTGGCCAGGCTGGCCTGGCCGTCTCCTACTACCTGCGCCGCGCCGGGGTGGAGTTTCTCCTGCTGGACAACCAGCTGGCCCCGGGTGGCGCCTGGCGACAGTACTGGCCCACCCTGCAGCTCTTCTCCACCCCCAGCTTCTCCAGCCTGCCCGGCATGCCGATGCCCTCCCACCCCGCGGCGGAGTATCCCCCGGCCAGCCATGTGGTGGACTACCTCAGCCGCTATGAGCAGCGCTATGACTTCAACATTGAACGCCCCGTCAACGTCAACCGGGTGAGCTGGGAGGCGGGCATCTACACCGTGCACGCCGGGGAACGTACCTGGACCACCCCGAACCTGATCTCCGCCACCGGCATCTGGTCCGCACCCCACACCCCCTCCTACCCGGGCAGCCTGACCGGCACCTTCTGGCACGCCGCCAACTACCCCGGCCCGGAGACCTTCCGCGGCACCCGGGTGGCAGTCGTGGGGGGCGCAAACTCCGGCGCGCAGATCGCCGCCGAGCTCAGTGAGGTCGCCGAGGTCACCTGGTACACCCGTGGGCAGCCGCAGTGGATGCCCGATGAGGTGGACGGGCGCGAACTCTTCCGCCGCTACTCCGCCCGGGCCCTGGCCGCCCAACGCGGCGAGACGGCTCCGTTAGAGGAGGCAAACCCCGGGCGGATCGTCATGGTGCCCGCAGTGAGGCAGGCCCGTGACTCCGGCAGGCTCAAGGCCACCCCGATGTTTGAGAGTGTGGATGAGGTTGAGACCGATCACCTGATCTGGTGCACCGGCTTCGACCCCGCCCTGGGGCACCTGCGCGAGGTGCTGGAGGGCAGAGTGCCGAAACACCCCGGTATGCACCTGCTCGGCTACGGGGATTGGAATGGTGTCGGTTCCGGCACCATTCTCGGGGTCGGCCCCTTCGCCAGGGCCATCGCCCAGGCGGTTAAGGCTCAGCGCTCCTCGGAGTGACTGTCCGTCCCCTCCAGGCTGGTGACGGTGGTGAGCAGGAAGACCGAGTCCTCCAGGGCCTCCACGGAGTGACGGAAGTGGGTGAGGATCTCCAGCTCACCCTCCTCGACGATCGCCTCCTCCTGGCCGGAGATCTTCACCCTGCCCTTGAGCAGGAAGACCGAGGCGGCCGGCGGGGAGTTGTGCTCGGCCAGGGTCACCCCGGCGCGGAGCGCGATCACGGTCTGCCGCAGCGGTCCGTCCTTGGCCAACAGCTTGGCCTGACGGCCGTTCTCGGCGGCCAGGGCGGCTTCAAGCAGGGCAACGGACTTGGTTTCAATGATGGTCGCCATGGTGGGCACCTCTACTTCGATTCAGTTCCGGGCTGGGAAACAAACGCGCCTCCCCAGCCTATCAATGCGACGGGGGTTGCGGGTCGGGGAACAATGCCCCACCAGGAAAGCCACATTCATGGAAGTTTTCCTGAGGTGGTGTTCGAGAAACCCAGGGAGGGTCACCCCATTAACCCCTCATGCATACTTTCTGCTAGGGAAAAAACTTTTCTACCCTAACCCCTGCTCAACGCACCTTCCACGCACCCTTGACCTGCTCTTTCATTCATACCTGGTGAGAGCTGAAGTACACTTCCGCTATGAGCATCATTGATGTCCCAGAGATCATCGCTCTGATTCGCGAGACCGGCACCGACAACCCCCACATCGCACTCCACCCCGCCGCAACCGGCCTACCCGAAAACCTTGATGAGACGATCTCTGCGTTCGCCAATATGCCTGAAGGCGGAATCCTCATTCTGGGTGTGCGGGCCGATGATGCCACCTGCGAAGCAGTGGGGGTCTGGGATATCCGGGCCGCCCAGGAGGGGCTGAACTTCACCGCCCAGAAAAAGATCTCCCCCACCGTCCAGCTCGGCGATATCGAACTGGCGGAGGTGGAGGGAAAAGTGGTGGTCAGCTGCCTCATCCCGCCCCAGCCCTCGGACCTGCGACCCTTCCGCACCACCAGGAACGGGGCGGTCCACATCCGGGGCGGGGAAGGTAATTATGAGCTCTCCGAGAATGAGGTGCAGGCACTGCAGCACCAGCAGGGGATTCCCACCCATGAACGCGAACCCGTCCGGGGTGCGGAGCTGGAGCGTGACCTGGTCGCCGAACTCGTGGACCGCTACCTGGCCGCAGAGCTGGAGAACAGCCCCCGGATCCGGTCCCTGGGCCGCGAACAGCAGCTGATCCGCACCAATGTCCTCGATGGGGAGACGGGTAACCCCACGCTGGCAGCCCTCTACGCCTTCGGGGTACACCCCCAGCAGTTCCTGCCCACCCTGACGGTGAAGACCCACGCCCTGCCCGAGGAGAACCCGCGCCAGGGCACCCCCCTGATCAATCCCCGGGAGTTCAACGGCCCGGTACCGGACCTGCTGGACCAGACCCTGGCCTGGGTCGCCACCCAGAAACCCCCGGAACTGCCGGCCGAGGCGGTTCGGGAGGCCATCTCCAACGCCCTGGTGCACCGCGACCTCTCCACCCCCTCCCGTTCCCTCTTCATCCAGGTGACATGGACCCCCGGCGGGTTGAGTGTGAGCAGCCCCGGCGGACTCTGGGGGCTCACCGTCAGCCAGCTGGGCAACGCTGCCGCCCGGACCCGTAATCCCATCCTCTACCGGATGTGTGCCACCATCACCTCGGAGGCCGGCCACCCGGTGATCGGCTCCCCCTCCCTGGGTGTCACCCAGATGCGCCGCAGCCTGGCCGAGGCCGGCCTGCCCGGACCCCGCTTCCTTGACGGGGTGACCCGCTTCCAGACCCTGCTGCCCACGATGCCCAGGCTTTCCGCTGCCGACCTGGACTGGCTGCGTGGCCTGCCCGGGAGCGAAACCCTCAGCGCCGCACAGCGCCATGCCCTGGTGGCGATGCGGGAGGGTGAGACCATCAGCGACCGCTCCTACCGCCGGGAGTTCCGGGTGGATGCGAGCACTGCGCGCCGGGAGCTTCAGGAACTGCTCAATCAGGGTCTGGTGCTTATCGACGCCCTGCCCCGGGACACCCTTGCCGGGGAACCCCGCGCTACGGTCTACCGCCTCGCCGTGGACGGCAATCCGGCACCCGGTGTGGAAAAAGCGTTGGACGCACCGATGATGACTGCGGCAGCAGAAAAATTTCCGGTGGATACCCCCGAGGAAGAAGCACCGGCACCGGCTGCGGAGCCCTCTCCCGCCGCCCAGGGTGGGTCCCGGCGGCTCAGTCAGGATGAGAAGGACAATCTGGTGCTCGAGGTCCTCCGGGATGCCAGGGATCCGATGTCCCGGGTGGAGATCAGTGAGCTGACCGCCCTCTCCCTGGGGCAGCTCAACCCGACCCTGGCGGAACTGCGGGACCGGGAGTTGATCGAGTTCACTGAGCCGGCACGCTCCCGGCGGCAACGCTATCGACTGGTGCGCAGATGATGCTCATACATGGAAAGCCCTTCATGCATGGTCCACATGCATGAAGGGCCTTTTTCATATATGACAGATCATGCATGAACCTTTAATAATGGCTCTGAGCTGCAATAATCTTCATACATGTCCACATGCATAATCACATGCATACTCTAGAGCAAGTATGTATGATGTGGCCGAATATAAAAGAAAACCATCAATGATGATCATTGATGGTCTCGGGGCGGCCACATGTTCAGCCCCATCCATTCGAACGGAACCTGAGTGAAACCTTAACTACATTTCCAGGTTGACCCGGTACTGTTCTTCAAACTTCTGGCGCAACTGCCCATAGTGTTCCCCCGTTCCGGCCAGCTGTTCATAGACCCGGCCCTCCGGTAATTCGACGGACCCGGCATCCGGGGCCAGCTGGGCGAGGGCGATCAGGGCGGTGCCCCGCAGGGTCACCCGTTTCATCTCGGCGGAGATCACCGGGATCGAAAGTGCATTCGCAAGACACTGCAGCCACTCCGGGTGTTTGGTGGTGACGCTGCCCGAAGCCACCACCCGCTCGGGCTGGGCACCTGCTTCCAGGAGCTGTTCCCAGATCCGGGCGTAGGAGATGGCGAGGCCGTCCACCGTCCCCCGCCAGAGGTGCGCCGGACCGGAGGAGGCGGTGAGCCCGGTGAAGGAGGCGGTGGCCTGGGTGGCCCATCCGGTGGCCCTTTCCCCGCTGAAGAAGGGGACCACCAGCGGGGTGCCCGCCAGGGGCGGCCCGCTGAGCACCTCCCCCAGGTTCTCCACCGGGGTGATGGTCTCCGCCAGCCAGCTGATGGCACGGCCCACATCATTGAGGGCGCCCCCGAGGATGCAGGAACTGCGGGAGAGCCGGTAGCACCAGAGTCCCTCGGGGATGCGTTCCGGCACCTCATCGAGGATCACGCGCATCGCCCCGGAGGTGGCGGCGGCGACCGCCACGGTGCGGGGATCCACCGCCCCCGGCCCCACATTGGAGGCCCAGCCGTCGGGGATGGCATGGAACCACTTCGCCGCTGCCAGGCAGGGCCAGTTCTTGGCCACCTTCTTCCTGGTGCTGCGGGAGGGTTCATCAGGGTCCTTGAGTTCGGCGAACCATTCCGGGTTGGCCTGGACATGGTCCAGGATGGGCTGGTCCAGCTCGGCACTGTGGGCGTCGAGGATGCCGGCCCAGGCGGCGGTGGAGCGGGCCAGACCACGGACCCCGGCCAGCCGGTAGTAGACATACTCCCCCAGACTCATCAGCTGATCCGCCTGCTCGAGCAGTTCGGGCTGGGTTTCCCGCAGCCAGAGGATGCGGGAGGGCAGGTAGGAGGTGTGCAGCCGCACCCCGGTACGGGCGTGATACTCCTGTTCATCCAGCTCGCGGCGGAGCTGTTCCACCTGGGCGTGGGAACGGGCGTCGGCGTAGGTGTAGCAGGGGCTGATTGCCCGCTGCTTCCCCTTCTTGTTCGCGGCGGTGAGCACCAGGGAGGAGGCGAAGGTGTCCAGGGCCACGCCCCGGATCTCTTCCGCGAGGCCGGCGGCATCCGCGAAGTCCACGATGCCCTCGACGATCCGGGCGCACTCCTCGTAGACCTGGTCGGCGTCAATGGTGCTGGTGCCGTCGGCGGCCTTGGTGAACTCATGGGCCTGACGTTGCTTCGAGCCCTCGATCGGGCGTCCCCCGGCGTCATAGAGCCCGCCCCGGGAGGCGGTGGACCCGATGTCCAGGGCGAGTACCAGGGGCGCCTGGGCGGCCTCAGGGGAGATGGCCAGGGTGGGTGGGGAGGTTGCCATGGGCGTTCCTTCTTGTCCTCTGAAAACGGGGGTTTTCCACCAGCGTCCCCCGAAAAGTGCGCCCACGTCAACCAGGGTCGCTCTCCCCCACTCAGTGGATTTCCCGCCACCGCCCCGAAGTCCGTTCTATGCTGCAACCATGCCTAGCGTGACCCTGCACCTTGCCCTGGATGGGTCAGAGCCGATGATCACCCGAACCGTCGTCCTGTCCTCCCAGATCACCCTCGTCGACCTGCATGAGGTGATCTGTCATGCCTTCGAGTTCTCCGGCCAGCAGCCGCATAGTTTCCTGCCGACCCACCCCCAGTCCCGCACCGGTTTCACCCTCGCGGAGGAAGAGCACCGGAAGCTGCCGGATCTGCTGGTGGACCCCTATGGCTCGGCGGAGTACCACTATGGTTCCGAGGAGGCCTGGGCCGTCACCATCACCAGCCTGGGTTTCCCCACGGAGCGGATGCTGGTGCCGAAGCTTATCGACGCCACGGGCCCCGATATCGTCGAAGGCTGCGGCGGGGTGGTCATCATGGCGCAGATGCGCGAGGCCGCGCTGCGCGCCATCTCCGCGCTCGAGGTTGATATGGAGGCCGCGGACCACATCTCCGACCACCTGCCCGGCCTCCACCCCCACCAGGTGCTGGCCCGCCTGACCTATGTTGATCCGGCGACGGTGGCCAGCCGGGTGTGCTTCGCCATCCTGCCCGGCTATGTCGACGGACTGGGCCCGGTGGGCACCATCCACGGGGACGGCACCGCCACCGATGCCCTGGCCAACCCGGCGGACTGGCCCAATGCCGTGCTCTGGCCAGACCCCGGGGATGAGGACCTCGCCGGGATGGAGGGGGCGTCGTCAAGCATCGCGGAAGAGGGGCGGGACCCGCACTCACTGCGCGAACAGCTGCCGAATGGTGGTGGGGATGCGGATCTTCTCGGGCCGGAGACGATCCGGGAGATCCGGGATGCGCTCAAGGGATTTCCTGATGTCACCTTCGCCCCGGGGGTCACCCTCCCGGAGGATGAGGGGCAGCTGGATCTGGATTCCATCCCGCTGATCTCGTTGGAAGATGCCGAGACCATCACCGCCTCGGTGCGCTGGTACCTGCGTTTCATCGGCGCCGGGGTGACGCTGACCCAGGCGGGCTACCTCAAGCCCGCTCTGGTCCAGCAGGTGGCCGAGCGGCTGGAGATGAAGAACTACTCCTTCGGGAAATTCAACCGTGAATCCGAGACCATCACGGTCCTGATCCTGCGGGAGGTGCTCCAGCACCTGGGGCTGCTGGATCTTCAGGGCAATAAACTCAGTATCAGCGAACTGGGGGAGGAATACCTGGACCAGCCGCTCCATCTGGCACATCACATCGCCCTCAACCTGCCGGTCCTCTATGACCCCACCGAGTTCCAGCCGATGGAGGATATCCTCCACGACTGGTACCGGGGCAACCCCCGGAGCGGGCAGTACCCGGAGTGCTACGCCGATAACTACCAGTTCCTGCTGGCCATGAATGTCTTCCCCTGGGAAATGGGGCGTTACCCGATTCGGGAGGCCCAGACACTCACCCCGGCAGGTAAGGCCTTCCTCGGTCTGATCCTCAAACTCCGCCGCTGACGGAGGGGAGAGGAGGCCTACCAGGGCGGAGTTATTGCGAAACCTTGGGATTCCATTAGGGTGACGGTGCTGAATTATTACCCATTACCCGCATTTAGCTGGGGCTTCGCCTCTGTCTAGCCGATTGGAATCCGCTCTTGAGTAATGTCATCGTTCATGAGGTCCCCAAGAACCCCGACCCGAATGGTTCTGATGCCCCCACCGGGGTTGTGGCCTCCTTCCGTTATGCCTTCACCTCCCTCACCCGGCTGCGCATTGAGGTACTGGGTGGACTGGTCGTCGCCCTCGCGCTGATCCCGGAGGCGATCTCCTTCTCCATCCTCGCCGAAGTCGACCCCCGGGTCGGCCTCTTCTCCGCGGTGACCATGGCGGTGACCATCGCCTTCACCGGTGGGCGGCCGGCGATGATCTCGGCCGCGACCGGTGCCGTCGCCCTGGTGGTGGCCCCCCTGTCCAAGGAATACGGCCTGGACTATCTGATCGCCGCGGTGCTGCTGGGCGGGGTCTTCCAGATCATCATGGCCCTGCTGGGCGTCGCCAAGCTGATGCGTTTCATCCCGCGTTCAGTGATGACCGGTTTCGTCAACGCCTTGGCCATCACCATCTTCGTGGCCCAACTGCCCCACCTGATCGACGTACCCTGGCTGGTCTATCCCCTCCTGGGGGTCAGCCTGATCATCCTCTACGGCTTCCCCCGGATCAGCACCACCATCCCCGCCCCGCTGGTGACGATCCTGGTGATGACCGTGGTTGTGGTGCTCTTCGGCTGGAATGTGCCCGATGTGGGCCAGCAGGGCGAGCTGCCGGACAGCCTGCCCACCCTGATGATCCCCGAGGTGCCGCTGAACCTGGAGACCCTGCAGATCATCGCGCCCTATGCACTCTCGGTGGCCCTGGTGGGTCTGCTGGAATCCCTGATGACCGCCAAACTGGTCGACGACATCAGTGAGGTCCACTCCGACAAGACCCGGGAGTCCTGGGGCCAGGGCGTGGCCAATATCGTCACCGGTGTCTTCGGTGGCATGGGTGGCTGTGCCATGATCGGCCAGACCCTGATCAATGTCCAGATCGCCCGGGCCCGGACCCGCCTGTCCACCCTACTGGCCGGTGTCTTCCTGCTCCTCGCGGTCGTCGGGCTCGGTGACATCGTCGGGCTGATCCCGATGGCCGCCCTGGTGGCGATCATGATCATGGTGTCCCTGACCACCCTGGACTGGCATTCCATCCAACCGCGCACCCTGAAGGTGATGCCACTCAGCGAAACCATCGTCATGCTGGTCACCGTGGTGGCCACCCTTTTCACCGGCAACCTGGCCATCGGGGTGGTGCTGGGTGTGATCACCGCGATGATCATGTTCGCCCGCCGGGTGTCCCATGTGGTCACCGTGGAAAAACTCCCCGCCCCGGGGGAAGCGGATGAGCCGGTGGCGGTGCGGACCTATCAGGTCCGGGGCCAGCTCTTCTGGGCCTCCAGCAATGATCTGGTGTACCAGTTCGACTACCGGGACAATGCCGGGAAGATCCTCATCGACCTCACCCAGGCCGAGGTGTGGGATGCCTCCACCGTGGCCACCCTCGACGCGATCATCCAGAAGTTCGCGGACAAGGGCAAGGAGGTTGAGATCATCGGTCTGGACGGATCCAGCCAGGCCAGACTCGACCGGCTTTCCGGGAAACTAGGTTAAGGCGCTACCCCTTTCCCGCGATGGAGCGGGGGAGACAGCGAACCCCGGCACCGAAGAAATTCGGGACCGGGGTTTTCTCATGCTTTCTCGACTCAGAAGGTCGGGATCTGCAGGTTGAGGCCCTGCTCAGCCAGGAACTGGTTGATGGCCGGTGCTGCCGCATAGGCACCACCAGCGATGGCGGCGACGGTGGCGGCGATGGTGTAGGCGTACCAGGAGGAACCGAAGGCGGTGACCTGCTCGGAGTCCTTGCTGGAACCCCAGATCGCACGCTCGGACTCATTGGCCCCCAGGGCATCCCCGACAGCGGAGGAACCGGAGGAGCTGACGGAGGAGGTGTCCTCCTGGGCCATCGCAGCGGGGGCGGCGGTCAGAACCAGGGCGCCGGCGGTGACGAGAGCAAGGGAGGCGGATCGAAGAGAACGCATGGAAGTGCCTTTCGTTGTATTACTTCAGACTTATTAAAGGATACCTAAAGCCTGCCCCGCAATCAGGGGCAGGAGAAACTCCCACCCGTTCGGGTGAGTGAAGGCTTGCCCTGGAGGGAGAATATTTGCACTACCCAGTAGTGGGCATCGCATGCTAGTCTTATATGTAATGCAAGGTACCTGGTTAAACATTCCCCAGAGCAAGGAGCTTCCCCATGGCCACCACCCAACTCCGCAAGGGAGTCCTCGAACTAGCCATCCTCACCCTGCTGGAACGCGAGGAACTCTACGGCGCCGAACTGGTGGAAACACTCCGCCAACACCCCGGCCTGGCCGCCCCCGCCGGCACCGTCTACCCACTGCTCACCCGCCTGACCAAGGCCGGAACCCTGGACACCCGCTGGCAGGAATCCCCCCTCGGACCACCCCGCAAGTACTACTCACTCACTGCAGCGGGCAGCACCCAACGCAACACCCTGGCCCGGGAATGGCGAGAACTCCACAACGCCATGAACACCCTGCTCGGCAACCCCTCCTGACCCCCACCCCATAGATATCCACAAAGGAAAAGAACCATGTCCTACCGCACCCATGACTACCTGAACGCCCTCCAGGCCCAACTGCGCACCAACTCCACCCTCCACGCCACCGAGGTGGCGGGAGTGATCGCCGAACACCGCGACCTGCTCGAGGAACTGGCCGCCACCGGCAGTGACCTGACCGCCGAGCTCGGCACCCCCACCGACTACGCCCAAGTCACCGCCGCAGAGTTCCGCGCCCCGGAGGACCCACACCCGAGCCAGAAACAACCCCAGGGCACCCTCTTCGGCATCCCCTACGACTTCCGGGGCCCAGGCAGCCGGGAGGTGCGCAGCCGGATCTGGGACCCCCAGGACCCCCGGATCCTCCAGCCCCGCCTCTTCGGCCTGGGATGGACCATCAACCTCGGTGCGGTGGCCGTCAAACTCGGCTGGATCCGCCCCGACGACCTGGACGCCGATGTCATCGCCGCCATCCCCACCTCGACGATGAACACCGCCAGAGCGGTCCCCGCGATACTCGCGGGCGCCACCGCACTCTCCCTTGCCCGCAACTGGCAGAAACTTCCCGAGGAGGTGGCGATGAACTACCGAGTGGGTGGCCAGCCCCAGGGACGCAGATATCCGAAACCGACGATTCTGCTGATGCCCCTGCTGAGCCTGGGCCTGGCCGCACTACCCTTCCTGCCCAACATCAGCCGGGACCGGGAAGACACCCTGCGGATCAGCTCCACCGCCTCCCTGATCAACGCCGCAGCCCTGGGCACCACCACCTCCGCGGCAGCTGAGGCGCGCGGGGCACAGCGCCCCGGACTATGCGCCACCGCGGCCCTCGGAGTGGGCGTGGCGGCATCCCTCGGCGTCCTGGTCGTGCCCTTCCGCGCCGGGCTCCGGAAGGTCTGGCAGCGGGAAGGACTGAAGTAGGGGATTAGTACGGCTGAGCGAATGTCGCAAGCCCCGTGGGCGGAAGGTCTGGCAGCATAATCATCATATTTCTCGTTCATGAAAAGGTGGATGGTGCCAATGTTCAAGTATCCCCAGGATCTGGATGCCCTGCGTGCGGTGGTTAAAGCGGATGAATCCGCCTGGCAGGGGGAGCGCACTGAGCCCTGGGCATCCACCCATGACTTCTGGGAGAAGAATGAAACCTGGCCCCCGATTTCCCGCGAAGTGTTGAACAAGTTGCCCAATGTGGAGCTGCTGGAGGACCGGGACCGGCGTTTCACCGAGCAACACCCGGAGGTGCCGGTGGCCGACATCCTGGAGGCATTGAGACACTTCCGGATCCTGGATAAATTCCACTCCCCGGGCACCCTCTTCTGGGATCAGGTTTTTCACACCCCCCGCACCTGGTCTGCACTGAATATCTACCAGGAGGCTGGCAGAAGGTTCCTGGATTTTGAAGCCGAGAGATATTTCCTGCGTAACCTGATCTACCGTCGGGAAGTCGGAGATTACCTCATCGAGGGCAACACCTACGGTCTCGGTAATTGGCAGCTCAGTTTGCCCTGGTCGGTGGTCACCTCCGGCATTGTGCCGGAGGGACTGATCAGGTTCGGTCAGCTCCTGAACCAGGACAGCATCAATCCCCAGGAACACAACAGCTACCGCTTCGGTTCCCTGGAACTGAAGATCCATGACTGTCCCAGCTCCAATCCCTGGCTGCTGCCCCAGACCCGGGAGTTCCTCCTGGGGATCGCGGACAAGTGGGGTTGGTACACCGCGCTGGATGAGAAATACGTCGATCTCTACACCTTCTACGCCACCTGCGTGGAGCCCGCCCGAATCGATGCGGAAGGTTTCCACAAGCATCCCCTGGAGCTGGCCGCCACCGAGACCGCCCGGATGGGGATCAGCCTTCAGCGCCTGCATGATCTGGGGGATGAGCGGATCGAGAATATCGCCCGAAAATTTGAGGAGGCCATCTACCGGGAGATGGAGTTTCCCATGGCCGATCCAGAGTAGGAGAAACTACAGGACCCGACCTACCCCGGCCACCGCCAGCACCCCCAAGCTGGACAGCAGGGTCAGGAGGGAGAAACCGAGCTGCCCCTTAGACCTCATCCGAGCAGCCAGGAGAGCGCCTCCCAGCCCGCCTAGGCTATTGGTCAGCAGGTCATCCACATCGGAGTAACCGAGGGCGAAAAGGAACTGGGTCACCTCGATGCCGAGGCTGACTGCTGCTGCGCTGAGGAAGACAGTCAGGATCGGGTAGTTGACCCGATGTCGGAGCAGCAGGTGGAGCAGGAATCCCAGGGGGATGAAGAGGGCGGTGTTGCCGAAGGTGTTGATCAGGGGGCCGTACCAGACCACCGGATCAATGAACCCGTTGAAGAGCTCCAGGTCCAGGGAGCGCTGCTGGTGGGCTGCGGCATCCCAGAGCCCGGCGATCTCGAAGCGGCTCTTGAGCAGGGTCACCAGGGTGATCAGGAGCGCAAAAACACCCAGGGTGAGGGCGTGGAAGGGCTGGTGGGGGACTGCTCGGGGGACACGGGCCAGGAAAGTGGGGGGTTGAGGTGGTGCCGTGATCATGCCCGCCAGGCTAATGATCCGCCCTGGCAGCTCCCTGGCAGGCACCTTGTTCTTCCCTGCGCCCACCAGGGGGCCCGTCATCCAGCCAGGTGTACTACTTGACCACCAGGTTGACCATGCGCCCCGGCACCACGATCTGCTTGATCAGGTTCTTGCCCTCAAGCTGTGCGGCAACCTTCTCATCGGCCAGGGCGATCTCGATGACCTGCTCCTGGGTGGCGTCAGCGGCGACGTTGATACGCGACCGGACCTTGCCGTTGATCTGGACCGGCAGCTCGATCTCATCGTCCTTGAGCCACTTCTCCTCGAACTCGGGGAAGGGGACGAAGGTGACGGTCTCAGTGTGGCCCAGACGCTGCCACAGCTCCTCCGCGATATGCGGGGCCACTGGGGAGACCATGACAACCAGGGGTTCCACAGCAGCGGTGGGGACCTGGCCCGGGTAGGTCTTGGTCAGGTAGTTGACGTACTCGATGAGCTTGGCCACCACGGTGTTGACCCGCAGGTGCAGGTAATCCTCGCGGACACCGGCGATGGTGCGGTGCAGCTGCTTCTTGTCCTCATCGCTGAGCTCAGCCGCGGAGGCGAATACCTCGCCGCTGTTCTCATCGACGATCAGACGCCAGAGTCGCTGCAGGAAGCGCTGCGCACCGACCACGTCCTTGGTGGCCCAGGGGCGGGAGGTGTCCAGCGGTCCCATCGACATCTCATAGACGCGCAGGGTGTCGGCACCGTAGTTCTCGGCGATATCATCCGGGGCAACGGCATTCTTCAGGGACTTGCCCATCTTGCCGTACTCCTGGTTGACCTCTTCGCCCTGCCAGAAGAACTTGCCGTCCTTCTCCTCGACCTCATCGGCCTGGACGTAGACGCCACGGGAATCGGTGTAGGCGTAGGCCTGGATATAACCCTGGTTGTAGAGGCGGCGGTAGGGCTCCCTGGAGGTGACATGACCCAGGTCGAAGAGCACCTTGTGCCAGAAGCGGGAGTAGAGCAGGTGCAGCACGGCATGCTCGACACCACCGACGTAGAGGTCCACACCACCCGGGTCATTCGGGCCGTGCTTATCGGGGCGGGGGCCCGTCCAATAGCGCTCATTCTCCAGGTCGACGAACTTATCGGAGTTGGCCGGGTCGATGTAGCGCAGCTGGTACCAGGAGGAACCGGCCCACTGCGGCATGACGTTGGTGTCCCGGAAGTACTTCTTCTTACCTTCACCCAGGTCAAGTTCCACCTCGACCCATTCCCGCGCCTTGGCCAGCGGCGGGGAGGGCTCGGAGTCGGCGTCCTCCGGGTCGAAGGAGACCGGCTTGTAGTCCTCGACCTCGGGCAGCTCGATGGGCAGCATGGCTTCCGGCAGGGCGTGGGCCACACCGTCCTCGTCGTAGACGATGGGGAAGGGCTCGCCCCAGTAACGCTGGCGGGCGAAGAGCCAGTCCCGCAGCTTGTACTGGATCTTCTCCGCACCCAGTTCCTTCTCCACCAGCCAGTTGATGGTCTTCTCGATGGCCTCTTCCTTGGCTAGGCCGTTGATATCCAGGCCCTGGTCATTGGCGGAGTTCACCGACTTACCGGACTCGGTGTAGGCCTCCTTGGTGATGTCACCGCCGGCGACAACCTCGATGATGGGCAGGCCGAAGACGGTGGCGAACTCATGGTCACGGACATCGTGGGCCGGAACAGCCATGATGGCGCCGGTGCCATAGCCGGTGAGCACATAGTCGGCGATGAACACCGGGATCTGCTGGCCGTTGACCGGGTTGGTGGCGTAGGCGCCGAGGAAGACACCGGTCTTCTCCTTGTTTTCCTGACGCTCCAGGTCGGACTTGGCGACGACGGCGGAGCGATAGGCGGCGACGGCCTCGGCCGGGGTGGCCTGGCCATTGGTCCACCGCTCATCAATACCTTCATAGGAGTTGCTGCCCCCGGTTACCAGGGCGTCGACAAGCTCATGCTCGGGGGCGAGCACCATGTAGGTGGCACCGAAGAGGGTGTCCGCGCGGGTGGTGAAGACGGTGATCTTCTCACCCTGGCAGTTGAAGTCAACCTCGGCGCCGCGGGAACGGCCGATCCAGTTGCGCTGCATGGACTTGACCTTCTCCGGCCAGTCCAGCAGTTCCAGGTCGTCGATGAGACGGTCGGAATAGGCGGTGATCCGCATCATCCACTGGGAGAGGTTCTTACGGAATACGGGGAAGTTGCCACGCTCGGAACGGCCGTCCCCGGTGACCTCCTCATTGGCCAGGACGGTACCCAGACCAGGGCACCAGTTCACGGTGGAGTTGGAACGGTAGACCAGGCGGAAAGCGTCGATAATCTCTTCGCGGGCGACCTTGTCCAGGGCCTTGAAATCAGTGCCGTGCTTCTCCACGAGTGCTTCGGGGATGGGGACCGCACCGGACTCCAGCAGGGAGTGAAGCTCCGCGATGGGGCGGGCCTTCTGCTGCTCGGCATCGAACCAGGAGTTGAAGATCTGCAGGAAGATCCACTGGGTCCACTTGTAGAACTCAGGGTCGGTGGTGGCCACGGCGCGACGCTGATCATGGCCGAGACCCAGCGCACCGAGCTGGCGCTTCATGTTCTCGATATTGGCCATGGTGGTGGTGCGCGGATGAGTGCCGGTCTGGATGGCGTACTGCTCGGCGGGCAGACCGAAGGAGTCATAACCCAGGGTGTGCAGGACATTCTTGCCCAGCATGCGGTTGTAGCGGGCGAAGACATCGGTGGCGATATAACCCAGGGGGTGACCAACGTGCAGACCGGCCCCGGAAGGGTAGGGGAACATGTCCTGGACGAAGAGCTTGTCTTCCGGCAGTTCCGCGCCATCGGCCGGCGCCAGATCGCCGACCGGGTTCGGCGCGTTGAAGGTGCCGTTTTCAGTCCAGTAGTTCTGCCAGGTGCGCTCAATGGAGTTCGCCAGCTCCGGGGTGTACCGGTGCTCCGGGGTGGAGGTGCCTTCGCTCGGGTTCGTCATGCTTAGACAGTGTAGTAGGTGCCCCGGAGATCGCCGAGGTGGGCTGGGCATGCGACAGGCAGGGCACGAATGATGCTTATCGACGCCGCGCAGGGTGACGGCTTGACGATATATCCCGGGAGGGTGCAGCAGCCCTCTGATGCTGGTGAGGCTCTCAACTGGAGCCCCCAAGTAGGTTCAGGCCTTCCGGTCATCCGCGTCTGGACGCCAGTCATACTCACTGAAGTCGTGCCCATGGTTTCGCCAGGTCACCGGCTTCCCCAACGCCACCGCGTCGGTGAACCAGAAAGTCTGCCCCGGAGACCAACCCGCCAGCAGGCCCGCCTGTTCCTCATCCACCGGGATCACCCGGCCGGCAGTGGCGAAGTACCCCCGCATGCTCAGATGGAGCGCGTCATAGTGCTGCGCTACCTGCACGAAGTCCGGGATCACCCAGCCATGCGGGTACCCGGTGGCAAGCCTCCAATCCTGCCCCTTGCCCGGGGTCACATCTAAGGGGAAGCGTCGGCACAGCTGTGCCCACGCCCCCGGCCCGTTGATGGTGAATACCCTGGCCCCGGGAGATATCGTGGCCGCCTGCACCTGAGCGGTCTCCCACCCGCGCCCATCCTCCACGAAGCGCAGGCCGCCCGGGGTGCCGTCCACAAGCTCACGGGCGGTGCTGATCACCGGCCATGGGGGTGTGGACCACCACAGGCTTTCCGTCTGCGCCTCCTCCCGCCACGACTCGAGCGCCTCGTCCACCGACGGGACCTGCGTGTCCGGATCGGGTTTCGCCCAGTTCACCGACCACTGCCGATCAGGCAGGAAAGGATCCGACCACCCGGCCGTCACCTCGGAGTCCGCGACATGACGGGCGATGCGGCACAGTCCCCGCCGCAGCGGGGCCGCGGACAGGAAGACCTCACCGTCCATGGGTTCCTGCCAGTAGGTCGCCCTGAATACGGTGTACTCAAGTGCGTCGTAGAGCAGCCTCGGGGCCAACTCCACCAACGGCACCTCCTCCAGGAGCGGGGCCACTGTCGTGGCCCTGGCCCGCGCGGAGTGCTCACGGTCGATGCCGAATTTCCGCACGTTGCGCTCCATGTAGCTGCCCACCCGCCAGGTTGCCCGGGACAATGGCCCGCCATTGCCTTCCGAGGACAGGGCCACCTCCATGAGGAAGTCCCTGCCCCTGGGCCCGGCCACCAGATCGTCGAGGAGTGTCATGCCGACCAAGGTAGTTCGCCCATGGGTTGTCTTCCCGCCGGACAACACCAAGCGGGGCGTCGATAAACGCTGCTTTTTGTCATTCAGGGAGATCAGCTCAGGACTGTCGCCTTCTCATCCTTGTAGGCCCTGGAGGTACGCAGTGAGGCGTAGCGCTCCTGGTCTTTCTGGCCATCGATACCCAGGGGTCGGCCCGGCTTGTCCTGCAGCACCAGGGCGGCTGTAGCACTGACCAGGAACATGATGATCAGGTAGATCCCGGTTCAGGATAGGAAATCATCCGAAATAGACAGCTTGGTCTAATACATGTTAGGGTTTCTCCCTGGATCAAGAAGTTCGGCCCCCAAGCCCCTTGACTGGCCAACTGGCAACCCGGGATTCGCCCCGCGGTGCCCTCAAGGGAAGATCTGCCCGGTGACATATTCCGCGCCGGGAACGCTGCGATCTTTATAGGAGAACCCCATGTCCGGGAACCCTCATTTCCGTCACCCCGCCATCGCCAATGCGGAGCGCACCCATATCCTGACCTGCGGCTGCGATTCCTTCGCTGCCGGCCACGCCATCCACCACATCCAGGCCCGGATCTTCAGCAAGTGCCCGCCGGAGAAGATCACCGACATCCAGGTAGAGGGCCATGAAGGAAATCACTTCAGTATCCGCATGAACGGCGAGCTTCGTAATTGTTGGCATGCCAACCCCCACGCCGTGGCAACGTTTGTCGCCATCGCCACCCAGGCGGAGCCCGGCCATGTGGCCCACTTCGGGGAGTCCAGTCTGTTGGCGGCCTCAAATGGTGAGGTCTCGGCCACGCTCTACGCCAATATCGAGGGACAGGAAACGTCCTGCACCTTCAAGGATGGGGAGCCCCGGCCAATGCCGAAGGCCAGCGGGCCCGGTCTCATCTGGTTGAACTGAACCAGGGGGCCATGCAGCCTAGGGTGGGGAAAACGGCACTTAAGGATGGGACCCGGGACCTTAAGGGCGGGTTTCCCCACTTTATCCTGCATGCCCTGGGGGCATCATCCGATGCCGAGGACCGTCAGGGTGTGCCCCTCGACCGTGAATTTAATGTCCATACCGGCGAAGTTCAGGCCGTAACGCCTGGTGGCGTCGTGATGGTAGTGGGGCCGGGGATCCTCGGACAGCACCCCGATCAGGGCATCCATCTTCGAGGCGGGCAGTTCATGTCCGAGACCTTCGGGAATCTCGACCTTGAGCCGGTAGCCCGTGTGCCGGGAGGTGAATCCGTGCTCCGCCTCCGGGTGTGAGTCGGTGGCGATATAGGGCTTGATGTCGAAGATCGGGGTGTCGTCGACCAGGTCCGCACCCGAGATGGTGATGATCGGCCCCAGTTCCGGATCCTCGACGATCCCCTCAATGGCGACACTGGACAAGCCGATGGGGTTGGGTCGGTGCGGGCTGCGGGTGGCAAAGACACCTATCCGCTCCCCCTGAAGTCGCGGTGGACGGACCGTGGGCCGGGGTTCCCGGTCCGCATTCTCGGAGAAAGCCCAGATCAGCCACAAATGACTGAATCCCTCCAGTCCGGAAACCGCATCGGCATTCCGGAACTCCGGCTCGAAGATGATGCTCGCCCGCAGGTCCGCCACCAGGCCGGATTGGCGTGGTACACCGAACTTCTGCCCGAAGTCAGAACGTACCCTCGCGATCACGCTCATCGAATACGTTTCTTGCCCGGTTTCCTGACTCATAACACCATTGTCTCAGCTCAGCGGCCTTTTCATAAGCCAGCACCGCTGCCGGAGCAGAGGGAAAGGGAAGAATTACAGACTGTTCAGAGCCGAATTTCACGCTTCCCCGCCCCCGCCAGAGCGGCGTGGAGCCGCAGTGCCACCTGCAGGGAATTTGCCCGCCATCCGTCCTCCAGAGCCTCCGCCCCGATGATCTCCCGGGCGCGTTCCAGTCGGTAGTGGAGGGTGGCACGGTGGATGAAGAGTTCCCCGGCGGTGAGGGTGGCATTGCGGGCGTTATCCAGATAGGCCAGCACCGTCGACCAGTAGCTACGCTCCCCGGCGAGCAGGAGACGGGTGGCATCATCACTGAGGGTGTGCACGGTGGTTTCATTGAGCTCCCAACCCAGGAGCATCCGCCACGCCCCGGCCCCCTCCCAGGACAGTTCCGGGGAAGTCATGCCGGGCAGGGCCGCCACCTCCGACATGAAACGGGCACGGCGCAGGATCCCCCGGGCCCGACCCGCCTCAGTGACACCTGCGGAACCTACCGCCTCCACCTTCACCCCGCTGATGATCGCAGCTCTTCGCACCTCATCGAGAACTTTGGCGGTGTCGGTTTCAGAACGGCTGCGTTCCACCACGGTGAGCATCCCGGAGTCCACGCTCACCAGGAAAGAACGGCTGCGGTGCAGCCGACTCAGCTCACGCTGCAGGCGGCCGGCGGGGGCGTCGTCAAGCATTTCCCCCAACCGGATGACATGGATGCCGAGGCGGCCGTCATCGGGCAGGTAACCGCCGCGTTGCGCACGAAGCACCGCATCCTCAGCACCCCGGAGGATGTCCGTGGCCAGACCGTCCAGCAGTCGGGCACGTTCATCAAGGCCATCGTCATGGGCGAAGAGACCCGCCAGTGGATCAATGAACTCCTCCACCCGGCTGATCTCACCGTCACTCATCCGGGGCTCATCGAAGAGCCAGAGGTAGGCGCAGAGTTTCCCGGCGCGACGGACCGGGAAGCAGACCCGGGGGAGCATCTCGAAGTCGGGGTTGGCGGGGAGGCGGACCGGCCTGATGGCGGTGCGCACCCCGTGGCTGAGGATCCAGGGGACGGGTTCCGGGGGAGGGGAGCGGTGGATGATCGAGGAGATGCGACGTTCATCGATGGCGCCGATCTGGGCGCTGGCGCACACCACTTCGAAGGAGGGGGTGTCCACTTCCACGGACCTGCCCAGTTCCTGGGCGAGGTCATCGGTGAGGGTCTGGATCCGGCTGAGGTTTTCAGCGGCACCAGAGCGGTTATTCGACATATGTCGAAAGTATCCTCGACAGGCGGTGAGTGACAAGCCCCACACCCTGCAGCAGGATTAGTTCTCGTAATCATGACGTGGATCACACCATTTCCGCGTCCTGTCGATTCATTCCCATACCGAGGAGAACTTCGTGGACCAGAGCATCTTCACCCCCCTGGAGCAGGCCGGACTGACCACCCTGAAACTGCAGTACAACTGGCGCACTGATGAGCACACCCTCAGCGCGGCACATGAGTGGGCAGAGGAGTTGGACTTCTCCCGCTATAACCGGGAGTTCAACGCCCACACCACCCTGACCCGGCACGGTTTCAGCCTCGACACTGATCAGGTGCTGGCTCTTTTCGCGGAGCATGGGTTGAGCGATTATCTGGCGGAAATCCTGGATCTGCTGCGCCAGGGCCGCCATGAGGGGATTGAGGTGTATTTCCATGCCGGCCGCAATATCCGTTTCATGTGTCATCAGCACAGTCGCACGCTGGGTCTGCGCAATAAGCACCATGCCATCATGGCCGGTGGTACCCGCCGTCATGATCCGGCCACCCCGGAGATCGAGGTGATCAGTGATGGGCTGAATCTGAGCCGGGCGATGAGCTTCAAGAATATTGCCGCCGGTCTGGACTTCGGTGGTTGCAAGACCACCCTGCACATGGCGGAGCCGGAGCTGGATGATCTGGAGACCCTGGGTTTCCTGGCTTTCGCCATCGATCGTTGTCGCACCATGACCAGCCCGGACATGAATCTGAGTACCGCGGTGGCGGATGTGATGAATGAGCATTTCTCCAGCCAGTTCACCAATGGCCCCAGTTCTCCGCTGGGGGAGAGCGGCCGTCCCACCGCCCTGGGTTCCTACCTGGCGTTGCGGGAGGCGGTGCATTTCAAGGAGGGCCACGATGAGCTGCGCGGGAAGTCGGCGGTGGTGATGGGCCTGGGTGCGGTGGGTTGGCACCTGGCGGAGCATCTGATTGAGGCTGGGGTTCGGTTGACGGTCTCCGACATCAACCAGCAGCGAGTCCAGGAGCTGCAGGCCGCCCACCCCTCAATGGAGATCGGCGCGATCAGCGTGGATGAGGTCCTGGGTTTTGAGGCCGATATTCTCTGTCCTTCCGCGATCGGGGGCATCCTCGACGAGGAGAGCATCAGCCGACTGTGTTACTCCTATGTCTTCGGCCCCGCCAACAACCAGATCAAGGCCACCAACCAGGCGGAGGAGCAGCGGCTGGCTCGCCTGTTGGCGGATCGGGGCATCCTCTTCCAGACTGAGTGGTGGCACAACACCGGCGGGGTGATGGGTGGTGCGGAGGAGTTCCTCCACGGTGCCCAGGCCTCCCCGGAGAGTCTGCGGGAAAGGGTGATCGCCACGGTGCCGCGCAAGACCCGGGAGAATCTGGCACAGGCGGCGGAGTTGGGTATCACCCCGACCGATAATGCCTACCGGCAGTGCTCTGAGCTGCTCTTCGCCGAGGTGGAAGCAGGGGTGCTCTCATGAGCAGCCATACCGTTGAAGATAGTGGCCTGAAGCGGGGGTTGAAGGCCCGGCACCTGCAGATGATCGCCCTGGGTTCCTCCATCGGCACTGGTCTCTTCCTCGGTTCGGGTGCCAGCATCACGCTGGCCGGCCCGGCGGTACTCCTGGGCTTCATCCTGGCCGGCACCATCATCTTCCTGATCATGCGGATGTTGGGTGAGATGGCGGTGGCCCACCCGGTGTCCGGTTCCTTCAGTTTCTACGCCCGCAAGTTCATCGGCCCCATCGCCGGTTTCATCACCGGCTGGAACTGGTGGTTCACCTGCATTGTCGTCGGCATGCTGGAGTTGACCGCGGCGGGCGCCTTCATGGACTTCTGGTTCCCCGGTCACCCTCACTGGGTCACCGCCCTGGTCTGTCTGCTCGTGATCACCGCCATCAATCTCATCCACGTGGGTGCCTTCGGTGAGGTGGAGTTCTGGATGTCGATGATCAAGGTGGTCGCCCTGATCGCCATGATCGTGCTGGGTTTCTGCCTGGTACTGGGTGTCGGCCCGAACCCTGCCATCGGTTTCAGCAACCTCTGGGCCCATGGTGGTTTCTCACCGACCGGGTTGGGTGGTTTCATGCTTTCCCTGGTCGCGGTGACCTTCACCTTCGGCGGGGTGGTGTCCATCGGGACCGCCGCCGGTGAGGTGGAGAACCCGACGCGCAACATCCCCAAGGCCATCAACAGTGTCATTTTCCGGGTGATCGTCTTCTATGTCGGTGGGGTGGGCATCATGCTGCTGCTCTGGCCCTGGAACCAGATTGACGCCACCACCAGTCCCTTCGTCAGTGTGCTGGTGGGCCTGGGTATCGGTGGTGCTGCCATCATGCTGAATGTGGTGGTGCTGGCGGCGGCACTGTCGGTGTTCAACACCATGACCTACAGCGGTGCCCGGATGCTGCGGGATCTTGCGCTCAACGGTCAGGCACCGCCCTTCTTCACCCACACCACCCGGCGTGGTCTGCCGCTGCGCGCCCTGCTCTTCAACTCCGGCCTGATGGGTGGGGCGGTGCTGCTGAACTTCCTCTTCCAGGGTCAGCTGCTCTTCGCCCTGATGGCGATCATCCTGGCTGCGGAGATCATCTCCTGGTCCGCCATCGCGATCTCCCACCTGAGGTTCCGGGCGCAGCTGCGTCGTGAGGGCCAGACCTCTGCTTACCGTTCCCCCTTCTCCCCGCTGGCCAATTATCTCTGTCTGGCCTTCTTCGCCCTGCTGCTGGTGCTGATGGGTTTCCTGCCGGATTACCGGATCGCCCTCTTCGCCCTGCCGCTGTGGATCATGACCCTGGCGTTGATCTGGCTGGGCCAGCAGTTCCACCAGCGTCGCCACTCCACCGTGGTGGCTGAGCAGGCACCGAAGTCCTGCCCGGATGAGCTTGCCGCCCGTTCCACCGTGAGCCAGCTCAGCAACTGAGCCCCACAACAACCCAAGGAGAAAACCTCATGCGCATCACCATCGGCGAGTTCCTGATCAGCCGCCTCAAGCAGATCGGTGTCACCGAGATCATCGGGGTCCCCGGTGACTTCAACCTCAACTTCCTGGAGCAGGTCAACGAGGCGGAGGGTATTCGTTTCATCGGCACCTGCAATGAGCTCAACGCCGCCTACGCCGCCGATGGTTATGCCCGCTCCCGGGGTGTCGCGGCCTTGCTGACCACCTACGGGGTCGGCGAGTTGAGCGCCCTGAACGGTATCGCGGGGGCGGCGGCCGAACACGTCCCCCTGGTGTCCCTGGCCGGCGCCCCGCCGCTCTACGCCACCGAGGACCGCTACGATCTGCACCACACCATGGCGGACGGAAATTTCCGCAACATGCTCGACAGCATCGGCCAGTTCACCGCCACCGCGGTCCGGCTGACCCCGATGAATGCGGTGGTGGAGATCGACCGAGCCCTGCACACCTGCCTGCGGGAGAAGCGCCCCGTGCACCTCCAGCTGCCCTCCGACATCTCCCACCTGTGCGTCGAGGCCCCCGACACCGACTTCGACCTCACCCTGCCGGGCAGCGACCCGGAGCGACTCGAGTCCGCCGCCTCCCGGGTACTGGAGCTTTTCGACGCCGCGCAGCGCCCCGTCATCCTCGCCGACCTGGACGCCGACCGCCACGGCTTCGTGCCTGCACTGCAGGCCTTCGCCGAGAAAACCGGAACCCCCTACGCCCACCTGAACTCCGGCAAGGGTGTACTAGATGAACATCACCCCCTCTTCCTGGGCACCTACAACGGTGCGGGTTCCGCCCCGGCGGTGAAGGCGGCGATCGAACAGGCCGATTTCCTGATCACCACCACCCCACGTTTCATCGAGGCCAACTCCGGTGGTTTCACCCATGCACTGCCCGAAACCACCCTGGACTTCGGTGACCAGCATGTCAGCATCGGCAAGGAACACTTCATCGGCATCACCGTCCTGGAACTGCTGGACCTCCTCCTTGAAAGGGTGCCTGCCGGCAACAGTCAGGTGGCGGCTGCCCCCGCGGCGTCGATAAGCGAACCCTGGGAGGTGCAGGCTGGGGCCGAACTCACCCAGGAACGTCTCTGGCCGCGCCTGGCCCGCTTCCTCCGGGAGGATGATGTGGTCATCGCCGAGGCCGGCACCTCCAGCATCGGCCTGGGCCCCCACCCCCTGCCCACCGGCACCCGCTACATCAACTCCGGCATCTGGGGTTCCATCGGTTTCACCCTCCCGGCCACCCTGGGCAGCCAGCTGGCGGAACCGGGACGTCGCCACATCCTCTTCATCGGGGACGGCTCCTTCCAGATGACCGCCCAGGAACTCTCCACCATCCTGCGCCAGAACCTCAAACCCATCATCGTGCTGCTCAACAACCGTGGCTACACCATCGAACGTCTCATCCTGGGCATGGACGCCGAATACAACGACATCCAGAACTGGTCCTTCAGCCAACTGCCCCGCATCTTCCACCCCGACACCAGCATGCGCAGCCACCAGGCCCGCACCGAAGGGGAACTGGAGGAAGCCCTGGCGGACATCGAGGAATCGGAGGACGGTGCCTTCCTGGAACTCCACCTCGATCCCAAGGATGCGCCCGCCGGACTGAAGACCTTCGGCCCCATGACCGCCGACTTCGACTTCGGTCCCCGCGGCCCCCGCAACCCCTGACACTGAGGAGGGGGGTGTGGTCGTCGCAAGTCAAACTTACGGGCATCGACCCCACCCCCGAAAGCGTTGTTTTTCCTGCCACTTTCACCTCCACTCACTTTCAGAGGTAAAGGTCACCTAACATGCTTAGGTCTCAAAAGACCCCTAGCCCTGAAAGTGTCCGTATAGAAGCATGACTAATACCTCAACCCCCGCCCAACCCCCGATAGACACCCGAAAAGTGGTGACCGTCGCCGTCCTCGCCGTGATGGTGGCTCAACTGCCCATCAACCTGGTGTCAGTCTCGCTGACCACCATCGCCGCCGACACCGGTGCCACCACCTCCGGACTACAGTGGGTGCAGAGCATCTACATCCTCGCCATGTCCGCTGCCGTGCTCTCCGCCGGTGTCATCGCTGAAAACATCGGCCGCCGCAAAGTCATGATCATCGCCCTCTGGCTGATGGTCCTCGGCGCCCTGCTCGGCGGCCTGGCCTCCCTGGCCGGTGACCTGGCCATGCCGGTGCTGTGGACCGGTCAGGCCTTCTCCGGACTCGGCGGCGGCGCCCTGCTCCCCACCACCCTGGGTGCGATCGCCATGGCAGTGCCCGACCCCCGCAAGCGTGGCCCCTACATGGCACTCTGGGGCGCCGGCACCACCGGTGGCCTGGCCGTCGGCGCCATCGTCGCCGGCCTGATCCTCAAGATCGGTTCCTGGGGCTGGATCTTCCTGCCCAGCTTCCTGGTCGCCATCACCGTCGCCCTGATCACCCAGGCCGCCCTCCCCGAATCCCCGACCTCCAAACCAGGCATGGACATCCAGGGGCAGATCTTCGCCACCCTGGCCATCATCGGCCTGATCTTCGGCGTGATCCAGGGCGGTGCCCAGGGCTGGTTCTCCACCCCGGCACTACTCGGCTACGCCCTCGGCCTGATCGCCCTCGCCCTGTTCATCTACCGCGAACTCAACACCTACGCCCCACTGATGGACCTACGGGTCTTCCGCAACCCCGGTTTCGCGGCCGCCTGCTTCGCCGCCATGATGGCACTGTTCTCCGTGGTGGGAGTCGGCTTCATGCTGGCCCTCTTCCTCGGCTCCGCAAAGCAGCTCGACCCCCTGGGCATCGCCACCTACATCGTCTTCCTCCCGGGCACCGCATTCGTGGTCGCCCCCCTCGCCGGCAAGGCACTGGCCAAACTGCCCTCCTACGCCGCCCTGCTCATCGGCCTGCTGCTCGCCGCGGTAGGCACCTTCCTCATCGCCCACACCGACGAAACCACCGCCTACCTGAATGTGGTGTGGCGCCTGATGATCTTCGGCGTCTCCATCGCCATCATGCTCGCCTCTGTGGCAACCGTCGCGATCAACTCCGTCCCCCTCAAACAGGCCGGCATGGCCGGTGCCACCAACACCGTGATCCGACAGATCGGTGGTGCCCTCGGCCCCGCCGTCATCGGCTCCATCTACGCCACCCGGATGGCCGGCGGTGCCACCCCGGCGGAATCCTTCACCTCCGCACTCACCGTGACCACCGTCCTGCTGGTCATCGCCGCAGTCCTGGTCCTCATCGCAGAAATCAGCACCCGCCGACGCAGCTGACCCACCCCCTCCATTAAAGAAGGCGGCACCACTCTGAGATTGAGTGGTGCCGCCTTCCCTGTCATCCAGGGGGGCGTCGATAAGCGCGCTCCGGGCTTTCAGGGCAACAACCAGACCGCGGTACCGCGGACCTCCACCGGGAAAGTGGCGAGCTGCTCCCGCGCCGGGTACTTCGTGGCCTTGCCGGTGTCCAGGCAGAAGCGGCCATGATGCAGCCAGCAGTCCACCTCATTGCCCTCCACCCTGCTCTTCGCCAGGGAGGCACCGAGGTGGGTGCACAGATCCTCCACCGCCCGGAAACCGCCATCCGTATTAAAGAGTGCGATGGGCCCGCTGTGCCCGGAAACCTCCGGGGGGATCACCACTGCGGCACCCGGTTCAAGCTCTGAAAGCTCAGCCACCTTCACAGGATGTTCAATCATGAATCCAGCCTAGTAGAGTGTCGTGACTAACAGTCTTGGTTGAGCGATGATTCCGGTGTGGTCGGCACCGGTGACGGTCATGATGGCAAACATGATCTCATGATAGTGGCGTTGTCCAACCCCGGGCATTCCGGGATTTTCCGGCGCAGAGCAGGAGTGGGGCTGTTAGGGGACTGCTGAATAATATGCGGTTGCTGATAACTCGTCGGAAGTCCGGCTGGTTATCAGCGATGTCCCACGCCTGACCAGTCCAAACCAGCAAACCGGCTCAACATCCTGGCTCTTGTGTGCCTGCAGAACACGATGAAGTTCCTCATCATGGGACCCGTCCGCCCGATTCTGCTGGTTCGCGCCCACGTGCGTGGGACGATAGCGGCTCGCGGGGAACGGGGGAGCAGTCTTGAGCATCGCTTAGGACGGTCCACCCTGTGTCTGACGTTCACCGCCGCGGTACAGGCCCTTTTGCTTGCAATCTCCATAGCGAGGTGACTTCCTTCGAACGTGCGGCGTGTAGAAGGTCTGAGCTATCTTTCGCTCGCCTATGGGTGGGCGTGGTGTCGAGCCGATCGATCACGTGAAGCCCCGCCTCGTCAATTGCGTCCAGAAGTATCTGTCGACTGCGCAAGCCAAGCAGCTCGGCGAGATCAGAGAGGATCAACCAACCCTCTCCGTCATCCGTGAGGTGACGCGGCAACCCGGCCAGAAATTGCAGCAGCATTTTGCTACCGGGGTCATACACTGCTGCATCGAGTGTGGTTGTCGCGCTGCCCGGCAACCATGGTGGGTTGCAGACGATGAGCGGCGCCCGTCCTGCAGGGAACATGCTGGTCAACTGAGCCTCTGCCGTGCCTTGCATGCCCAGTCGAGCGAAGTTGTCGTTCGCGCAGTCCACCGCACGCTGGCTGAGGTCTGTTCCCAACACCTTTTTCACGCCACGGTTCACGAGTACTGCGGCCAGTACGCCAGTGCCGGTGCCAATATCGAACGCTAAATTCCGATTGTTCAGCGGTGCCTGGGCAACAAGATCGACATACTCGTGACGGGTGGGCAAAAACGTACCGTAGTGAGGGTGAATCTTCGCGTTCAAAGCGGGAACGTCCACGCCGTTCAAGAACCATTGATAGGCGCCTTGCACCCCGATCAGCTCTTGTAGACTCACCACGGCACCCTCTTCGCCGGAGCTGGGGCGCTGCCCGTATCCGAACTCAACCGCCGGACCAACGTGCGGGGCCCGAGGCAGAGGCACTATTGCCCTCCCACTCTGTGGGTCAAAGGTGAGCGGCACCAGAACCAATGACATCATCCGCGAACGTTGGGCTCTGGCCTGGCGGATACGGTAAAACTCCTCTGCATCGGTCACGACAGGCTGAGCTGCTGACCGCCCCCGCCCCTTTGCTAGGCGTCGATCTATTGCACTCAAAATTTGTTTTGCGTTATAGAAGTCGCCCAGCCATAGCATTGCCGTGCCCTGAGCTGCATACCTCATTGCCTGAGCCGTGCTGAGCCGGTCATCGACCGCGACAAGCTTCTTGGGCGCTACCCGGTCATTTGCCGACCACCACATGGCTGAACCTGCCACCCCGTCGTGTTCCCAGGTCAGCAAGTCTTCCGCGGCAAAATGGTCCGGAGTAATGGGAATCAACCTCGTTCAATAACGGTGCTTCAGAAGCGTGCAGCTGCAGGCACATCCACCCGCTTGTCGTATCCGCAACGAGGGGCAGCATGAATGTGCCAAAGATAGGTTTGGTTGCGTCATCATAGCAGGATGACGCTCCTCGAACACCGCTGGCGTGTGGTGGTGGAGCGGGTACGCCAGCGCATCATCAGCGCTGCTGCCGATCGTTCCCCTCGACTGCCTGACTCCGAGAGAGCGGCAGGTCTCCCGGATCGCGGGGGAGGCGTATACGCCAGTAACCAGCTCAACGAGGCCACCCATAAGGTCGGTGTGCTGATGTCGATGGGCAAGCCCCTGAACCCCAGGAATCAATCATCTAGGACGGGTCTGATCCGACCGCTACCCGGCATCGCGCTCGAAGACCACCAGGACACCGTCCACCCCGCTGGGCCCGATACGACCCTTAACATCCACCGAGGTCATCGACTTATAACGCCAACCATCCCGGGCCTCCTTATTGAGCAGCTTCTCCAGCTTCTCGCCGGACATCTTGCCGCCCAGCCAGCCCTCCCGCATTTCCACAACCTTGTACTCCATGTTCATGACACCCAGCCTAGAAGGGAAGCGGTTGCCGCCGCCAGGGATGTGCCCCTGGATTTAAGGATCCGCTCGCTGCTCCCGATGATGTTCCTCCTGCCGGGATGTTTCCCCTTCCGGTGGCACATCCAGGTCCTCGGTGGGGTCATCCACACCCTCCAACAGTTCCGCCTGATCCATGCCATCCTCCGCCAACCGTGCCAGATCCTTCTTCTTCGCCCGGGCAGCCCGGAACTCATCCTCCAGGCCGGCGATCTCAGCCCCCTCCTTCACCGCATCAGAGACGGTGGGGTGCAACTTCACCTTCTCCAGCAGGCCCGCACGCGCTAACGCCTCCTGGGTGGTTCGGGTGGCCCGTGCCACCAACACCGAGAGGCCCTCATCAAGCATGTGATCAATGAGGGTTCCCAGGGCGATCACACCGGTGTAATCCAGATCAGAGACCGCCGCCCCATCCAGCACCACCACTGAATAATCCCCGGCATCCAATTCCTCATGGAGCTTCTGGATCACATAATCAGCATCCGCGTACCAGATCGGGGCCTCCACCGACCAGACCAGCACCTCCGGCACCTGAACCGTCTCCACCCCGGCATCCACGGGCACCCAATGGTTGGACTGAGGGATCAGACCCTTGCGGTAAACCGGGGGGCGGGCCTCACGCCGGGTGCGGTCCAGGAGGGTGACCACGGCCGCGATTCCCACACCCGGCACAATGCCCAGCACAGCAACCAGCACAATGGTGCCCAGTGCGATGCCGAGCTCCGCCTTACTGAAACGGGCGATATGTCGCAGCTGATCGAAACGGATCAGCGAGAAAGCAATCTGCATCAACACCGCAGACAGGGCAGCCACCGGCAGCAGCGGCAGCAGACCGGTACCGAAGAAGAGCACGAGCAGCACCATCGAACCAGCCATCAGGGAACTCACCTGGCTCCTGCCCCGAGCCTGCTGTACTAGACGGGTGCGGGGTGGGGAAGCATTCAGTGCGAAAGCACCAGCCCCGGCAGCCACCACGGAGGCCACCCCGATAGCCCCCAGATCCCGGTCAAGGGTGGCCTGTCCCTGCTTGGTGGCGGCTTCAGTGGCACCGGTCTGCACCGTCACCAGCACCACAATGACCAGTGCCGGAACCAGCATCTCGGAGGCCTGCCCCCAGGGCACCGCACCAAAGTCGGGGAGCCGCCACACCGACTCCGCCGAGGGCAGTGTTTCCACGCCGCGCTCCCTGAGCCCGCCGAAAGCAGTGATCAGAGCAACCACCGCCAACCCCAGCAGTGGGCCTGGGAATCGGGGGCTGAGTCGCGCCGCCCCACCGCTGATCGCCAGCACCACCAGAGCCAGAATCACCGCCCAGAGGTTGATCTCATCCAGACTGTCCAGGACATCAAGCACCTGCACCGGGACGGAACCACTGGTCGGCTCATTGATGCCCAGCACAATATGCAGCTGCGAGGCAATGATGTTCAATCCCACACCGGCCAACAAACCGGCAGTCACCGGGCGGGAGAGGAACTGGGTGATCCAACCCCCACGGCACAGGCCGATCACAATCAAGATGGCACCAACCATCAAGGAGATCAGGAGCAACGCCCCAGGGTCCACCTTCTCTTCCCCTGCTCCGGTGGCCAAGGCGTGACCGGCAGCACCAGCCGCCAACATTGGCGCGATGGAGGAGTCCGGCCCCACCGAAAGAATGCGGTGCCCACCGAAGAGAAGGAAGGTGAAGGCACCCACCACAAAAGCCAGCAGACCCAGGGCAGGGGAGACCCCCACCAGCTGGGCAGCAGCCATGGAACCGGGCAGGCCAATCGCCGCCAGTGTTAAACCCGCAACCAGGTCAGCGCTGAGTGAGGAGCGGGCCCCCCGCAAGGTAGGCAGCAGCCAGGCGCGTTTATCCGGCCCGGGAGCACCGGTGGAGGAGGAATCCATATCTTCAGGTGTACCCCAGTTTGAGCTGTCCCGACATACTTTCTCCCAGGTCATGGCGAAAGTGTTATTGAACACCAAATACTTTCAGGGCCAGTTGGGGAGGGGTTATGCTGGGTCCATGCTCAAGGGGTTTCTCATCGTGGTCGGTTCGCTGAGCCTTGCCCTCGGCGCGATCGGAATCTTCCTGCCGATCCTCCCCACCACCCCTTTCATGCTGCTGGCCGCCTACTGTTTCGGCCGCAGCTCCCAACGACTGCACAACTATCTGGTCACCCACAAGACCTTCGGCACCTACATCAGCAACTATTACAACCACGCGATGACGCCTGCCCACAAGGCCCGCACCCTGGCTGCCCTGTGGTTCAGCATCATTCTCACGATCCTGCTGATCGGTAGCCTGATTCCGGCCATCATCCTGCCGATCATCGCCGGGATGGTCTCACTGCACATCCTCCGTCTCCACCCGAAGCAGGCTCCCCAGCCAGTGCTTATCGACGCCCCGCCCACCCCGGTGGAGCCCCAGGCTCGGCAGACAGAGCAGTAGGTCCGCCTGGGTGGGCTGCGTCTGAGATACCCCCTGGAATGCCCCACCGCATACCCTTCTAATACAGGTGTATTAGAACAAGAGCCGGGAAGCGTGGACTATCCAGAGTGAATCCGCTCTCCATTTTCGAACCTGTATGCGTGTAGGATTTCCCGAACGGGTGCCCCCACTGTTTCATGGCATGAGCTGGGAAGATAGATTCAGGATACCCCCAGGGTGGTGGGCATGCCCGGGCCGTGTCCCAACTTCGATATCGAACACACATTCCATGCACGAGCCTGCCCAGGGACGCCTATGCACACCACCCCACACCCCTACTACCGCCACACCGACCCCACCGACCCCGCCGCACACTGGACCACCCACCGCAACCGCCAGGACCTCACCTTCTGGGGCCCTTGTCTCGGCCGGGCACACTGTTTGCGCAGTCGTTTATGCAGCGTCGTGCCCAACGGGTCAACAAACGCCGTACCGCCCCGACCCAGGAGGAGACAACCCGGGAGGAGGAACCACCCTTCTAAACAATCCCCACAACGGCCAAAGCCCACCACGGGCCGTGGTGGGCAGGGGGGCGTCGATAAGCAGGGCCGGAGATCAGCGCAAGGGATCGAAGGGCTTGATCACGGGGTGAGTTTCACCGGTGTCAATAAGCTGGGCGAGGTACTTGCCGGTTGCCGGACCCAGGACCACACCCCACATCCCGTGGCCGCCAGCAACATAGATATGCTCCGCCTTGGTCTGGCCGATCAGTGGGATTCCATCTGGGGTGACCGGGCGGGAGCCCACCCACTCGTCCTGGCGTTCCTCGAAGTTGATGCCCCGCATCAGGCGGCTCGCCTGGTTGACGATCGCCTCGATACGACGCGGGTAGAGCGGCTCATCCGGGCGTCGGAACTCCATGGTTCCGGCGATGCGGAAACGTCCCTGGTAAGGAGTGCAGGCCATGCGGTGATGCGGCAGATAAAGGGGGTGCTCGGCAGGCTTATCGGTTTCCACGGTGAAGGAGTAACCACGGCCAGCCTGCACGAGGGTGCGTACCCCGTACTCACGAGCCAGGCGGGGGAGCCACGCACCGGTGGCGATGACCACCTCATCAGCCTCCTCACGGGAAGCATCAGCCAGGATCACCGCGG
The DNA here is from genome assembly GCF_009734425.1 of Corynebacterium occultum. Taxonomy (NCBI): domain Bacteria; kingdom Bacillati; phylum Actinomycetota; class Actinomycetes; order Mycobacteriales; family Corynebacteriaceae; genus Corynebacterium; species Corynebacterium occultum. The sequence continues at coordinate 3,059,918 of NZ_CP046455.1, forward strand.
GGCGGGAACCCTTGGCCACATGCGTGACCTCCACCCCACTGCGGATAATCCCGCCGCGCTCCTCCACGGACTTGGCCAGGGCCTGGACATAGGGTCCCGGCTCAATGAAACGTTGCCCCTCCAGACGGTAGGCCACCTGAACCTCATCAGAGAGCATGGGAGCCAGTTCCTGGGGGTTGTCCAGGCGGGTCATCTCCGCCTCCTGACCGTGGCGCACCGCACCGGCGATCTCCCGGAGGAATCCCTTGGACTGCTCCTCCTTCTCGAAGCCGATCACATAGGGACCCTTGCGGATCATGGCATCCACGCCACCCAACTCAAACTCCTCGAAGGCCGCGAGAGCTGCCATGTCGATGGGGGTGAGGTTGGCCATGGTGTTGTCCCAGGAACGTTCAGTGGCCTGCAGCATGAAGCGGGCCAGGAACATCCAGAGCTTCGGGTCGATGCGTACCGGCATGCTCAGTGCCGCATCGGGATCAAAGATCGCCTTCGGGCCATAGCGCCAGAGACTCGGATCGGAGAGCGGGATGGTCTTCGCGGGTGCCAGCCAACCGGCATTGCCCCAGGAGGACCCGGCAGCCACTCCCTCACGGTCGAGGACGGTGACCTCAAATCCACGTTCCTGCAGGTGCCAGGCAGTGGACAGACCCACGATCCCGGCTCCGATCACTATGGCGTTCTTCAATTGACCCTCCTTGGGTACGGAAAGCTGCGACAGGGGGTGTGAGCCAGGTAATACTCACACCCCACAGTATGGGGCAAGCAATAGAAGTTCGCCCCCGAATTCAGAAAAGAATTTCCTCATGTGGCGGGGCTTCGACCCCAGGGGAGGGCACTAACCGTTGATCACCTGCGGCAGGGCAACTCCCTTGAGCCCCTCGACCCCGAACTCCACACCATAACCGGAGTGCTTGATGCCACCGAAGGGAATCCGCGGGTCGACCCCGCCATGAGAGTTGATCCACACCGTGCCAGCCTCGATCCGGGCCGCCACCTCACGGGCCTTCACCCGGTCGGCAGACCAGACGGAGGCTCCCAGGCCGACATCCAGCTTATTGGCTTCGGCGATGGCCTCCTCCACATCGGAGTAGCGGATGATCGGCAGGGCCGGACCGAACTGCTCCTCCACCACCAGGGGATTATCCGGGTCAATATCGGCGATCAGGGTGGTGGGGTAGAAGTAGCCCGGTGCCTCATAGTCGGGGTTGGCCCCGAGTAGTACACGTGCACCAGAGTCGGTGGCTGCCTTGACCAGGCGGTCCACGATGTCGAACTGCATCTTGTTCTGCAACGGGCCCAGCACATTCTGCTCATCCATGCCCACACCCATGGGCATCTGTTCCGCCACCTTGCGCAATTCCTCACAGACCGCCTCATAGAGGGAATCATGGACATAGAGGCGCTTGAGTGCCGCGCAGGTCTGACCGGCATTGATGAACGCACCCCAGAAGAGATCCTGGGCGATGGCGGCGGGATCCGCATCCGGCAGGACGATGCCCGCATCATTGCCGCCCAATTCCAGGGTGAGGCGCTTGAGGGTGTCGGCAGAGGCCTCGGCGATCTTCTTGCCGGTGGCGGTGGAACCGGTGAACATGATCTTGGCGATCTTCTCGTGGGTGCTGATCGCGGCCCCCACCTCACCGTCCCCGGAGATCACCTGCAGCACACCCTCCGGCAGGACGGTGTTGAGAATTTCAACCAGGGCCAACACCGTCAGCGGGGTGTATTCGGAGGGCTTGACCACCACGGCATTACCCATCCGCAGGGCGGGGGCGATCTGCCAGATGGTGATCATCGCGGGCCAGTTCCAGGGGCCGATCGCCCCGACCACGCCGATGGGGCGGTAGTTCAGCACCGCATGGGTTTCACCGTCATCAACGAGGGTTTCCTCAGAGATGTCATGGGAGCCGGTGACCCGCAGCCAGGTGGCACAGGCCCCCGCTTCGAAGCGTGCCCCGGGACCACTGAGTGGCTTGCCCTGTTCCCGGGAGATCAGCTCCGCCAGCGCTTCAGCGCAGGCCTCCACGGCATCAGCGGCACGGTTCAGGTAGTCACAACGCTCGGCGTCGCTGAGGCTCGCCCACTCCTTCTGCTTATCGACGGCGCTGTCCACCGCGCGATGCAGGTCCGTGACACTGTGCCGGGGGGCGTGACCCACCAGCTCGCCGGTGGCGGGGTCGAAGATCTCGCGGCCCTGCTCGCCAGCATCAACGGCGGCCAGCAGCTGGGCATAGGAGTTCAGGGCGATGGTGGTGGTCTCGTTCATGGTTTCTCCTCGAGGATGTGATGTTGTGGCCTATTGTTAACTTCTATACATTTCCCGGATTGACTTACCGTGCACACTACTTGGCACTGAGTGTGACGGACATCATGTGAGAAGGTTGCATGTCCCCCTCCCTGCTTTCGCCGAGCCAGAGCAGAAACTTCAGCCAGTGGCGGGCGGATGCTTCCGCGGCTTTCGGAACCCTGCAGATCGATACCCCTGACCCGGCCAGCTTCCAGGCCCAGGTCAGCATGCTGCGCACCGGTGATGTCACGCTCTATGACCTGCAGACCCCGGCACACACCGTGGAACGACGGCCCGCGGCAACTGCCCAGGCAACCGAATCCTTCGGCAAGTTGAGCCTTCAGCTGGAGGGGGTTTGCACGGTTTCCCAGGATGGCCGGGAGTGCGTCCTATACCCCGGTGACCTGGCTTTCTATGTCAGCCAGCGTCCCTACCGCCTTCATTTCCCGGAGCCGCAGCACACCCTGGTGGTGCACTTCCCGGAGCATTTCGTCCACCTCATTCCAGAGGACATCGCCCAGGTCACCGCCACCCGGATCTCCGGGGATTCCGGTCTGGGGCGGGTTGCGGTGCCACTTTTTGAGCAGTTGGCCATGAATTTCGAGGTGCTCAATGGTCCGCATGCCGGATCTCTGGTGCGCTCGGCGTTGGACATGCTGGTGACGGTTCTCTCGGCAGAGCTACATCACAATGCACCCCCGCCCTCTGGGGAGCTCTTCCGCCAGGCGACCGACTATATCGCCGCCAACCTGCATGATGTGGAGCTACGTCCGGGCACCGTCGCGGAGGCGCTCTTCGTCTCGCTCCGTCACCTACACACCCAATTCGCGGAGAATGGTTTCACGGTGGCCAATTTCATCCGCAACCTGCGGCTGGAGGGGATCCGCCGCGAATTGGCGGACCCCCGTCACGCCAGGGACACCATCCAGATGATCGGGCAGCGCTACGGCCTGCCCGAGGCGTCCCAGGTCTCGCGGGCCTTCCGGGCGGCCTACGGCGAGTCCCCGAGCGCCTACCGGGTGAGGGTGTTGGCTGGCTCAATTTGAGCCAGGTGTACTACTTCTTCTGGTCCGCGTAAGGATCGCGGATACCGATGTACTGCACCGAGGTGTATTCCTCGATACCCTCCGAACCACCTTCACGGCCCATCCCGGACTGCTTTACCCCGCCAAAGGGTGCCGCCGCATTCGAGATCACCCCGGTGTTAACCCCGAGCAGACCGAACTCCAACTGGTCAGAGACCCGAAACACCCGGGAGGTGTCCTGGGTGAACACATAGGACGCCAACCCGTACTCGGTGTCATTGGCCAACTCAATGGCCTCGGCCTCATCACGGAAGGTGATGATCGGGGCGACGGGGCCGAAGATTTCCTCGGCGAAGATCGACGACCGGGCGGTCACCCCGGTCAACACCGTCGGCTGGTAGAAATACCCCGCACCTTCCCCGGCCTTACCACCGGTGAGTACTGTCGCTCCCTCGGCGACCGCACCGTCGACCAGCGCGGCCACGGAATCGCGGGCCTTGGCCTCAACCAGGGGGCCCACGGTCACGGACTCATCGAGACCGTTGCCGAGCACCTGCTCCTGAAGGCGCTGCGCGAAACGACGGCCGAACTCCTCAGCCACGGACTCCTGAACCAGGAAACGGTTCGCGGCGGTGCAGGCCTCTCCGATATTGCGCATCTTCGCCCCCATCGCACCCTCGATCGCCAGATCCAGGTCCGCATCCTCGAACACCAGGAAAGGCGCGTTTCCACCCAACTCCATGGAGGTACGCAGCACCTTGTCCGCGGCTTTTTTCAGCAGTTGCTGGCCCACCGGGGTGGAACCGGTGAACGAGACCTTGCGCAGGCGGTCATCCTCCATGATCGGGTTGGAGATCGCCGAGGCGGACTTACCGGAGACCACATTGAGCACCCCGGGAGGAAGTCCCGCATCGAGCATGGTCTGGGCGAAGTACTGGGAGGTCAGCGGCGTCAACCGGGCGGGTTTGAGCACCATGACACAACCCGCGGCGATCGCGGGGGCGACCTTGCGGGTGGCCATGGCCAGCGGGAAGTTCCAGGGGGTGATCAGCAGACACGGGCCGACCGGTTTGCGGGTGGTCATCATCCGCAGGGATCCTTCCGGGGTGGCACCGTAGCGGCCGTAGAGTCGGACGGCTTCCTCGGAGAACCAACGCAGGAACTCATTGCCGTAGGCGACCTCGCCGCGGGCCTCGGCGATGGGTTTGCCCATCTCCAGGGTCATTAAGGTGGCGAACTCTTCCGCGCGCTGGGCGACCAGCTCAAAACCACGGCGCAGGATCTCGGCACGCTGCCGGGCGGGGGTGCGTGCCCAGTCCTTCTGGACCGCGCAGGCGGCATCCAGGGCGGCGATCGCGTCCTGGCTGGTGGCCGAGGCCAGGGTGGCGATGATCTCGCCGGTGGCGGGATTTTCCACCTCGAAGGTGCCCCCATCGGAGGCCTCGACCCAGGCATCCCCGATCAGCAGTCCGGTGGGCACCTTGGCGAGTAGTTCAGCGATAGTGACGCTCATGGATTTACTTCCCTTCCAACGGGGTGATGAAGGTATCGACCAGACCACGGGCGGCAACACCGAGTTGCTGCACATCGGCACCGACCAGGACGAAGTTGGCACCGGCCTCCAGGTAGTCCCGGGCCTGATCGAGGTTGAAGGCGTTGACACCGACGGGTTTGCCGGCCTGGGTGAAGGCCTGGATGGACTGTTTGACACCGGCGACCACCTCCGGGTGGGTCTGCTGGCCCAGCAGTCCCATGGAGGCCGCCAGGTCGGAGGGGCCGATGAACGCGGCATCCACCCCGTCCAGGGCGGCGATCGCCGCGGCGTTGTCCACCCCCTCGGCGGATTCGATCTGGATGATCAGGCAGATGGTGTCCGCAGCGGTGTTCAGGTAGTCCGGGACCGCACCCCAACGCGCAGCGCGGGCCAGGGCGGAGCCGACCCCGCGGACCCCGGTGGGTGGGTAGTGCACCGAGGCGATGGCCTCCTGGGCCAGCTCCAGGTTGTGGACCATGGGCACCATGAGGTTCTGGACACCGAGATCGAGGTACTGCTTGATCAGGACGCGGTCCACCGCCGGGACGCGGACCACCGGGGTCGCGGGGTAGGCGGCGGTGGCGCGCAGCAGATCGGTGATGGTCTCCAGGCCGTAGGGGGAGTGCTCGCCGTCAATGAGCACCCAGTCCATGCCGGAACCGGCGAGGATTTCCGCGGCGACCGGGGAACCGGAGCAGATCCACATGCCGATCTGGGGGCGGGTGGCCTGGACCACGCGCTGGGTGAAGGTTGCGGGTAGTTCTAGATGAAACGACATGTGATATCTCCTAAGGCGCCGAAGTCGGCATGGACGGTGTCACCGGGGTACACCCACATCGGGCGGGTAAAGGATCCGGCGAGGATGATGTCTCCCGCGGAAAGGTGGTCGCCGTGGTCGGCGAGTTTATTGGCCAGCCAGGCCACACCGGTGGCGGGGTGGTTGAGGATCGCGGCGGCCACGCCGGTTTCCTCGATGGTGTGGTTGCGGTAGAGCAGGGCCGAGACCCAGCGCAGGTCCATGGCGTCCGGGGCGACGGGGCGACCACCGTAGACCATGGCTCCAAGGGCGGCGTTATCGGCGATGGTGTCGACGATGGTGCGGCCTTCCATCTCGATGCGGGAGGAGAGGATCTCCAGGGCCGGGACGACGTATTCGGTGGCGCGGAGCACATCGAAGATGCTGACATCCGGGCCGGCGAGGTCGTCTTTGAGGACGAAGGCCAGTTCGACTTCGATGCGGACGTTGGAGAATCGGTCGTGTTCGATCTCGGAGCCGTTGTCGTAGACCTGGTCTTTGAAAATCGCTCCGTAGTCGGGTTCGGTGATGCCGGTGGCTTCCTGCATGACCCGGGAGGTCAGGCCGATTTTCCGGCCCACGAGGGTGCGGCCGGCGGTGATGCCCCGGCGTTTCCATTCGTTTTGCACCGCGTAGGAATCCTCGACCTTCATGTCGGGGTACTGGGCGGTGAGCCGGGGGATCATGGTGCGGTTTTCCTCGGCCGCAGCCAGATCATCAGCGATCTTATGAATCGCAGATTCTTCAAGCATGGTCCGTGTTCCCTTTCTGCTGGACTAGCTTTTCCAGGACTGTCAATAATTCTGGGTTCATCAGGCCTTGAGGCGCCCGGAGTTTAGTTTCCTATCACGTCCAGGCGCCTGAGGTGTTTTCAATGTTTATCCAGGGGGGCACGGGTCTAGAGCTGGTGGCCGAGCTTGAACTCGCCCTTCTTCCACTCCGGCATGGACTCTTCCTCTTCCTTGCGGGTGTACGAGAAACCGTCGGCGCCGATGGTTTCCTCCAGCTCAGAGGCATCGGTGCGGGTGACCAGCGGGACCAGGTTGCCGTCGAGGTCGAGGACACGGGAGGCATCGGTGTACCAGGAGGGGACGACCGGGGTGCCCCACCAGTCGCGACGCTGGTTGTCGTGAACATCCCAGACCACGACCGGGTTGTCCGGGTCGCCGGTGTAGTAGTCCTGGGTGTAGATCTCGATGCGGTGGCCGTCCGGGTCACGCAGGTAGAGGTAGAAGGCGTTGGAGACACCGTGGCGGCCCGGGCCCCGCTCGATGTGGTCGGACATGCGCAGGGCGCCCAGCTTGTCGCAGATGGACAGGATGTTGTGCTTCTCGTGGGTGGCGAAGGCGATGTGGTGCATGCGGGGGCCGTCGCCACCGGTCATGGCGGTGTCGTGAACGGTGGGCTTGCGGCGCATCCACGCGGCGTAGGTGGTGCCCTCTGCGTCGCGGATGGCCTCGGTGACGCGGAAACCCAGATCCTCCATGTACTTCTCGGCCTTCGGGACATCCGGGGTCACCTGGTTGAAGTGGTCAAGACGGACCAGGGCACCCGGGGTGTAGAGCTCGTAGTGCCAGGCCAGACGCTCCACGTGGTCGACCTCGTAGAAGAACTCGTAGGGAAAGCCCAACGGATCCTCAACGCGGACGGAATCGCCGATGCCCTTGACAAACCCTTCCTTGCGGCGCTCGACACGGCAGCCACGGGCCTTGTAGAACTCCTCAGCCAGGCCGACGTCTTCTGGGGTGCGGACGCGGTAGGAGAACACGCCCACGGCGGCCTCCGGGCCCTTCTTCAGGACGATGTTGTGGTGGATGAACTCCTCAAGGGAACGCAGGTAGATGGCGTTCTCGTCCTCTTCGGTGACCACGAGACCCAGGACGTCAACGTAGAAGTCGCGGGAGCGCTGCAGGTCGGTGACCACGATCTCCATGTAGGCGCAGCGCAGGATGTCGGGGGCGGTGACAGCGGTGTTCTCAGACATGACTATTTACCTTTCAGAAGGATTTTGGGGGGTGGGGGAGGTGCTAGCCGTCGATCTTCGCGGCAGCTTCTTCCTGCTTGCCGAATACCGGGTTGTGGACCTCACCGAGGTTGATGTGGACCGCCTGCTGATCGGTGTAGAAGTCGATCGAGCGGTAGCCTCCCTCATGGCCCAGGCCGGAGGCCTTCACGCCGCCGAAGGGGGTGCGCAGGTCACGGACGTTGTTGGAGTTTAGCCAGACCATGCCGGCCTCGACGTTCTGGGCGAAGTTGTGGGCGCGCTTGAGGTCAGCGGTCCAGATGTAGGCGGCCAGGCCGTAGTCGGTGTTGTTGGCCAGCTCCAGGGCCTCTTCCTCGGTGTCGAAGGGGGTGATGGCGACGACGGGGCCGAAGATCTCCTCCTGGAAGATGCGGGCATCCGGGGCGACGTCCGCGAAGACGGTCGGGGACACGAAGTTGCCCTCCGGGAAGCCCTCGGGACGGCCGCCACCGGCCATCAGCTTGGCCTCGGACTTGCCGATCTCGACATAGCTCATGACCTTCTCGAAGTGTTCGGGGTGAACCAGAGCACCGACCTCGGTCTTGGGGTCGGAGGGCAGGCCCACCTTCACGCGCTTGGCCTGGGCGGAGTAGCGCTCGACGAACTCATCGTAGATGCCACGCTGGACCAGGATGCGGGAGCCGGCGGTGCAACGCTCACCGTTGAGGGAGAACACACCGAAGACGGTGGCGTCGATGGCGGCGTCAAGGTCTGCGTCATCGAAGACGATGGCCGGGGACTTGCCACCCAGCTCCATGGACAGGCCCTTCAGGTAGGGGGCCGCATTGGCGAAGATGATCTGACCGGTGCGGGACTCACCGGTGAAGGAGATCAGGGGGACATCGGGGTGCTTGACCAGGGAGTCACCGGCGAAACCCTCTTCACCGAAACCGTTGACCAGGTTGAATACACCCTTGGGCAGTCCGGCCTCCTCGAAGATGCCGGGCCACAGGGAAGCGGAGAGGGGGGTGAACTCGGCCGGCTTGAGCACGACGGTGTTACCGGTGGCCAGGGCCGGGCCCAGCTTCCAGGACTCCAGCATGAAGGGGGTGTTCCACGGCGTGATCAGGCCGGCGACACCGATCGGCTTACGGTTGACGTAGTTGATCTGGCGGCCCGGGACCTTGAAGGCGTCATCATGCTGCGCGACGATCAGGTCGGCGAAGAAACGGAAGTTCTCGGCGGCACGACGTGCTTGACCCAGGGCCTGGGTGATCGGCAGGCCGGAGTCATAGGACTCCATGGCGGCCAGCTCATCGCCCCGACTCTCGACGATGTCGGCGATCTTGTGCAGCACGCGGGAACGTTCCCGGGGGAGCATCTTCGGCCAGGGGCCTTCCTCGAAAGCCTGCTTGGCTGCGGCCACCGCAGCGGCGACATCGGCGACCTTGCCGGAGGAGGCCTCGATGTAGGCCTCGTTGGTCACCGGATTGATGACCTCGAAGGTGTCACCGTCAATGGAGTCGACGAACTCGCCGCCGATGTAGTGACGGAGCTTGTCCGGCAGGTTCGCGGGCTTTGCGCTGTCGTTGTCATAGGACATGGGGAGGGTCTCCTTGGGGGTTCTCGAAAGCAGGGGGGATTCAGTAGTGGAAGGAACGGGCGATCTGTTCGCGATAACTGTGGGAGGTGCGCATCCGGTGTTCCCGGGCCCGCTTCTCCAGATAATCCGGTTCAGCGCCGGCTTCGATCAGGGACACCAGCTGGCGGTGTTCCCGGACCGAGTCCCGAGCGCGTTCCGGGACATAACGGAAAGTGGAGACCCGGAAATAATCCAGGCGTTCCCACTCGTCATAGACCAGCTGAATCAGCCGGGCATTCGGGCACTTGTAGAAGAGTGAGGTGTGGAATTTTTTGTTCAGTTCGGTGAAGGTCTCGGCATCGAAGTCGGAGAGCAGGGCTTCCATCTTCTCGTTGAGTTCCTTCGCCCGGGCCAGGTCCCCGGGTTCGAGGTAGGGCACGGAGAGCGCGGTGGCCCTCCCCTCAAGCAGCGCCACCGTCTCCATGGTTTCGAAGTAGGCGGCACGGTTGAGGGTGGAGACCCGCGCACCGACGTTGTGTTCGTAGTCGACGAGTCCCTCGGCCTCCAGCTGGCGGATCGCCTCCCGGACCGGCACCACGCTGAACTGGAGTTCAGTGGCCAGGGTGCTGAGCACCAGGCGGTGTCCCGGTTCATACTCGCGGGTGCGGATCTTCTCCCTGAGCCAGCGGTAGGCCTGCTCTGATTTACTGAGCTTGGCTCCGCCGGATTTCAGGTTCCCGGCATGGCTGTCATCATCGACTGTCATGAGCGGTCCCGTTTTCGGGGGTCGGGAACTTCACCGGGTTGGCGGCCAGGTAAGCCTGGTAGGCCTCCTTGTTGGCACCGGTCGGCGGGAAGAGCCCGTCGAGGCGGCCCCCCTCGGCAACCCGCTGGGCGACCCATTCATCCTCATGCTCCTTGGCCAGGGCCGCATCCGCGACTTCTTCGGCGAGGGCGCGGGGGATCACGATGACACCGTCATCATCACCGACGATGAGGTCACCGGGGACCACGGTGGCATTGCCGCAGCCGATGGCCAGGTCAAAGTCCCAGGGAACGTGACGACGCCCCAGCACTGCGGGGTGGGCGCCCTGGGTGAACACCGGCAGTCCGATCTCGCGGACAGCCTCGTAGTCACGGACACCGCCATCGGTGACCACTCCGGCCGCACCCCGAGCCTTGGCACGGATGGCGAGGATATCGCCGAGCGTGCCGGACTCCGGTTGGCGGCGGGCCTCGATGACCAGGACCTCGCCCTCGCGAACCCCGTCAAAAGTCTGCTTCTGAGCGTTGAAACCACCACCGTGGGTCTTGAAGAGGTCCTCCCGCTCCGGGAGGAAACGGAGGGTGCGGGCGGGGCCGACGATCTTGGTGCCGACATTCTGAGGGTAGACACCTTCGATGACGACCTGATTCAGACCGCGGGCCCGCAACTGGGCGGAAAGTCCGGCGGTGGGGGCGGCCATGAGCTTGGCGCGCAGCTCCGGGCTGATGGCATGAGGATCCGTCGGCAGGCCGGCCAGTTCCGGGGTGCCCCAGGCATCCGCGCGCTGCTTATCGTCAATATTGGGCAGCATGCCGATCTCGGGGTCGAAGTCTCCCGGGCCGGAGACCACGGTGTTGCTCAGGCGCCCGGAGGTCGGTGCCCCTGCCGCCGTGGGGGCGTCCACCTCAACCTCGACCACATCACCGGGGACGATGACGGTGGAACCGGCCGGGGTGCCGGTGAGGATGACATCCCCAGTCTCCAGGGTCATGTGCTGGGAGAGATCAGCGACGAACTGTGCCAGCGGGAAAATAAGATCCTCATCGGAGGTTCCATCCTCCTGCACCAGTTCACCATTGACCCAGGTGCGGATCCGCAGGGCCTTCGGATCGATGTGGCGGGCGTCGATCAGCTCCGGGCCGAGCGGGGTGAAACCGTCCCGGCTCTTGGAGCGGGTGTTGGAGCCCTTGTCCTGCGCCCGGTAGTCATAGATGCCCAGGTCATTGGAGGCGGTGACATAGGCGACATGATCCCAGGCCTGCTCCAGCGAGACGTTCTTGGCCGCCTCGCCGATGACCAGGGCGATCTCACCCTCGAAAGCCAGGAGTTCGGTGCCCTCCGGGCGTTGAATCTCGGCACCCGAAGGTGCCAGTGAGCTGGCCGCCTTCAGGAAGTACGAGGGCTTCTTGGGCCACCGGCCACGCTGCGCCGCCCGCGAGTTGAAGGCCACATGAACGGCGATGATTTTGCCCGGCTTCACCGGAACCGTCAGATCTTGTGCCACGGGATCTCCTTAGTCGTTTATCAGATGCTATTGCATTCTGAGGGCGATCGTATATGATCCATCACAGCAGTGCAAGTGTTGGCAATCACAAGATTTCGCACTGAATGGCCAATAACACATTTCATATGGAGACTTCATGATCGCTGAAACAGCAGCCTCATCGGTTCAGACAACAAGGGCGGAACGACGCCGCGTCGTCGCCGCCACAACCATTGGCACCGCCATCGAGTGGTATGACTTCTTCCTCTACGCCAGCGTGGCGGGACTCGTGTTCAACCAGCTCATGTTCGGCCCCCTCGGACCGGGCGCAGCCACCATCGTCAGCTTCCTGACGGTGGGCCTGTCCTTCCTCTTCCGCCCACTGGGAGCCTTCCTGGCCGGTCACTACGCTGACCGCCTCGGCCGTCGTGTGGTCCTCATGGTCACCCTCTTCACCATGGGTGGCGCCACCGCCCTGATCGGCCTGCTCCCCACCTATGACTCCATCGGCATCTGGGCCCCGATCATGCTGATCCTCTTCCGCATCCTCCAGGGCATTTCCGCTGGTGGCGAGTGGGGTTCCGCGGTTCTGCTGGCCGTGGAACACGCCCCGGACAATAAGCGCGGCCTCTTCGGTGCCGGACCCCAGGTCGGCGTTCCCGCCGGCCTGCTCCTGGCCTCCGGCGCGCTGGCCATCATGAACGTGCTCGCCCCCGGTGACGCCTTCATGGAGTGGGGTTGGCGCATCCCCTTCCTCTTCTCGATCCTGCTGGTCCTGGTCGGTTTCTACATCCGTCGTGGCGTGGATGAGTCCCCGGTGTTCGAGGAGATCGCAGCGCGTAAGGAAACTGCCCCCAGCAGTCCCGTCGGCACGCTCTTCCGCCGCCATCTGCCGCTGGTCATCACCGGTGCCCTGGTTTTCGCCGGTAACGGCACCGTGGGTTACATGACCACCGGTGGCTACATCCAGAATTACGCCACCAACCCGGATGGCCTGGCCCTGGAGCGCGGCCCGATCCTGCTCGCCGTCACCTGCTCCGCGGCATCCTGGATGCTCTTCACCCTGCTGGCTGGCTTCGTCTCCGATTACCTGGGGCGCCGCAACACCTACATCATCGGCTTCCTCATTCAGGCCATCGGCGCAGCTGCGCTCTTCCCGCTGGTCAACACCGGAAACCTGGGGATCATCACCGGCGCCCTGATCTTCCTCACCGCCGGCCTGGGCTTCACCTACGGCCAGCAGTCCGCCATGTACGCCGAGCTCTTCCCGGCCTCCATCCGTGGTTCCGGCGTCTCCATCACCTACGCCATCGGCTCCATCCTGGGTGGTGCCTTCGCCCCGACCATTGCCGCCGCCCTGGTTGAGGCGACCGGCGGCACCACCGCAGTCAGCGTCTATCTGGTCGGTGCCACCATGGTCGGTCTGATCGCCATCCTGCTGCTGAAGGACCGCTCCGGCATCCCGCTGGGTCCGGATCATGAGGAAGAGCAGTCCACGGGACATTTCATGCTCAGTAAATAGTTTCTGATAGTGCTGCCAAAAATATACGATTCGTATACGATAAGACCCCATGCGTCAAGAGTCACAGGGCCAGAGCGTGTGGGAGCTACTTCACTGAAGCACTAAAGCCCCACACTCACCGAAGTCACCGAAGACCCGATCACTCAACTTCCAGGAGGACAGCATGCAGTTCCATCATCACGGCTACGTTTCCCAGGACCCCAAGCAGGCCCCGGCAGCCGGCATCGGTCTCAACCGTCCGACAGAGCTCCCCGACACCATGGATGTCCTGATCGTCGGCACCGGCCCGGCCGGCATGATCACCGCCGCACAGATGTCCATGTTCCCGGATGTCCACACCCGCATCATCGAGCGTCGCGATCATCGCCTCCAGCTCGGACAGGCCGATGGTATCCAGTCCCGTTCCAACGAGACCTTCCAGGCCTTCCGATTCGCCACCGAGATCATCGAGGAGGCCTACCACCTGACTGAGATGGCCTTCTGGAACCAGGATCCGGAGAACCCGGGGAACATCATCCGGGGTGCCCGCCCCATCGATGATGAGCACGGCATCTCCGAGTTCCCGCACACGATCGTCAACCAGGCCCGCGTGCTGGACTACTTCGCACGTTTCATGAAGTGGTCGCCCTCCCGCATGACCCCGGATTATGGCTGGGAGTTCCTCTCCCTGCGGATCTCCGAGGATCCGGCTGATGCCGAGTACCCGGTCTTCGTGGAACTGAAGCGCATCACGGAGGGGGAGGGGGAGTACACCCGCACCGTCCGCACCAAGCACGTCGTCGGCTCGGATGGCGCCCGCTCCCGGGTCCGTGACTCCATCGACCGCAAGCTCGAGGGCAAGCAGGCCAACCACGCGTGGGGCGTGATGGATGTGCTGGTGGACAGTGACTTCCCGGATATCCGCACCAAGTGCGCCATCCACTCCAGGTCCGGCTCCATCCTGCATATCCCGCGTGAGGGTGGCTACCTCTCCCGCATGTACATCGACCTCGGTGAGGTCCCGGCGGATGACAACCACAAGGTCCGTTCCACCCCGCTGGAGACCGTCATCCAGAAGGCCAATGACATTCTGCACCCCTATTTCCTGGACGTGAAGGATGTTGCCTGGCACTCCGTCTACGAGGTGGGCCACCGTCTGGTCGACGGCTTCGATGACCTTCCCGCCGATGCTCCCGAGGATGCGGTGCCGCGCATCTTCCTCACCGGCGATGCCTGCCACACCCACTCCGCCAAGGCCGGCCAGGGCATGAATGTCTCCATGCAGGATGGCTTCAACATCGGCTGGAAGCTGGGTCAGGTGCTCTCCGGGGTTGCCCCGACCTCCCTGTTGCGCACCTACCACGGTGAGCGTCACCCCGCCGCTGCAGCCCTGATCGCCTTCGACAAGGAATGGTCCACTCTCATGGCCACCCCGGTCGATCAGCTGGAGGATCCGGAGGCGGTGGAGAAGTTCTATGTCGAGGCCGAGGAGTTCGCCGCCGGTTTCCTGACCCAGTACTCCGACAACATCATCACCGCCGGCACTGAGCACCAGGATCTGGCCACCGGCTACCCGGTCGGTCGTCGCTTCAAGTCCCACCCCGCCATGCGCCGTTGTGATGCCGTGGCCACCCACATCGGCCATGAGCATGTCGCGGACGGCCGTTGGCGCATCTACGCCTTCGCCGACCAGCCGGCCCCGGCAGAGCAGTCCAGGCTGCGGGAGTGGGCGGAGTGGATGGACCAGGATCCGGAGTCCCCCCTGAACCGTTTCACCCCGACGGAGGGGGACCGCAACGCCCGTTTCGACATCAAGGCCATCTACCAGCAGCACTACCACGACTTCGAGCTTTTCGACGCCCCCGAGCTCTTCTTCCCCCGCGTCGGCCCCTTCCAGCTTCAGAACTGGGAGAACGTCTGGTCCTCGCTGAAGGAGGATGACTACTTCGAGGCCCGTGGCATCAGCCGGGATGGTGCCATCATCGTGGTCCGCCCCGACCAGCACGTCGCCGCGGTTCTGCCGCTGGATGACACCGCCGCCCTGGCCGAGTTCTTCGCCCAGAACCTGCTCGAGCCCGCACAGGTCGCAACAACAGCGAACTAAAAACCCAGGGGCTGTCGATAAGCGGATAGACATGAAAAAGAGCGCACCATCATCAGATGGTGCGCTCTTTTTGGAGGTGGGGGAGGAGGATCAGTCCCTGGGGTAATCGTGGGCGTGGGGGTGTTCTTTCTCGAATTCAGCTGTCTTGCGGTGCTCCACCGCATCCCGGCCGGAGATGTCCAGGAGGATACGATCTTCCTCGTCCTCCGGGCGGGTCTCGGGAATCTTGCCCTTGGCGAACTTGTTGACCACCATCGCGATGGCGCCGTCACCGGTGACATTGGCTGCGGTGCCGAAGGAGTCAATGGCGATGTAGGCGGCGATCATCAGGGCGACCTGATCATCACTGAAGCCCAGCATGGAGGAGAGCAGGCCGACGGCGGCCATGATGGCACCACCCGGCACACCCGGGGCGGCGATCATGGTGACACCCAGCATCAGCAGGAAGCCGATGGCCAGGCCAGCACTGACCTCCATGCCGGACATGTGGACGATGGCGAAGGCGAAGAGGGTGATCTTGGTCATCGAACCGGCCAGGTGGATGGTGGCACAGAGCGGGATGACGAAGCCGGCGACATTGACGTCGACGTCGTTCTTCAGCGCGGACTGGTAGGTCACCGGGATGGTGGCCGCGGAGGAGGAGGTGCCCAGGGCGGTGGCGTAGGCCGGAGCCATGTTGCGCAGCGCCTTGAAGGGGTTCTGTTTGGCAATCGCACCCGCCACGAAGTACTGGAAGAGCAGGAAGACCAGGGTCATCACGATGGAGAGGACCAGCACCTTGGCGAAGGCCGAGATCGTGGTCAGCAGGTTGCCGTTCATGCCCAGGGAGAGGAACATGCCGAAGATGAAGAAGGGCAGCAGGGGAATGACGAAGACCTTGATCACCTTCATCACCACGCGCTCCAGGTCACGGCTGGCCTTGTAGAGGGTGTCGGACTTGACCACGGACATCGCCAGGCCCACACAGAAGGCCAGCAGCAGGCCGGTCATCACCTCGAAGGGCGGCGGCATCTCGATGCTGAAGTAGGAGGTGAGGGCACCTTCGTCGATATCGGCGATCTCCACGTTCTCACCCTCACCGAGCATCCAGGGGTAGGCGCCCCGGGCCACACCATAAGCCAGCAGGCCGGCCAGGATGGTGGAGCCGTAGGCGATGCCGGTGGTGACTCCCAGCCACTTCCCGGCACCCCGCCCCAGTCCCGCGATGGCTGGGGTGATCAGCGCGAAGATCAGCACCGGCACGAAGAAGTTGAGGAAGTTGCTGAAGAGTCCGTTGAAGGTGACGAAGATGCGCGCCAGCCACTCCGGGAAGAACAAGCTGCAGAGGGAGCCGAGGATGATCGCGATGATGATCCGGACCAGCAGCGAGGAGGAGAGACGTTTGATGTCCATGGTCCTCTTTCTGTGTCTCAAGGTGGGACCGGTCCGCCACACCTCCCCGCGGGAAGAACAACGCTTGACGACGCCGTGGCGTCGCCCGGAGCGGGTGCAGGAAAAGGTGGGAAAGCCCGGGGGGTTTGTCTTGGTGCCGGAACAGTACACGGCAGCGTGATTGACGTTACAACACCCCCATGGGTAAGACATAGCTCAGTCGCCGGGACATGTTTCACGTGAAACATCCCGGTGGGGGAGGGGAGGGAAGGTGAGCAAAAGCCCACGGTAAACCGCTCACCGGGTTTCTCTCCGGGAATAACTCAGGGTTAAGGTTGTTGTCATGAACGTGCTGATCGGTGTAGTTCTCCTCGTCCTGGCCCTCGTACTGCTCACTGTCGGAGTGATGGCGGCCTCCCGCCGACTCCCGGGCAATAAGGTCATCGGCCTCCGTGTGCCCGAGGTCCGTAAGTCCCGGGAGATCTGGAATAGCGCGCATGCGGTCGCCGGGCCGCTGTGGATCTTCGGTGGTGTGGCCCTGGTCTTCGGTGGCCTCATCTCCTTTGTCGCCAGCGGCTGGGTCTGGATTCTCCCGGCCGTGGCCCTGGTCATCGGCATCATCGCCCTGGCTTCGGGTGCAAATGTCGGTGCCCGCGCCGCCACCCTGCTGGATGCCCAGAACCAGGAAGATGATGGCTGCAGCAGCTGCTCCACGGATGGGGGCTGCGGTTGCGGTGGGCATGATGAGGCGCCCGCACCAGCCGTGGACCTGGAGGCTGTCCGCCGCGCCGCCGATGCCTCAAATTCAGGCAATAACTAGCATTGATGGGGGTATCCTCGGACGAAAGTGACGGGGCAGTGCTAAAATATCTTTTTGTGAGCAACGAATCTTCCCCCCGAAGCACCCAGTGGTGGTGGCGCGCTTAATCGGCGAGCCACTAAGTTGCAGAACAAAGCACGATCTAAAACCAAGGCTCGCACGCTTCCACCAAGCGTCGGGCCTTTTCTGATTCCACACCCGGAAACACCTCAGAGCAGGCCCCGCTTGAACAGCGAAGTAGCGCAGCACCGCACCATCGTTCAAGTTTCTAAGAGAGGCCAAGAGGAATGACCACCACTGCTTCCCGGATGGGAGCCACCCCATGAGCTTCAACCCCACCGTCATCTCCCTGCCGGTGCGTTATCACGAAGATGCCTCAGATCTTTTCGCCCACCTCGGCGGCACCACCGCCGATGATGCCGTACTGCTGGAAAGCGCCGATATCACCACCCGGGCGGGACTGAGTTCCGTTGCGGTCCTGAAGGCATCCCTGCGCATCACCTGTGAGGGAGACACCGTAAGCACCCAGACGCTGAGCAGCTCCGGGGAGGACATTAGCGCCCGCCTCCGGGAACAGCTCGCCGAGTACGCCCTCGAGGATGCCGCCTTCCGATTCCCGCTCTCTGATGCGGTGGATGAGCGCGAACGCCTGAAGGCGGTCTCCAGCATCGAGGTGCTGCGCAAGCTGCAGCTGGAGTCCGGGTACACCGATGCCAGCGGCTCACTGCCGATGCTGGCCGGTGGCATGGCCTTCGATTACCTCGAGACCTTCGAGACCCTGCCCGAGGTGGGGGAGTCGGTGAACACCTACCCCGATTATCAGTTCATCCTCGCCGAGGTGCTGCTGACCATCAACCATGAGGAGCGCAGCGCGGTACTCGAGGGCGTGGCCACCAATGACACCGCCCTGGCCGCCCTGCGCGAGGAGCTGAGGGAACTTGCCGCGCTCATCGACGCCGCGGAGCCGGGTGCGGAGCACGCCTACCGCGTCACCGAGCATGAGGATGATGTCCTGCACGTCACCGCGGACATCCCCGATGCGGAATTCCGTGAGCAGGTGATCAACCTCAAGGAGTCCATCTACAAGGGCGATATCTACCAGGTGGTTCCGGCCCGCACCTTCACCGCGCCCTGCCCGGATTCCTTCGCCGCCTACCGCCAGCTGCGCCGCACCAACCCCAGCCCGTACATGTTCTATGTCCGGGGCATCAACCCGGACGGCCGTTCCTATGAGATGTTCGGTGCTTCCCCGGAGTCGAACCTGAAGTTCGAGGCCGCCACCCGCGAGGTGCAGCTGTACCCGATCGCCGGCACCCGCACCCGGGGTCTGAACCCGGACGGCAGCATCAATGATGAGCTGGACATCCGGGCCGAGCTGGAGCTGCGTACCGATGCCAAGGAGATCGCCGAGCACACCATGCTGGTGGATCTGGCCCGCAATGACCTGGCCCGGGTGGCGGTTCCCGCCACCCGCCGGGTGGCTGATCTGCTGCAGGTGGACCGTTATTCGCGGGTGATGCACCTGGTGTCCCGGGTGACCGCGGAGCTGGATCCTGAGCTGGATGCCCTGGACGCCTACCGGGCCTGCATGAACATGGGCACCCTGACCGGGGCGCCGAAACTGCGCGCCATGGAGCTGCTCCGCGGCGTCGAGAAGCGGCGCCGGGGATCCTATGGCGGTGCCGTGGGTTATCTCAAGGGCAATGGCGACATGGACAACTGCATCATCATCCGTTCCGCCTTCGTGCAGGACGGGGTGGCCGCGGTGCAGGCGGGTGCCGGTGTGGTGCGCGACTCCAACCCCCAGTCCGAGGCTGATGAAACCCTGCACAAGGCCTACGCGGTGCTCAACGCCATCGCCCTGGCCGCCGGCTCAACCCTGGAGGTCATCCGATGAGCAAGACCAGGATCGTCCTGATCGACAACCACGACAGCTTCGTCTACAACCTGGTGGACGCCTTCGCCAGCGCCGGTTTCGAATGCACCGTCTTCCGCAACACCGTCCCCGTGGAGCAGGTGCTCGCCGCCGAGCCGGACCTGATCTGTCTCTCGCCCGGCCCCGGCCATCCCCGGGAGGCGGGGGAGATGATGGCGCTTATCGACACCACGCTCGGCAAGGTTCCCCTGCTGGGTATCTGTCTCGGCTTCCAGGCGCTGCTCGAGCATCACGGCGGCACCGTCGAACCCTGCGGCCCGGTGCACGGCATCTCCGAGCAGATGCACCTCACGGACCGGGGTGCGGTTCACGCCGTGTTCCACGGTCTGAGCGTCGATGGGGGACCGGATATGCCGGGAGTGCTGGGCCGCAAGGTTCCGGTGGCCCGCTACCACTCCCTGGGCTGCACCCACGCCCCGGCAGGCATCGAACCCCTGGCCACCATCGGCTCCGAGATCGGCGAGGTCATCATGGCCGCGGAAACCGCCGATGGCATGGCCCTGGGACTGCAGTTCCACCCCGAGTCGGTGCTCAGCCCCACGGGCCCGATCATCCTGACCCGAAGCATCGAAGAACTCCTCAACAACTCCAAGAAGGGAAGCACCAACTAATGACCCACCCGGACACCCTCTCCGTCCTGCTGGACTACCTGGACAACCACAACCCCACCGTGGAGGAGGCCGTCAAGGTCTTCACCCCGATGACGGTCGGTGAATACGATGACATCCACATCGCCGCACTGCTGGCCACCATCCGCACCCGCGGCGAAACCTTCGCCGATATCGCCGGTGCCGCCAAGGCCTTCCTCAACGCGGGGCGTCCCTTCCCCTTCGACGCCGACAACGTGATGGACACCGCCGGCACCGGTGGGGACGGCGCCAACACCATCAACATCACCACCGGCGCCTCCCTGGTTGCGGCGGCCGGGGGGTGCACCGTGATCAAGCACGGTAACCGTTCCGTCAGCTCCAAGTCCGGTTCCGCGGATGTCCTGGAAGCATTGAACATCCCCCTGGACCTGGATGTGGACCGTGCCGTGAAGTGGGTGCAGAACTCCGGTTTCACCTTCCTCTTCGCTCCGGCCTACAACCCGGCGGTGGCGCATGCCCAGCCGGTGCGCAAGGCGCTGAAGGTGCCCACCATCTTCAATGTGCTGGGCCCGCTGCTCAGCCCCGCCAGCCCGGCCTTCCAGATCATGGGCGTGGCCAACCCGGAGCAGGGCGAGATGATCATCAACGTGATGAAGGAACTCGGCCGCAAGCGCGCCCTGGTGGTTCACGGGGCCGGCACCGATGAGATCGCCGTGCACGGCATCACCCAGGTGTGGGAGCTGAAGGAGGACGGGGAGATCATCACCTATGAACTCACCCCGGAGGACATGGGTGTGAGCAGCTGTGAGCTGGCCGACCTGGTGGGTGGGGACGGTGAGGAGAACGCCCGCCACATGCGCGCCATCTTCGATGGGACCGGCCCGGTGGCGCACCGCGATGCCGTGGCGGTCAACGCCGGCGCGATGTTCTACCTGAACTCCAAGGCCGACTCCATCAAGGAGGGCACCCAGCTGGCCCTGGACCTGATCAAGGACGGCACCGTTGCCGCATGGTTGAAGAAGCACGAGGAGATTGATTATGGCGCATAAACTGCCCACTGTTCTGGAATCCATCGTTGAGGGCCGCCGTGGGCACCTCCCGGAGATCCGGGCCCGCATCGCCCACGTGGACGTCGATAAGCTTCCCCGTTCGGAGCGTTCCCTCTATGAGTCCCTCGGCGGCGGGCAGCCCGGTGGGGGACGGGGGCTGAACCGTTTCATCATGGAGTGCAAGTCCTCCTCGCCCTCCCTGGGCATGATCCGGGAACACTATGAGCCGGGCGCGATCGCCTCCATCTACTCCCGCTATGCCGCCGGCATCTCGGTGCTCTGCGAACCGGATAAGTTCGGCGGGGACTATAACCACCTGTCGACCGTCGCCTCCATCTCGCATCTGCCGGTGCTCTGCAAGGACTTCGTCATCGATGAGGTGCAGATCCACGCCGCCCGCTATTACGGTGCGGATGCCATCCTGCTCATGCTCTCCGTCCTGGACGACGCCGAGTACCGCGCCCTGGCAGCTGAGGCGGAGCGTTTCGGCCTGGATGTCCTCACTGAGGTCATTGATGAGGAGGAGGTTGCCCGGGCCAATGCGCTGGGTGCGAAGATCATCGGGGTCAACCACCGCAACCTCCACGATCTCTCCATCGACCTGAGTCGCTCCGGCCGACTGGCGGAGCTGATCTCCGCAGATGCGGTCCTGGTGGCCGAGTCCGGGGTCCGCGATAACGCCACCGTCCGGGCCCTGGGTGGCCACTCCAATGGCTTCCTGGTCGGCTCCCAGCTGACCAGCCAGCCGGATGTGGATGCTGCCGCCCGGGAGCTGATCTACGGGGGCAACAAGGTCTGTGGGCTGCGCACCGCCACCGCCGCGCAGGCCGCCAAGGCAGCTGGCGCCCTCTACGGCGGTCTCATCTTCGAAGAGGCTTCCCCGCGCAATGTTTCACGTGAAACCGCCACGGAAATCATCGGTGCCGAGCCGGGGCTGCGTTATGTCGCCGTCTCCCGCCGGACCTCCGGCTGGGGAGAGCTGATCCAGCCGGGCATCCACGCCGTGCAGGTGCAGGCACCCCTCGGCGAGACCCTGGCCGATGAACGGGCACTGCTGGCCGGGGTCCGCGAAGAGGTGGGGCCGGAGATCCAGATCTGGCGCGCCATCTCCATGTCCGCCCCCCAGGGTGCGGAACTTGCAGCGGCACTGGTGGAGACTGAAGCCGTGGACCGACTGATCCTGGACTCCGGTCTGGGTGGCACCGGCACCACCTTCGACTGGTCCACCATCCCGGCTACGGTCCGGGAACACGCCCTGCTCGCCGGGGGCATCAACCTGGCCAATGTCAGGGAGGCGCTGGCCGTGGGCTGCGCCGGACTCGACCTCAACTCCGGTGTGGAATATCCCGCCGGGGCAGGGGAGTGGGCCCACCACAAGGATGCCGGGGCACTGCGCCGCATCTTCCATGAAATCCGCTCCTTCACCCAACCCCACAACACCGAGGGAAAGGCATAGTAGACCCATGACCCCACACACCGATGACGCATCCCGCGACGGCGGCAAAACGCTGCTCCCGGCTTATTTCGGCGAATTCGGCGGACAATATGTCCCCGAATCCCTGATCCCCGCACTGGACCAGCTGGAGCAGGCCTTCGTCGACGCCACCACCGACGAAGAGTTCCAGGCGGAATTCCGCGCCTACCTCCGCGACTACCTGGGCCGCCCCACCCCGATCACGGAGTGCTCCAACCTCCCGGTCGCCGGTGCCGGCAAGGGTTACGCCCGGATCTTCCTCAAGCGTGAGGACCTGGTCCACGGTGGCGCCCACAAGACCAACCAGGTGATCGGCCAGGCACTGCTGGCCAAGCGCATGGGCAAGACCCGCATCATCGCCGAGACCGGTGCCGGCCAGCACGGCACCGCCACCGCCCTGGCCTGCGCCCTGCTCGGCCTGGACTGCGTGATCTACATGGGCGCCAAGGACGTGGAGCGTCAGCAGCCGAATGTCTACCGCATGCAGCTGCACGGCGCGAAGGTCATCCCCGTGGATGCCGGTTCCGGCACCCTCAAGGATGCCGTGAATGAGGCCCTGCGGGACTGGACCGCCACCTTCCACGAGTCCCACTACCTGCTGGGCACCGCCGCTGGCCCGCACCCCTTCCCGACGATCGTCCGGGAATTCCACCGGGTCATCTCCCAGGAAGCCAAGGCCCAGATGCAGGAACGCATCGGCGGCCTGCCCGATCTGGTTGTCGCGGCAGTCGGCGGTGGCTCCAACGCCATCGGCATGTTCGCTGACTTCATCGATGAAGAGGGCGTGGAACTGGTCGGCGCTGAACCGGGCGGCCAGGGCATGGACTCCGGCAAGCACGGCGCCACCATCAGCAACGGCAAGATCGGCATCCTCCACGGTGCCCGTTCCTACCTGATGCGTAATGACGACGGCCAGGTGGAGGAATCCTATTCCATCTCCGCCGGGTTGGATTACCCGGGCGTGGGCCCCCAGCACGCCCACCTCCACAAGAGCGGCCGTGCCTCCTATGTCGGCATCACGGATGCCGAGGCACTGGAATCTTTCCAGCTGCTGTCCCTCAAGGAGGGCATCATCCCCGCCCTGGAGTCCAGTCACGCCATGGCCTACGCCCTCAAGCGTGCCCGCCTCGCCGAGGAAGAGGGCAAGCAGCTCAACATCCTCGTCTGCCTCTCGGGCCGCGGTGACAAGGACGTCGAACATGTCCGCCGCACCCTCGAGGAAAACCCCGAGCTCGTCCTGAAGGAGGACTAGAACATGACCCGCTATGAAGCCCTCTTCACCCGCCTCGAGGAGAAGAATGAAGGCGCCTTCGTGCCCTTCATCATGCTCGGCGACCCCACCCCGGAAGACTCCTTCGAGATCATCCGCAGCGTCGTTGAGGCAGGTGCCGACGCCCTCGAGCTCGGCGTCCCCTTCTCCGACCCGGTCGCTGACGGCCCCACCATCCAGAAGTCCCATATCCGGGCACTCGATGGTGGCGCTACCGTGGACGGTGCGCTGGCGCTGATCCGCCGCATCCGGGAAACCTGGGAGGAGCTGCCCATCGGCATGCTCATTTACGGCAACGTTCCCTTCACCCGGGGCATCGAACGCTTCTACACCGAGTTCGCCGCAGCCGGAGCCGACTCCATCCTCCTCCCGGATGTTCCCGTTCGTGAGGGTAAGGAGTTCGCCGAGGCTGCTGCGGCAGCTGGGGTGGACCCCATCTTCATCGCCCCGGCCCAGGCCGCCGAGGCCACCCTGGCAGGTGTGGCGGCCCGCTCCAAGGGCTATATCTACGCCGTCTCCCGCCATGGCGTCACCGGCACCGAGCGGGAGTCCGAGACCACCGGTCTGGCCGATGTGGTGGCCAATATCCAGCGCTTCGGGGGCGCCCCGATCCTGCTGGGATTCGGCATCTCCAGCCCGCAGCACGTGGCTGATGCGATTGCCGCCGGTGCCTCCGGTGCCATCACCGGTTCCGCCATCACCCGCATCATCGACGCCCACACCGAAGGCGTGCACCCCAACCCGGGTCACGTCGTGGATCCCGCAGCACTGCACGCAGAGCTGAAGGAATTCGTCTCCGCCATGAAGGCAGCCACCAAGAAGTAGTTCTGGTACTAAAAAACCCACTCTTCTCTCCGGTGGGGGAGGGGAGTGGGTTTTCTCATGAGCATGGAGCTGGTTTTGAGGAAGCGTCACAGTGACGTTATCTAAATGACCCTGGGGTCAGGTAATTTGAGCCTGAAATTTTGCGGGCCACTGCCTTAAAAGGGGATCCCAATGATGGGCGAAGTCAACTGTAGCTGTCATCCATAACCCGATCACCAAAGATCAGGCAGGCCCGCTTTCTCATCCTCCGATGATGGTTGTCGCCATAACCCTATGAGCTGCACCTTTGCGATAATCTGGAGTCATGGCTTCCCAGACTCCCAGATTCTCTCAGGGCAATTTATCCTGCAATCGTCGCATGTTTCTACTCGGAACTGCAACTACCTTCGCCGGAGCGTTCCTGGCGGCGTGCGGATCCAATCCTAGCGTAGAGGTGGCAGCCACCGAGGTTCCGGTGGGTAGTGCGGTGATCATCGACTCCTTCATCATCGCCCAACCCACCGAGGGCAACTTCCTCGCCTACTCCTCCACCTGCCCCCACCAGAACAACCCCATCACCGAGGTGGAGGGCGAGATCGTGCGCTGCACCGCCCACAACTCGGAGTTTTCCATCGTGGACGGTGCGGTGCTCGCCGGCCCCTCCAGGGACCCCCTGATCCCCTCACAACTGACAGAATCGGGGGGCACCCTCAGCGTCACCAGGAAATAGGATTCTAGCGCCAGGCCGCGCGGTGATAGGCGACGGGGAAGGGGACCTCCCGGGAATCCACACCGGTTTCCCGGGCGATCCGCCAAGGGAAAGAAGGATCCCGCAAGGCCTCGCGGCCGATCAGCACCGCACTCGCCCGGACCTCCTGAATGATGTCCAATGCCTGCTGTGGTTCGGTGATCAGACCAACCGCAGCCGTCGGCATCCCGGTTTCCAGCTGGATCTGCTCCGCGAAGGAAACCTGGTAACCGGGGCCCACCGGGATCTGCGCCTTAACAAGTCCACCGGTGGAGACATCCATCAGATCCACCCCCAACTCCTTGAGAATCCCAGCCAGCTTCACGGATTCCTCAACCGTCCAGGAGGGGACATCATCTCGCCAATCAGTGGCGGATAGCCGGAGCAGAAGCGGAACACCTTCGGGCAGTGCCTTACGGACCGCCACCACCACCTCCCGAAGCAGGCGGGTGCGGTTCTCAAAACTCCCGCCGTATTCATCCTCACGCTTATTGGCGAGCGGGGAGAGGAACTGGTGCAGCAGGTACCCATGGGCGGCATGGAGCTCCACGGTGTCGAAACCGGCGTCCATGGCGCGATGAGTCGCCGCGACAAAGTCCTCCGGCAGCTGCCTAATCTCCGCCAGGGTCATTTCCCGGGGCACCGCCAGACCATCATTGGCCACGGCGCTGGGGCCGACCGGCTCCCACCCACCCTCACTCAGCGGGATGGTTTCTGTTCCATCATAAGTCGGCTGATCCGGCAGGAGGGGGACTGTACTCGATTTACGACCGGCATGGTTGAGCTGGACACCCATCTTCGCGCCCTGGGCATGAACGAAGTCGACGATGCGCCGCCAGGCCTGAACCTGCTCCTCATTCCAGAGCCCCGTGCAATTCGGGGAGATACGTCCCTCCGGAACAATGCCGGTGGACTCGGCGATGATCAGCCCGAAACCGCCGACAGCCCGGGCACCATAGTGGACCAGGTGCCAATCAGTGGGGACGCCGTCCCTCTCCTGAACCCGGTACTGACACATCGGAGGGAGCCAGATCCGGTTCGCAATTTCCAGATCCCGCAACTGCATCTTCTCAAAGAGGACATTCATCCCCTCACCCTACTAAAGCATTTTCTTCCCGCCGCACCGAAGAAGGGATTGGGTTTCACGTGAAACATACTATTCCCACTCCCACCACACCGCTCCGGAGGAGGGAAATCCAGTGGGGCGGGGGAGAGGCTCGTAGACTAAGCACTCATGGTCTCCCGTCTGAAATTGCCTAAGGCGGATCCGCTGATCCTGTTGATCATCGCGGCCGTCCTCGTGGCCATCATCCTGCCCGCACGCGGAGAGTTCGCCGAATGGTTCGCCCTGGCCACCCAGATCGCCATCGCCGTGCTCTTCTTCCTCTATGGTGCCCGACTGTCCACCCAGGAGGCGCTCAACGGCCTCAAGCACTGGAAGCTGCATCTGCTGATCCTGGCGTTCACTTTCGTGGCCTTCCCCATCATCGGTGTCGCACTCCGCCCACTGACCTACTTCATCTCCGAGGATCTCTACATGGGCATCCTCTTCCTGACCCTGGTGCCCTCCACGGTGCAGTCCTCGGTGGCCTTCACCTCCATCGCCCGGGGCAATGTGGCGGGCGCGATCGTCTCCGCCTCCGCCTCAAACCTGGCCGGCGTCTTCCTCACCCCCTTGCTGGTCATGCTGCTGATGTCAGCCGGGGATGGGGTTCAGGTGGATGCCTCGGTCTTCATCAATATTTCACTGCAGCTGCTGTTGCCCTTCATCCTGGGGCAGCTCTTCCGTCCGCTGGTGGGTAAGGCTGCAGCTTCCAAGGGCACCAAGATCGTGGACCGTGGTTCCATCACCATGGTGGTCTACTCCGCCTTCTCTGCCGGCATGGTCGCCGGGGTCTGGTCGAGTGTGTCTGTCGGCAGCATCATCTTCCTCATCATTTTCTCGGTGGTGCTGGTGGCCTTCATGCTCTGGTTGACCCGCTTCATCGCGCAGAAGCTGGGCTTCAACCGGGCGGACACCATCGCCATCGAGTTCTGCGGAACCAAGAAATCTCTGGCGACCGGACTCCCGATGGCGGCGGTCATCTTCGGCGGAGCAAACCTCGGCCTGCTGATCCTGCCCCTGATGCTCTTCCATCAGATCCAGTTGATGATGTGTTCCTGGCTGGCTGCCCGCTACGCTAAGCGGGGGGAGGGGCCGAAGCAGGTGCAGCTGCAGTCCGATCCCAGCTAGATCCACCCCAAGGGAAGTCGGCCGGAGAGTGAACCCTCACTTTCCGGCCGACTTCTTTATTTCTGGGGTGGTGTGGGTTGCTTTAATTCAGCTCCCTCAGGAAGATGTTTCACGTGAAACCTTTCCTTTATGTCCGCACCGAATTGTCCATCCCCGGAACCGGGAAGGCGGTCCACCTTGCCGAGCTGGAGCCTCTCGATGACACCCTCTGCCGCCTCTACCGGATGATTGAACTCGACGCCCATGGATCCATCGTCGGCGCCATGAATCACGGGAAGACGGTCGGCGGCTCCCAGCAGCCCAATGAGTTGGTGCCGCACCCCGACACCTATGAGCAGTACCCGGACATCACCGCCGAGATGCTCAATGAGAGAGAATTCGAGGGCCTCTGGAGCGAAGCCAGGGCAATCTTCCCGGAACTCTAGGAAGCACCTTCCCCCTGTCGGGGGAGGGTACCGATCTCCACGCCACCCTGATCGAAGACATGGAGGACAGCTCCTTCCACCTCCAGGGATTCTGCGGCGGAAAGCCAGGTCTCCACATCCGGGCAGGCCATCATGGTGGTGGCGATGGGGCCGAGGATGACACTCTCACCCTCAAGCTCCCAGGTACCGATCATCCGGTTGCAGCCATCGGTGCCATGGAGTTTTCCATCAGCTTCGAGTGTCAGCTGGGGTTGCCCCGGCTCATCGGAACCCCAGGCGCCCTCTACCGAGTCGCCGGATTCCGAAGCGGTGGCGCAGCCGCTCAGCAGAACCAGGGCAGCGACTACGGCACCGAGCATTCCCAGGGTTCTCTTCCTCATGGGGCTGAGCCTACCCAGCGAAAGTCCCCGGCGAAATAGCTCCGCAAGGGAAAAATCCTAGAAAACCAGATTCACCAGCAGCATATAGCTCAGCGTGCCCCCGACGATGGAGAGTCCGGCGGAGCGGCGCCAGGCGTGGAGGATCACGGTGACCCCCACCGCAATGAGGGAGGCGCTCAAACCGCCGGGGGATTCAAGTTGGCTGTGGAGGGTGTAGATCACCAGGGCCGCCATCACCCCGACCGGCATGGTGATGCCCAGCATCCCGATGAACTCACTGCCCTTGAGGCGTTTCAGCGCCGAGAAGGGGAGCTGTCGCAGCGCGAGGGTCACGATCGCCACCGGGATGAGCACCCCGAAGACCATGGGCAGGGTGACCCCCTCCGGCAGGCCTGTCATCTCAGCGCCTTCCCTTCTCCACCGGACGGCGCAGCTCCATGGCGCGGTCCAGGTTGGGGAAACGGTAGCGCGCAACCAGGATCAGGAAATAGGCGATCAGCGCGATCACGAGCATCTGGGTGGGGGCGATGAAGCCGGCGATGAGCGTCAGCAACATGGCGAGCAGAGGGAGGGAGAAGTCCCGGTTATTCTGGAATGACTCCCAGGTGAGCACCACGAATAAAGCGGTGAGTGCAAACTCCATGCCCTGGAGTCCCGGGGGGATGAGTTCCCCGGCGAGCGCCCCGAGGATGCCGGGGATCACCCAGAGTGACTGGCAGAAGATCTGGATCGTGAGTACCCGCGCCCCGGAGATCTTCCCCGGGGGACGGGCCGAGACGATGGCGTAGGACTCATCGGTCAGGGCATAGGTGGAGTAGAGCTTTCCCACCGGTGAATGGATCTCTTTGCGGGGGAAGGTCAGGCCATAGAAGACATGCCGGAAATTGACCATGAATCCGGTGATCGCCGCAGTGAGGGGACCGACGCCGGCAATCACCAGATTCAACGTCAGGAACTCCATGCTTCCGGCGTAGATGATGAAGGAGAAGATCGGTGCCCACCACCAGGCGAAGCCGGACTGGGTCACCAACAGCCCGAAGGCCAGGCCGAGGGGAATCAGGCCGAGTCCCACCGCCCAGGTTTCCTTGATTCCCCCCTTGATCTCCCCGAGTGTTTCACGTGAAACATTCGCCATTAGTTTTCACCGAGGTCAGCCGGAAAGGTAGAGAAGAGGGGCAGGGGCATCTGCTGACGTCGCATCACATCACCCCACAGGTCGACTCGACCCGGAGCAATGACATCGGAGGGCAGCGCCGGGGTGACGAACCAGTCCCCGAACTCAATCTCCTCCTCCAGCTGACCGGGAGTCCACTCCGCATAACCGGCGAAGAGCCGCATGCCCTCCACGAGCTCAGCGACTTCCTCCGGCTTGGAGCGCAGATCCACATGAGCCAGGCGGTTGGCCAGTCGGTTCAACTGGGGGTGATCATCGATATTGACCCCGTTCTTGGTCACCGCCAGCCCGGCCACGGACTGCTGGTTCAGGGGTCCCCCGATGTAGAGGGCCTGAGGCTTGGCCACCGCGGGCAACCAGTCCGGCATCACGTTGAAGACCGCAAGCTCACTGCGGGCAGTCAGGTTCACGCCGAAGGTCATCTGCGGCGAATGCTCGATGATCATGATCACGCTGCGGGTGAAATCACCGGACAGCATGCCCGGGGCAGCCACGAGCAGCATGCCGGGCTCAGGCGCCATTCTTTCCATGGCATTGAACAACCGGTCCGCATATAGATCAGCCATCGTGTCCCAATTCCTTTCCTATTGTTCCGACTGTTGTCCGGCCCACCAGGCCTTCAATTCAACAATCGCTTCCTCATGATCGAGGGGACCGCGTTCCAGCCTGAGCTCCTTGAGGAAAGACCAGGCTTTGCCCACCTCCGGTCCCGGCGGCAGGTTCAGGATCTTCATGATCTCATTGCCATCCAGATCCGGCCGGACTCGGGCGAGATCTTCCTTCTCGGCGATCTCCGCGATCCGCTCCTCCAGCTGATCGTAGGTGCGTTGCAGGCGTTGCGCCTTCCGATGGTTGCGGGTGGTGCAGTCCGCCCGCACCAGCTTGTGCAACCGGGGGAGCAGTTCACCCGCATCGGCGACATAGCGACGCACCGCGGAATCAGTCCACTGGCCTTCACCGAAACCGTGGAAACGCATGTGGAGGTAGACCAGCTGGCCCACATCCCCGACCATTTGCTTGGAGTACTTCAGGGCACGCATCCGTCGGCGCACCAGCTTCGCACCCACCACCTCATGGTGGTGGAAGGTCACCCCACCACCATCCGGCTTGAACTCCCGGGTGGCGGGCTTGCCGCAGTCATGGAGCAGGGCCGCCCAGCGCAACACCAGATCAGGACCATCCTCCTCCTGATCCATGGCCTGGCGCAGCACCTGCATGGAGTGGGCGTAGACGTCCTTGTGCTGGCGGTGCTCATCCTGGGTCAGCTTCATCCCGGGGATCTCCGGGAGGACATGCTCGGCGACCTCGGTTTTGACCAGCAGGTTCCAACCGGTCCAGGGAGCCTGGCCGGCCATCAGCTTGTCCAGCTCGGCCTGCACCCGCTCCACCGTGATGCGCTTAATCTCATCGGCCATGTCAGACATGGCGGCACTGACCCGTTCCGCCACCCCGAATCCCAGCTGGCTGGTGAAACGGGCGGCGCGCAGCATGCGCAGCGGATCATCATTGAAGGACTGTTCCGGGGCGGCGGGGGTGTCCAGGCGGCGGGCCGCCAGATCCGCCAGGCCACCGACCGGGTCATGGAAGCGGCCTTCGACGGCGGCACCCCCGGCGTCGATAAGCAATTCCACCGCCATGGCGTTGACCTTGAAGTCCCGGCGGATGAGGTCACCCTCCAGGGTGTCACCGAAGAGCACCTCCGGATTCCGGGACTGGCCGTCATAGGTGTCGGAGCGGAAGGTGGTGATCTCGATCTGCTGGCCATGCTTCTCCGCGGAGAGGGTGCCGAAGTCGATGCCGGTATCCCAGACCACCTCAGCGAAATCATCCAGAATGGCGCGGGTCACCTCCGGCAGGGCGGAGGTGGTGAAGTCCAGGTCATGTCCGAGCCTGCCGAGCAGCGCGTCGCGGACCGAGCCCCCCACCAGATAAAGGGACTCCCCACGATCCCGGAAAGCCACCACCAGATCCAGGAGAACGGGGGAGAGGGAGAGGATGGCCCGCTCAGCGCGCGCCATCAACTCCACCTGGGAGGCGGCTTCGGTACTTGCGGGCTCAGTGCCCAGATCCTCGGTGTTCACCTGCCTTATTCTACCCGGGGTGCCCCCAGGAAAACCCAATGGTGTTTGAGGACCGGAGCTGCCGGGGGCCGAAAAGACCGGGGCAGGGGGCGGAACAAGGGCACCCGCCCCAGGCGGTGGCGGTTCATTAATACCGTATCGCCCCGCCAACGGATACGATGGCGGGGATGAACGACAACACTCGGACCCGGGAATCCGGGCAGGACTCCGCGGGAGCCTCCACGTCCTCCGGCGCTGGCCCCGAATCTGGTGCGCCCAAAACGCGGCGACGCCGTCGTCGTTCCCGACGCCGCGGCAGCAGCAGCAACCAGCAGCGCTCCACCCAACAGCAGGGTTCCACCCCCACCGAAGGTGCCAGCGACTCCCAGAGCGGCCAGGGCAAACAAAACACCCAGGGCGCGAAGGAGACCGGCGGCACCCAGTCCTCCCAGTCCCGGCGCCGCTCCCGGCGTCGTTCCGGATCTCGCTCCGGCAACAAGTCCACCACCACTGCCAAGACCCAGGGCACTGAAACCCAGAGCGTCGAAGCCAAGGAGAACAAGGCAGGCGAGACCAGGGCACCGGAGACCAGGGAGAACAACAGCCCCACCAAAACCACCGAGACCAAGGGAAAGGGCCGCCGCCGTGGGGCGGCGGGCCGCAACCGTCGTGGCACTCCCCGCACCCAGCCCACCCAGACCAGCGGGGGGCGCCGTCCGGCACGTGGCCAACAGCGGGGCGGTTCCCATAATTCGCGGATGCACACCCGCGATGAAACCTCCGCCGGAGGTCTGGTGGTCTCCGGCCTGGCGGAGGCCGTCAAGGACTCCGGCGAGGTGGACCTCTCCCGGATCTATGTCGCCCTGATCGGCCGACTGGATCGCCGTGGCCGACTCCTGTGGTCCATGCCCAAGGGGCATGTTGAACCAGGTGAGGCCCAGGACTCCACCGCCGAGCGTGAGGTGTGGGAGGAGACCGGCGTCCACGGTGAGGTCTTCGCCGACCTGGGGGTCATCGACTACTGGTTCGTCTCCGATGGAACCCGGATCCACAAAACTGTCCACCATCATCTGCTGCGTTATGTCGACGGTGACCTCAATGATGAGGATCCGGAGGTCACCGAGGTGTCCTGGATCCCGGCGAGTGAGCTCATTGAGCACCTCGCCTACGCGGATGAGCGCAAGCTGGCCCGGATCGCACATGATCTGCTGCCGGAGCTGGCCCGGAAGGAGAAGTCAGCGGGAAGGACGACACCGAGGTGAGCTTTCAGGCGCACTCCGGAACCAGTTGGATCCGCACCGGATCTTTCGGTGCCGTTGCCCTGCTGAGCGGTGCCCTGTTCCTGCTGCCCACGCACCCCGCCGGGGCAATGCCCCTCCCGCTGAACCCTTCAGATCCGGCGGTGGCGGAGCAGTGGATCAACCCGCTGCTACGCCCCGGGGAATCCGATGAAGAGATTTCCATCCAGCTGCTTTCCGCACAACCGGCGGTCCTAACCCCCGGCGAGGAACTCGAGCTCACCTTCGCCCTGAGCAATCACAGCGGGGAACTGGTGGAGAAGCTGGTGCTGCAGCCCCAGCGGGCGGATCCCTCATACACCACGGCCAGCGCCCGGCAGGTGATCGGTTATGAGTCCACCGCCTACCCCTACTATGGCGCTCCCACTGAGCTGGGCTCCCTGGCCACGGGCGAAACCCGGGAGGTGAGTCTCCGCATCCCCACTGACCCCGGCGCGCCCGGCACCCTGAGCATCACGGAGCCGGGTGTCTACCCGCTGCTTTTCGGGTTGCGTAGTCAGCGTGAGGGAGTGGTGGGGGAAGAGTTCAGCACGGAGCGTTTCCTGCTCAGCGTGCCGGAGCCCGCCGGGGAGAGCCCTGCGGATGGCACGCTTATCGACGCCGTGGATCCTGCGCCTGCGGCAACCCCTGGGGTGAGTCTGCTTTATCCTTTGGCCGCCCGCACTGACATTCTTCCCGGGGAAACCGGGGATGCCCCGGACGCGACTCCGCTGATCCTGGGTTCTGAGGATCTGGCGGGGGAGTTGGCCCCCGGGGGGCGACTGCGGTTGTTGTTGGGGGAGTACCGGGAGGCGATTTCCGGGCCGGGTGGTCAGGCGTTGCAGGATGCCAGCTGCATTGGGGTTGACCCGGCGTTGTTGGACACGGTGGATCGGATGAGCCGTGGTTATCTGGTTGATGATGCCCGCCCGGTGGAGATTGAGGCCGGACAGCGGTTGCGTGATAGTTGGACTGAGGAGATGGACCGCGATCCGGCGACCCAGGGTGTCGGCCAGGCGGATGCCGCCACCTGGTTGGCGGAGTTGCGGGAACTTGCGGCGCAGAGTTGTGTCCTGGCCTTGCCCTGGGGTGGGGCGGATCTGGATGCGGTGAACTCCACCGCCAATGAGTGGTTGATGCGGGAGGCCCTGGAGCGGGGTCCTTATCTGATCCGCCGGATCCTGGGGGTCATCCCGATGACCAATGTGGTGGTTCCGGGTAGTGGCTATGTCGGGGTTGCGACGGCACCGGCCCTGGGCTGGGCTGATCTGGCGACGAATGAGGCTGCCGGGTTGAGTGCCGATCCGGAGCGTACTGATGCCCATGCCGGTTTGCAGGAGGCCTGGGAAGATTCGGCCTCCGACCTGGCTTCGGAGGGTGAGGCAGGCGGTGGGTCCCTGGAGGCCACCCTGGATGACACCAGTCTTCCGGATGATGCGGCAACCCCGCTGCCGGAGGTTCCGGCCACCACGGTCAATGTGCTGGTGTCGGAGAACACGGTGTGGCAGTCCACTCGGGTGGATCGTTTTTCGGCCTTGGCCCCGGGGATCCGTTCGGTCAGTTACCAGGGTTCCCTGGCCGCCACGTTGGCCGCCACGGGGATCCTCCCGGGGACCGCCGGTTACTCGAATCCGGCCACCCGTTTTGATTTCCGCATTGACTCCCCGGCTGCTCGGGATCTGAATGCGGCGGCCGGTATCCGCTTGGCTACCGCGGAGCTGAAGTCCGCGGCCACCCTTGATGAGGCCGGGGAGCTCAGCGCAGCTCCGCTGTTCGTGATGCCCCCCGCGCAGCTCTCCGCCGGCACCGCCGCCACTGTGGTGGATACGCTCACTCAGTTGTTGGAGGAGCAGGAGCTCAGCCCCCTGGGTGTGGCTGAGTACCTCACCCCGGATGCCGCGCAGCAGGAACGGCTGGATGGTGCTGCACCGGTGGATGAGCGGGATGCCACCGCTTTCGGTGCTCCCTATGAGGATCCCACGATCTTCAGCGATGGGGAGGTGCTGCGCGCCAGTCAGCAGGCCAACTACACCGATGACCTGACCCGGATCATGAGCAATGATCCGGCGATCTCGCTGACCCGCTATGAGTACACCGCCCCGCTGCGCCGCGATCTGCTGCTGGCCCTGAGCGGTGCGGGCCGTCGTTCCTACGCCGGTTTCTGGGAGAGTGTGCAGGCTTCCGATCAACGCCTCAACGGCAACCGGACAGTGCTGCAGGCATTGCGCAGCTCGGTGTCGCTCATCCCCCCGGGCAATGTCTACACCCGGGCCTCGGAGTCTTCACCCCTGTTGATTGTGGCGCAGAACCGCCTGCCGCTGCCCGCCCAGGCGAAGATCTCCTACCGCGGTCCGGAGGGGGTGGGTCTGAATGTGCCCACCGAGATCCGGATCCCGGCGCAGGGTTCCATCTCCCTGCAGATGACCGCTGACCTGCCGGGCGACCAGGAGCGCACCGACCTGGTGCTCTGGCTGTCCACCAGTGACGGGGCGGCGATCTCGGATCCGGTGGAGATCAGTGTGCAGACCCGTTCCTGGACCGTCGGCACCTCCGGTGCGGCGGTGCTGCTGGTACTGGCTCTGGCACTGGCGTTGATCTTCCGGGTGGGGCGGCAGCGCCGCGCTAAAGCTTCCCGACGCCCCGAACCTGAACCAGCCGCCACCCCGGCGACGACGACCCGGCGCCCCGCACGACGTGCCAGCCCCCGGCGGGGTAGTGGCCATGCGGATGAGAATTCCGGTTCCCCCAGGCCTCCCGGCAGGTCCTGACTTTTCGGTGGTGGTGCTCTCCTGGTACCACCACCGAAACCATTAAGGCCCCTTGTACGACCCCCCGGATGACTTCAATCAGAATGGTTCTTCGTGAGCACTCCAGATCCGGCATCCACTGATGCCCCCACCCCGATGAAGGGCTCAGCCCCCACGGCTGGCCTTCGTGGCCGTATCGTGCCACCCACCCCACCGGCCCCGGTACCGGAACCACGGCCCGTTTCCCGACCCCGACAGACCCCACCGGTGGAGGACCGCTCCCGGCTGACCCGCGCCCCGGGTGTCCCACAGCCCGCCCCGGAAACCGCCGCAGCCGCCGGGGGAGTTGCTCTGGCGGAACCCGCGGAGCAGGAGGTCACCTCCAATGAGGATGTGGTCCGCTCCACCGGTTCAATGGCGATCGCGACACTGATCTCCCGGATCACCGGTTTCCTGCGTAATGCCATGATCGGCGCCTCCCTGGGCCCGGCGGTCGCCTCCGCCTTCAACACGGCGAACACCCTGCCGAACCTGATCACCGAGATTGTGCTCGGCGCGGTGCTGACCTCCCTGGTGGTGCCGGTGCTGGTGCGGGCGGAAAATGAGGACGCCGACCGGGGCGCCGCCTTCATCCGCCGCCTCTTCACCCTCTCCATGACCCTGCTGATCATCGTCACCGCGGTGGCACTGTTGACCGCGCCCTTGCTGACGCGGATGATGCTGGGCACGGATGGCCAGGTCAATGTCATCCAGTCCACCTCCTTCGCCTTCCTGCTGCTGCCCCAGATCCTCTTCTACGGCATCTTCTCCCTCTTCATGGCGGTGCTGAACACCAAGGGCATCTTCAAGCCGGGTGCCTGGGCACCGGTGGCCAACAACCTCGTCAGCATCGCCGTGCTCTCCCTGTACCTGCTGCTGCCGGGTGGATTGAACCCCGCGGCACCTTCCGGCATCACCGATCCGCATGTGCTGCTGCTCGGCCTGGGCACCACCCTGGGCGTGGTGGTGCAGGCCCTGATCATGCTGGTGCCGCTGCGCCGCGCCGGGATTGATCTGCGCCCCCTGTGGGGCATTGATGACCGCCTGAAGCAGTTCGGTGGGATGGCGTTGGCCATCCTCGTCTATGTCGGTATCTCCCAGGCCGGTTATATCGTCACCACGAATATCGCCGCCGGGGCGGATGCCGCCGCCCCGATCATCTACTCCCAGGCCTGGCTGCTGCTGCAGGTGCCCTACGGCATCATCGGTGTCACCCTGTTGACGGCGATCATGCCGCGGCTTTCCCGCAATGCTGCGGCGGGTGATGACAAGGCGGTGGTCGGTGACCTGACCATGGCCACCAAGTTGACCTTCATCGCCCTGATCCCGGTGGTGGTGTTCTTCACCGCCTTCGGCCCGGACATCGCGGTGGCGCTCTTCCACTACGGCAACTTCGACCTGGAGTCCTCCTCGCTGCTGGGTCTGACCCTGAGCTTCTCCGCCTTCACGCTGATCCCCTATGCCCTGGTGCTGCTGCATCTGCGTGTCTTCTACGCCCGTGAGGAGGCGTGGACCCCGACCTTCATCATCGCCGGCATCACCGCCACGAAGATCGTGCTTTCCCTGGCTTCCCCGCTGGTGGCCGCCTCCCCTTCCCGGGTGGTGGTTCTGCTGGGCGCGGCCAATGGTTTCGGTTTCGTCGCCGGTGCCTTCATCGGTGCCTTCCTGCTGCGCCGCAAGCTCGGTTCCCTGGGCTTCCGGGACATCATGCGCACCACCGCCTGGGCGACTGCCGCCTCCATCATCGGTGTGGGAGTGGCCCTGGTGGTGCACTTCCTGCTGGACCTGGTCTTCCCGGAACTGCCCTCCCCGATGGGCAGTATCCTGGCCGCGGTGAAGGTCGGTATCGCCGGCATCATCTTCCTGGTGGTCACCGGTGTCACGCTCTCCTTCTCCCGCCTGCCGGAGGTCCAGAACCTGGGTGTCGTCCTGCAGCGGGTGCCCGGTCTGCGTCGTTTCATCCGCCCGGACACCTCCCGCCAGATCGAGGTGGAGGAGCCCACCGTGCAGGAGATCTCCACCCAGCTGCAGAGCATGGACACCTTCAACGCCTCCCCGGTGCCGCCGCCGATGTCGGCAGGTGTGGTCCGTGGACCCCGCCTGGTGCCCGGCGCCCCGGTCTCGGATGGTCGTTTCCGGCTGCTCGCCGACCATGGCAGTGTGCCGGGTGCCCGGTTCTGGCAGGCCCGGGAACGTTCCTCCGGCCGCACCGTCGGCCTGGTTTTCGTCGACACCACCGGTTCCGCCCCGATGGCCCCGGCCACCCCGGCCGCGGCTGCGGGTGCCGCTGCCGAAGTGGTGCGCCGCACCCGCAAGCTGGGTCGTCTGGAGCACCCCGCGATCAGCGGCATCCTGGAGGTGGACGCCTACCGGGCGGGTTGCCTGGTGGTCACCGAATGGGTTCAGGGCACCTCCCTGAAGGCGGTGGCGGAACAGGGCGCTGACCCCCGTGCCGCCGCCTACGCAATCTCCGGTCTGGCTGATGCCGCGGCCGACGCCCGGGATTCCGCCACCCCACTGGGTCTGGACAACCACGCCCGGATCCGCATCAACACCGATGGTGAGGCCGTGCTGGCCTTCCCGGCGGTGCTGACGGACGCCTCCTACGCCGCGGACCTGGCCTCCATCGGCGCGGCCTTCAATGTCCTCATCGAGGATGAGAGCGCCCCCGCCGAGATCCGGGAACTCCGGGATGAAATCCGGCAGAGCGCCGCCCTGGCCAAACGCCGCGAGAAGGGCGAGGAGGAGGCAGGGGAGGAGCTGATCCCCCTGACCCCGGCGGAGTGTTCCCGCCGCCTGCGCCACCTCGGCCTGGGCAGCGGCGCCGAAGACAGCGGGGAGGGTGAGGGGCCGGACACCGGCACCACCCCGATCGTCGTCACGCGGGAGCCGGCACCGCAGCCCAAGGACCGCCCCGGTTTCGGTTCCCGCAGCTACTCCCGCCGCATGCTGGCCACCATCGCCGTTCTGGTGATCCTCCTGGTCACCATCGGTGCCGCCCTGATCGCCTTCATCGCCAGCTTCATCGGCGGGGACAGCGAGCAGTCACCGATCAGCCCCGAATCCATCCAGGGCTCCCAGACCAGCACCGCACCCCGGGTGATGCCGGTGATCCAACCGCTTAACGACGCCCGCGGTTGGCCGGGTTCCCTGCCCGGCAACCTGGCGCGCATCATCGACCGCGATGAGGGCACCACCTGGCGCTACGCCGGCAACTTCGAGGACGTGGGCATCGCCCTGGAGCTGGAGAACCTCGCCGGAATCCAGCAGCTGAGCATCCGGATGAGCGAGGGCGGGGCCCAGCTCAGCGTCCACGCCCTGCCCGCCGGAACCGATGCCGGGGCGGTAACCTCCCTGACCGAGACCCGCGAAATCGCCGCCGACACCCTCAGCGAGGGTCTCAACACCCTGGTCGTGGAATCCACCACCGAGGTGGCGAGCGACCGGCTGATCCTCTGGTTCGATCAGCTGCCCGCCGGGCAGGATGAGCTCGGCATCGCCGAGGTTGAGGTGATCGGACAGACCCTGGAGTAGGGGCAGGCCCGAATGACTCCCCTGCACAATATGATGTGCAGGGGAGTCAGGTGTTTTCCCGGGTGGTGTCGTGCAATGGGGGAGTAACTTTAGTTCGGGGAATTCGGGGGAATTCATGAAGCACCGCTATTTTGGCGAACTCTCGGACCAGGATCTGGTCCATAAACATCTGGCGGGGGACCGGGGCGCCTTCACCGAGATCTTCCATCGTTATGCCACCAGATTAATGTGGGTGGCCAGGCGCTATACCCGCAATGAGCAGGATGCCCACGATATCCTGCAGGAGGCATTCTTCAATGCGGCCCGCAACCTGCACACCTTCCGGGCCGAGGCCTCCCTCTCCACGTGGCTGCACCGTCTGGTGATGAATAGTGGCTATGATTTCGCCCACCATCGCAGCCGCCGGGAAGTGGCCACCCTGGACAATGAAGTCATTCCGCATGAATTTAACCTGCGGCTCAGCTATGACCCGGTGTCCCGGGTCGACCTGGTGCTCCTGCTGCGACAGGCCCTGGCCACCCTCCGCCCCGAGCAATCTGCCGCCCTGCTGCTGGTGGACCTGGTCGGTTATAACGTCACCCATGTCGCCGATCTGCACGGGGTAGCCCCGGGCACCATCAAATCGCGGCGCTGCCGGGCCCGGGAAAACCTGCGGGAGGCACTGGAACCCAGCCTGGGGTGAGGTGTCTAAAAACACTGCCGGGAACATTCCGGGGTGTCGGGAGCGTTGAACCCTGGGGAGAAGCGGCTTCCAGCCACCTCCCCCGATACACTTGGAGCGTTGCGCCCCCCTTCTTGGGGAGTGCAGGCATTCCCGCCGCCCCACGCCCGGAAAGAACCAGAAAGAGGCATTCATGACAGAGGAAGCTACGGTCCACGACGTCGCCATCATCGGCTCCGGTCCCGCCGGTTACACCGCCGCCATCTACGCCGCCCGTGCCGAGCTCAAGCCCATCGTCTTCGAGGGTTATGAGTACGGCGGCTCCCTGATGAACACCACCGATGTGGAGAACTTCCCGGGCTTCGCCCAGGGCATCATGGGACCGGAGCTCATGGCCGACATGCGTTCCCAGGCTGAGCGTTTCGGCGCCGACCTGCGCATGGAGATGGCCGAGAACGTGGACCTCAGCGGTGAGATCAAGCGCATCACCGCCGACGGCCAGGAATACCTCGCCCGCACCGTCATCCTCTCCACCGGTTCCGCCCCGCGCCAGCTCGGCATCGAAGGTGAGCAGACCCTCACCGGCCGGGGTGTCTCCACCTGCGCCACCTGCGACGGCTTCTTCTTCAAGGGCCAGCACATCGCCGTGGTCGGTGGCGGCGACTCCGCCATGGAGGAAGCGATCTTCCTGACCAAGTTCGCCGAGTCCGTCACCATCGTCCACCGCCGCGAAGGCTTCCGCGCCTCCGCCATCATGTTGGACCGCGCCAAGGCCAATGAGAAGATCCGCTTCCTGACCGACACCACCGTCAACCGGGTTCTCGGTGAAGGCAAGGTGGAGGGCCTGGAGATCTGCAACACCGTCACCGGTGAAGTCTCCACCCTGGATGTCACCGCCATGTTCGTCGCCATCGGCCACGACCCGCGTTCCACCTTCCTGCAGGGCCAGGTCGAACTCAACGAGAACGGCTATGTGCTGGTCGAAGAGCCCTCCACCCGCACCAACGTCTCCGGTGTCTTCGCCTGTGGTGACCTGGTTGATGATCACTACCAGCAGGCCATTACCGCCGCCGGTTCCGGCTGCCGCGCCGCCATCGACGCCGAGCACTACCTCGCCGCCCTCGGCGACAACTAAGCTGAATGGATCAAACCAGGGGCCCCCAGGGGTCCGGGAACCATTCCGGCACCAGAACTTTGAGGAGTAAATCCAATGAGCAATGTCATTGACGTCACCCAGGACACCTTCCGCTCCACCGTCATCGAGTCCGAGAAGCCGGTGCTCGTTGACTTCTGGGCGGAATGGTGCGGACCCTGCAAGAAGCTCAGCCCGATGATCGAGGAGATCGCCGCCGAGTTCGGTGATCAGATCACCGTCGCCAAAATTGACGTGGATTCTGAGCGCACCCTGGGAGCCATGTTCCAGATCATGTCGATCCCTTCGGTACTCGTTTTCAAGGACGGCGAAAAGGTCGATGAATTCGTCGGTCTCAAGCCCAAGTCCGAGATTGTCGCAATGCTGAAGGACCATCTCTAGCTGGTACGCTGACTCAGGAATTCAGCCTCCGGCAGCGGAGCCACCTGCTCCGGGGGATACATCAGCAGCATCTAGAGTTCTTATGGAAGGAGAGTCGTGGCAGACGTGCTCAGGGTCGGGGACCGCAGCGCCCGCGTTGCGGAAACCCGGACGACCCTTGCCCGCCTCGGTCTACTGCAGGGCTACGCCGGCGAAGTAGCGGGGCGGCAGACCGACAAGTTCAGCGACTCCGACATGAGCTTTGAACCTGAGCTGGCCGAAGTTCTCAAGGCCTTCCAACAGTCCCGCGGCATCATCCCCACCGGTGAGATCAATGATGTCACCCTGCGGGAACTGCGCCACGCCTCCTATAAGCTCGGTGCCCGCGTCCTCTCCTTCGTCCCCGGCAACCAGATGATCGGCGATGATGTCGCCCAGCTGCAGGACCACCTCCAGGAGCTCGGCTTCTACTCCCACAAGGTTGACGGCCACTTCGGGGAAGCCACCTACCTGGCGACCCGCAACTACCAGCTCAACTCCGGCCTGCAGGATGACGGGGTCTGCGGCCCGGGTACCGTCCGTGCCCTCGGGCTGCTCGGCCGTCGCATCACCGGCGGCTCCCCGCAGGCCATCCGGGAACGCGAACACGTCCGCAACGCCGGCCCCAAGCTCTCCGGCAAGCGCGTGGTCATCGACCCCGCCCTCGGCGGAGCCAACAAGGGCATGATCGTCCGGGGCCCCTTCGGGCAGATCACCGAGGAGGAAATCCTCTGGGACCTGGCCACCCGGGTGGAGGGCCGCATGATCGCCGCCGGCATGGAGACCATCATCTCCCGTCCCCGGATGGATGATCCCAGCCCGAAGAAGCGGGCCGAGATCGCCAACGCCTTCGGTGCTGATCTGATGATCAGCCTGAACTGCGACCGCTACGAGAATGAGAAGGCCAATGGTGTGGCCTCCTTCTACTTCGGCAGCGACATCGGCAGCAGCTCACTGACCGGGGAAACCCTCAGCGGTTATATCGAGCGTGAAATCGCCGCCCGCACCAGCCTGATCAGCTGCGGCAACCATGCCCGCACCTGGGAGCTGCTGCGCCTGACCAAGATGCCCACCGTCGAGGTCACCGCCGGTTACCTGAGCAACCCCGGTGATGTGATGGTGCTGGCCAGCCCGGAGGGCCGCGACGCCATCGCCGAGGCCATCATCGTCTCGGTGAAACGCCTCTACCTGATCGACCAGGATCAGCAGCCCACCGGCACCTACAAGTTCAGCGAACTGCTGCAGGCGGAACTGGGCTAGGAGCCGGGGCTGTACTTCAGCAGGCCCCGACCTTCTCCAGGTTCTCGGAGATCCCCAGCTTCGCCAACAGGTCCACCGGCGGTGGAATCTCCAGCCGCAGGCGGGGGATCACCGGATGCTCCCTGATGACCTGGAAACCGGCGGACTCCAACACGGAAAAGTTGATCAGACCGATATCCCCGGCCTTGGCCACAAGCTCGGCAAGCTGGGTGTCCATGGGCTGATCCGGGTCCTCGATATAATCCTCCCGCAGCCCGAAAGCCTCCACGGCGGAGACATCCTTGGCCATCAGCTCCATGATCGCGGCGTCGATAAGCACCGCCTCCATGCCCTCCCCGGAACGGACCGCATCGATGAAGAGGGAGGTGATGATCTCCGCATCCTCGGACACCGGTCCGGAGGGCAGCTGCTCCGCCCCAGGGGCCTTGTCACGGCCGCAGTAGAGCACCGTGCCGAAGACACTTTCCAGGGCAGCCGGAGCCAGGGGGCTGGGGGCGGCGATACTGTAGCCGCAGCAGCCGTACTCATGGGTGGTGGTGGCCAGCCAGGCTGATTTCTCGAAGAGCGGGTCACCGGAGGCGTGCACCGAGGTGGCGGTCGCCGCGTCACATTCCCAGAACACCGAACGAGCGGCACGGGGGTGCAGGAGACCCAGGTGCTGCTGGTTGATGGGGTAGAGACGGGCGCCCATCTGCGATTTCCCGGTCAGCGCTCGCGGTCGATCAGCGACATGATGCGCTCAAAATCATCACGGTCGCCGAACTCCACGACGATCTTGCCCTTACGCTTACCCATCATCACCGACACCCTGGTGTCCAGGCCATCAGCGAGACGGTCCGCCGCCCGGGTGAGGAACTCCGGTTGCGGGGTGGGCTCCTTCTTTTTCTTCGCCTCCAGCTCATCACCCTGATTGAGCAGGGTGACGGCTTCCTCGGTGGCACGCACCGACATTCCCTCGGCGATGATGCGCTCAGCCAGCTGATCGCGGGCGGCATCATCGGCCTTGAGACCAAGCAGAGCACGGGCATGACCGGCGGAAAGCACCCCGGCAGCCACCTTGCGCTGCACCGCGAGGGGCAGTCCCAGCAGGCGGATCATATTGGTGATCACCGGACGGGAACGTCCCAGACGCTGCGCCAATTCCGCCTGGGTGACATCGAACTCCTCCAGCAGCTGCTGGTAGGCGGCGGCCTCTTCCAGGGGGTTGAGTTGTACCCTGTGGATATTCTCCAGCAGCGCATCGCGCAGCATGGAGCCGTCCTCGGTCTCCCGCACGATCGCCGGAATGGCGTCCAACCCGGCAATCCGGGAAGCCCGCCAACGACGCTCACCCATGATGAGTTCATAGCCACCGCTGGGCTTGGGGCGGACCACGATCGGCTGCATGAGGCCGAACTCGCGGATCGAGTGAACCAGCTCATCGAGGGGTTCCTCCTCGAAGACGCTC
Source organism: Corynebacterium occultum (assembly GCF_009734425.1). Taxonomy (NCBI): domain Bacteria; kingdom Bacillati; phylum Actinomycetota; class Actinomycetes; order Mycobacteriales; family Corynebacteriaceae; genus Corynebacterium; species Corynebacterium occultum. The sequence continues at coordinate 3,103,810 of NZ_CP046455.1, forward strand.
CTCGGCTGCTTCGGATTCGGGGTGATCTCATCGAGGGGGATCTCCCGGTAGGTGGCACCGATCTCTGCCGCACTGACCGGAGCTTCGGGAGCCTCAGGGGTTTCGGGGGTTTCCGGAGCGTTGGGGGTTTCCGGAGCGTTGGGGATTTCCGGAGCGTCGGGGGTTTCCGGAGCTTCTTCTTCCTCCTTGCGGCGCTGGGCGTCATTTTCCGCAGCCGCCTGGGCAACCAGGGGAGAGACACCCCGGGGGTTACTGGCCAGCGGGATGCCGGTGGGGGCGCCCTCGGTGGCCTTGAAGGGGTTGACGGGGGAGCGGGGTGCCTCGGCGGCCTCCGACTCGTCCGGGGCGGCCTGGAATGCCTTGGCCACCCGGGCCTTCTCCACCTCTGCTTCCCGACGGTCGTGCTCACCCTTGGCGCCACGGGCACCGCCGAGGACGATGTCCGCAGCAGAGTCACCGAGCCGCGGTGCGCTGCTGGCGGCACTGGGGATCAGTGCGGCCAGGCCGCGACCAAGACCCCCCTTGCGTTTTTCCTGAGACATGATTCAGGTGCCTTTCTTTCAGTCCTCGTTGCTCTGCGATGATTCGGCGAGCTGGGCACCGGATCCTGAGTCAGAGGCCTGGGCACCCTCTGCTTCTTCCGCCTCCGCCTGACGGAGGGCTGCCTCGATTTCGAGGGCCGTCTCCGGGCTGACGCCGATGGCGCCGGTACCCGGTGCGGGCTGGTAGTCGCCGCGGGTGGCGAACTCCTGCGCTGCCGCCAGGTAGGCACCGGCACCCCGGGATCCGGGATCGTACTGGATCACGGTCAGCCCATAGCCCGGAGCCTCAGAGACCTTGATCGAACGCGGGATGATGGTGTCCAGCACGACACCCCCGAAGTGCTCGCGAACCTCGGTGGCGACCTGCTCCGCCAGCTTGGTGCGGGCGTCGTACATGGTCAACAGGATGCCCGAGATGTGCAGCGAGGTATTCAGGTGCTCCCGGATCATGGTGATGTTGTTGAGCAGCTGACCCACACCCTCCAGGGCGTAGTACTCACACTGGATCGGGATGAGAACCTCATCGACCAGGGTCATGGCGTTGATGGTCAGCAGGCCCAGGGAGGGCGGGCAGTCAATGATGACGTAATCGAAGCCGTACTTCTCCAGGAAGTCACCCCGGACCGAATCATAGAGCCGGTACTCACGACGCACCAGGCTGACCAGCTCGATCTCGGCGCCGGCCAGGTCGATGGTGGCCGGGATGCAGTAGAGGTTCTCCATCTCCGAGGACTGCTGCAGCGCCTCCTCCGGCGTGCACTCCCCGATGAGCATCTCATAGCTGGACAGCGTGCCGGCGCGGTGTTCCACACCGAGGGCGGTGGAGGCGTTGCCCTGGGGGTCCAGGTCAATGACCAGGACCTTCATTCCGTGTAGTGCCAGTCCCGCCGCCAGATTCACCGAGGAGGTGGTCTTGCCGACGCCGCCCTTCTGGTTTGCGATCGTGATCAGACGCGGAGAGTCCGGCTTCGGCAGTTTAAGGGAGTTAGGAGTGAGCACCTGCGCCGCCCGGCGGGCTGCCTCGGCGATCGGTGTGTCATCCCACTGCTGGTCATCCATGGACGCTTTATGCCCCTCTTCCTGATGCTGAAACCGGTGCCTTCGGGCACTATATCCACAGTAGTGCGTATGGCGGGCTCCCACCATAAGCAATTGGCCCCGGGGAAGGGCCCATTTTCTCTGCCACTGTCATTGCCGCGCTCCAAGCGCGGGACTGTTCCGGGCCATCCGGTGAAACATTCCGGCCCGGCCCCGATATCAAAGAGCCTAACCGACGACTAGCGCACCCGGGGAATGCGGATCAGGGTGGTGGGTTCTGCCAGCAGCCCCTCACCGACCCGGATGACCTCACTCGCGCCCCCGCCATAACGCTTGATCTCCTCGGCATCCCGCTCAATTTCCTCGGCGACCGAGGAACCTTTCATCGCGATCATGGAACCACCGATCCGGGCCAGGGGCAGGGACCAGCCGACGAGGCGACCCAGGGGGGCCACCGCACGGGAGGTGACGATGTCGACCTTGCCCAGCTCGGCGCGGACTGCCTTCTCCTCCGCACGACCACGGATCACGGTGACATTGTCCAGGCCAAGTTCGTCCTTGATCTCAGCCAGGTAGACCGAGCGCTTGAGCAGCGGCTCGATCAGGGTGATCTTCAGGTCCGGGCGGGCCAGCGCCAACGGGATGCCCGGCAGGCCGGCACCGGAACCGATATCAGCCACGGTCGCACCCTCAGGCATGGCCTCGCCGATGACGGCGCAATTGAGGATATGACGGTCCCAGAGTCGCGGAACCTCACGGGGTCCGATGAAACCCCGCTCCGACCCGGTGGTGGCCAGGGAACGGTGATAGGCGATCGCCTGATCCAGCTTCTCACCGAAGATCTGTGCCGCAACTTCCGGAGTCTCGATCGCATCCGGTTGTTGGTCAGAATCGCTTGGTTTCACGTGAAACCTTCCCCTTTCATCTTGAGTGTCGTGTCGAACTATCCCCAGATTAGTTCACTGACCTTAAAACAAGAACAACCGCCGCCTCCCTCACGGGGAGACGACGGTTGGCAGCTTCTGCGGCGGGTGAAACCCAGGGGGTTTACTTCCGCTTCTTCTTGGGATTATTCGGCTTGATGCCGGGTTTCGGGGCGGAGGTCCGGGCGGCAGCCTTGCGGACCTCCTCCTCCGCTTCTTCCTCACGGTCCATCTTGTTGAAGATGTAGCGGGACTGGAAGAAGGTCCAGATGTTATTGGCGACCATGTAGAAGAGCAGGCCCAGGTGCCAGAGGAAACCGGTGAAGAGGATGGTCAGGGGCATGACCCAGAGCATCATCTTGTTCATCATCTGCATCTGGGACTGCATCATCTCACCCTGCGGAGCCTGCTGCTTGCCGGAGGCCAGTCGGGACTGCTGACGGGTGACGGAGATCTTGGCGTTGAAGTGCGTTGCCAGAGCGATGATCAGAATCAGCGGAGCCGCCACCAGGATGATGTCCATCCGGGCGAAGTCGACATTGGGGAATGCCGCGTACATGTCTTCCGGCATGGAGATATAGGCCGAGAGCGGGACCCCGAAGAAGGTCGCATCCATGAAGGACTGCACATCCTCCACAGAGAAGATGTAGTTCGGGGTGTTGTAGTTCTCCTCGATCGACAGGCCCAACTGGCCGACACCTTCACCGGTGCGGTTGAAGGAACGCAGCACATGGAAGAGGCCGAAGAAGACCGGGATCTGGACCAGCACCGGGATACAGCCGGCCAACGGGTTGACCCCCGCCTCCTTCTGGATCTTGCGGGACTCTTCCATCATCTTCTGCTGGTTGTTCTTGTACTTCTCACGAACAGCCTGCAGCTTGGGTGCCATCTCCTGCATCTTGCGGGAGGAACGCATCTGCTTGACCATCGGCCGCACCAGGAGGGTACGGACCGTGAAGGTCAGGAAGATGATCGACAGCACCCAGGTGATGCCGGCACCGGGATCCAACACAAAGCTGAAGACCTTGTGCCAGAACCACAGGATGGCCGAAATCGGCCAGTATACGAAGTTGAGCACTCTAAGTCAGAACTCCTCGGTGGTTGATGAATGATGTGGCCGCGGGAATGCAGACCTCACCCGACGCCTCTTGCAGGCACCGGGTCATAGCCACCCGGATGCCAGGGTCCACACTTGGAAAGCCGCGCCAGCGTGAGCGATAACCCCTTGAAAGCTCCGTGACCGGAGAACGCCTCAAGTGCATATCGACTACAGCTCGGTTCGAAACGGCAGGTGGGCCCCATCTTAAGGGCCGAAATATAGTTTTGGTAGAAACGGACCGCAGAAAAAAAGACCCGTGCCAGGGGGCCCCGCGGGGCGGGAACTGCCCTCTCACCCGAATCCCACACGGGATCATCGGGGTGGCACACGGGTCTTCAACTTCTCCACCGTGCGACGCAGATCCCGTTCCAGTTCAGCCGAGGTGGCCTCAGCGGACCTGGGCAGAGCCCGGATCACCAGGTGGTGGTTCTTCGGCAGTTCCGGCGCCAGGGTGGCGCAGATATGCCGAAGCCGTCGAGCGGTGCGGTGGCGGACCACCGCATTCCCGACGGCTTTGGAAATGATCAGACCGAAGCGGGGTCCGCCGATGATGACGGGCTCCGCTTCGGCCGAAGCCTCCCAGAGATGAACAACAAGGGTACGACTGCCGGCACGTTGCCCACGCTTGATCGTCCGATCGAACTGGACCGGAGACGTGAACTTATATTGCCGGGGAAGCACCTTTCAGACCTGGGGAGAAGGCGCTTAATTAAGCGGTCAGCTTCTCGCGGCCCTTACGACGACGTGCGGACACGATTGCGCGTCCGGCGCGGGTACGCATACGGGTACGGAAACCATGCACACGTGCACGGCGACGGTTATTCGGCTGGAATGTCCGCTTGCCCTTTGCCACGGTAATTCTCCTAAAAGTATGTGTGGTGACCGCTTCAGAGGTGGTGCGGGATTGCACCTCAAACCTCTGCCGGGTGGGTCACCCAAAAATTGGATGTTATTTGCTGAGATACGGCGACCACGACCCAGTGGTGGATCAGGCTGCCATGCGCAGTTCCGCACAGACTCGCTGGGAACATCCCGGGGGATATCCCATGGCCCGGCTTCAGTGCCGGCACTGCTCTCAAAGCACACAAACCGGAAAGCTTGCACCCTCGGTGGTGTGACAGACCATCACAGACTACGTGACTTTCGGGGGCCAGAACAAATCGACGCGCCTCACATTTCGAGAGCGAGCAACGGGGGCCCCTGAAATTACAAAACTGTCATTTTCAACAGGTCACGCCCGGTTTTGCGGTGCCAGCTGCAGCCGAGCCGAGGCCCGGACGTGAATTCCGGAGGCGGAAGAAGTTACTTAAGGGCTCGAAACCTTTCGTTCACCTAGACATTCCCGCAGATCGGGGAGTAACAATGGAGACAAAGTCCACAATTCACAGGCTGTGATTTTGCCGCTCTGTGGATAACTTTGGATAACCGGGTGAGATTTCCAACACAGCACAGCATAACTGCAGGTCAAAAGGTTGAAACTCCCGCTTCACGTTATCCACAGCCGATGCGCTAAGCTGTGGACAAGCATCCACAGCAGAGTTATCCACAGGTGTGGATAAACTTGTGGAAGACGAGGTTGCAGCCATTTTCCGACTGTGAAAGGCGCGGTGAACAACTTCTGTCATTTACACAAACCCACCGCGCCATTCAGCCCCCATTCCGAGGCCAAAGCCGAGCCGGCGCACCTTGCCTGCACATGGCTGCTCCGACTATGCCGTTCCTTTGGCATCAGTCGTTGTCAATGACCCCGGAACTACTTAAAGAACGAGGAAAGT